>NZ_CP107939.1:6913515-7215446 GCF_036046055.1 Nocardia sp. NBC_00403
ACCCGTGCGTAAGAATTTTGGCGGCCGCGTCCAGACCGTCGGGCGTCCCGACGACTACGAGCAGGTCATCGACGGCGAAGGTGAAATCGGGACCGGGTGAGGGGTGCAGCTGGCCCGCACGCATCACCGCGACGATCGATGTCTTGGTCCGCGTGCGCATTCCGGTCTCGCCGAGGGTGCGGCCCTCGTACGGCGAATCCTCGCCGATGGGCAGCTGTCTGGTGGTGATGCCCGGCAGATCCCGATGATCCTCGCGCAGCTTCGCGACCAACTGGGGTGCGCCGAGCAGGTTCGCCAGGACGGCGGCCTCATCGGCGGTCAGCGGAATCTGGGCGGCACAAGCATCGGGATCGTCCAGTTTGGACACGATGAGATCGATGCCGCCGTCACGGTGGTCGACCACGCCGATTCGGCGACCCGAGCGCGCCGAGAAATCCTTGCGGACCCCGATCCCGGGAAGAGCGGTGACATCGACATTCACACTATCCACCCTAGCGCTCGAGTACGACACACATTCAGGTGAGGCTAACTGCCGACGAGTCCACCGATCGCACCGCGCGCGAGCACGATTCCGGCGATGGCCAGCGTCCAGCCGGTCGCGCTGTCGGCGTACCTGCTCAGGAAGTTGTCGATCCGGACGAGCAGCGGCTCGATCCTGCTGTGCCACATCGTCCGTGCGGCGATCAGCACCAGCGCCGGCCCGGCCATCACCACGCAGTAACCGGCCAGCAATGTCACCGAAGAGACGATCGACAGGTGACTGGTCGCCAACAGACCGATGGCGGCCAGGTAGGGCACCATCGAGAACACCTCCAGCGTCCCCGCGCTCAGCGCGAGCACCGCGAGCCCGGCCGCGGAAGACTGCGATGCCAGTACCCGGGTGCGCCACGCGGCGGTCCGATCCAGCTCTCCACGCGCTCGGCGCTTGGTGGAGTCGAATCGCCACGAGACCGCGAACAGCGCGACGCCGAGCGCCAGTTGTGGTACCAGCAGCCACGGGCTGCGCGCGGCGTCGCGGAAACGCTCCAGACCCGAATCCAGGACGAACAGGCCGAGCACACCGACGAGGAAATAGAAGGCCGTGATCGCAGCCAGATAGACCAGCATTCGGCGGGCAGGTGGGCGCTGCGTCGCAAGCAGCAACCACACGGGGACGATCAGCGTGCCGATGCTGGTGCTGTCCACCAGGGCAAGTCCGATCAGGGCGAGTATCAGTGTCACCGACCGAGACTCCCTCGTGTTGGGCGGCGTCGGCGTCGGCCGTCGGACCGACGACCGCTCATCACTTCGGTGGACCTGCGCGCGCGGCTCGGTGTGCTGTGATGGGGACGTGAGGAGGCAGTGGTCGGCGTTGTCGGCGATGGTGCAGGACGCGCTGATCGCCGGCTTCGTGTTCGCCTTCGGCGCGACGCTGTATGTCGCAGGGCTGTATCCGATGACCTCCGACAGTATCGATCCGTCGCTGACGGTGCGTTTCGGCGTGCTCGCGCTGATGTGCGCGGTGTCGCTGCTGCGCCGCAGGACCCCGTTGTGGGCTCTGGCCCTCGGACTCGTGCCGCTCGGCATCGACCTGTGGCTCGGTGCGACGGTGCCGATCTGGATCATGTATTCGGATCTGATCTATGCCGCCGTCCTGTACGCACCGCCCGCGCGGTCCCGGTTCGTGGTGGCGGCGGGCGCGGTGCTGTCGGCGGTGGCGGCGGTGCTCGCCTTGGTGCTCACCGGCGACTGGCGCGTGATGGCGTTGGCGATCACCGCGGCGGTCGCCTTCATCGGCACCTCGATCTGGTGGGCGCTGTCGGTGCGGCACCACCGGGAGATCGCCGGTGCCGAACGCGCACGCGCGCAAGCACTTTCTCTGGTCGCCGAGCTGGACCGGCGGGCGGCGATCGCCGACGAGCGCAAGACGATGGCGCGCGACCTCCACGATGTGATCGCGGGCCACCTCTCGGCGATCGCCATCCAATCCGAAGCGGCGCTCGGTGTGTTGTCCCGCCAGGAATCGGCCGACCCGGCGGTGACCGGCATCGTCGGCTCGATCCGGTCCAACAGCGTCAGCGCATTGCAGGAGATGCGGACCATGATCGGGCTGCTGCGCCGCGACGACGGCGCCGAGGACGATCCGGCCGCGCCGCGGCGGCTCGCGCAGCTGCCGATCCTGGTCGACGCGGCCCACGCGGCCGGGATCACCGTGCGGGTGGCCTCGGACATCGACGGTGTCGAACTGCCGAGCGCAGTCGACCAGGCCGCCTACCGTATCGTCCAGGAAGCGCTCACCAACGCGATGAAACACGCACCGGGACAAGCGGTCGACATCGAGGTGTCCGTCGAGGCGACGACAGTGGCTGTGCTGGTGCGCAATCAGGTCAGATCGACGCCGCGGCAGCAGTCCGAGGACCCGGAGGCGGGGCGCGGCCTGGTGAATATGCGTGAGCGCGCCGCCGCACTCGGCGGCAGCTTCACCGCAGGACCGGCTACCTCGGGTTGGGAAGTGCTTGCCCGACTACCGATTTCGATCACCAAGGAGACATCGTGACGATTCGGGTGCTGATCGCCGACGACCACGGCGCGATCCGGGCCGGCCTGCGGATGATCCTCGACGCCACCGCGGACATCGAGGTGGTCGGCGAGGCCGCAGACGGGGATATCGCTGTGGCACAGGCGAAAGCGCTGCGCCCGGATGTGGTGCTGATGGATGTGCGAATGCCCGGAGTCGACGGCATCACCGCCACCGGCCGGATCACCGCCGACGCACTGGCCAAGGTGCTCATCCTGACCACCTTCGATCTCGACGAGTACGTCTTCCGAACGTTGCGAGCTGGCGCCTCGGGGTTCGTGCTCAAATCCGCGTCGGGACAATCGCTGGTGGACTCCGTGCGCGCGGTGGCCGCGGGCGATGGCGTGCTCGCGCCGGAGGTGACCGCGGCGGTGATCAACGCCTTCGCCACGACGATCCCGGAGGACACCGAGCCCGCGCCCCAGGGGTTCGCCGATCTCACCGAACGCGAACGCGAGGTGCTCGACTGTCTCGGCGAGGGGCTGACCAACGCGCAGATCGCCACCCGACTGTTCATCGGCGAGACGACCGTGAAGACGCATGTCTCGCGGGTACTCACCAAACTCGGTGTGCGGTCCAGGGTTCAGGCTGCGATCCTGGCCAGGGAAGCCAAGGATCGGTAGTCAGCGATCCAGTGGGGCGAAGGTGCCGTCGGGGCCGGGCAGGTACTCGACGACGGCGGTGACCGCGCCTGCGGGCAGCGGACCGTAGAGATGCGGGAACAGCATGGACTCCGGGTCACTCGGCACACCCGGCTCCCACTTCACCGGCGCGCCGACCCGCGCCGGGTCGATGCGTAGTAGCACCAGATCCTGGCGACCCGCGAACAGCCGATTGGCGGGCAGGTGTGCCTGCTGCGGCGCGGACAGGTGGATGAACCCGACCTCGTCGAGCGAAGCCGGCCGGTGCTCGCCGGTCTGGCGCGTGGTCAGCCACTCCGACAGAGTGCAAATGTGAACGAGAGTGTGAGTGTCGTGGATCACGGGTAATCTCCCGGTAGACAACTGGATAGGCCTGTTCGTGATCGTGATCGCGTGGGGTTCGGTACGTGACCAGTGATGTTCGCCTTTAGCGAAATCCCAGGTCGTGTTACAGAAAACACACAGAATCACTTCCGGGAACAAAGCCCCCGTCCCGAACGTCTGACAGAGTAGTCATACCCCTGCTGGGAAGTAGCGGTAGCGAGCCCGCGGAGTGACCACGGGCCCCACACCAGGTGAACGGACTGTAGTGCCGGGAGCCAGGACGGAGGAGTCATGCCAGGAACCCTGACAAGCACCCCACTGACCGCGGTCGATCGTTGCGACCGCTGCGGGGCGGCTGCACGAGTGCGTGCCGTACTGCCCGCAGGTGGCGAGTTGCTCTTCTGCCAGCACCACGCGAACGAACACATGGATCGACTGCGTGAGCTCGAAGCCGTGATCGATACGGAATCGGCTCCCGCCCTGTAACCCGTCCAGTTTCGCGTCCCGACACAACAGCATCGAACAACAGAACATCGCGAATACCAGCAGCGGGCGACCTACACGTCGCCCGCTGTTGGCGTTGCACCGCACTCGCCGAGGATGCCGTCCAGCAGTGCAGCAAGGCCGAACGCGAACGCGCCGTCCGGATCCGCCGGCGCCTGATAGTGCTCGCCCGCGGCGGCCCCGACGCGCGAGGACAGCGGGAACAGCGCCACCGGCATCGCCTGTGTCAGTAGCGGACCGTGCTGCTCCCACCACTGCGCGTCCGAGAGTTCGGCGGTACTGCGGGTCGCGGCGATGGCCATGCGCGCGTTTCCGGTCGCGAATTCCGACAGCACGGCGATGACCCGGTCCATCGCCACATCCGATAGACCGATTCCGTCTATCGCGCCCAATTGGCGTTCGTAGCGCCGCATTCGGCCGGGGCCGAGCACCAGTCGCCACGGCGGCACCTCGAGCAGCCACGGATGGTTGATCAGCTCGGTGCGCACTTGGGTGGCGATGGCGGCCATCCGATCGCGCACGGGCATGTCGCCCGGGATGGGCGCGTCCTCGTCGGCCACCGCGTCGACCATCAGCACCGCCAGCGCGTCCTTGCTCGGGACATAGGTGTAGAGGCTCATGGGTTTGAGACCGAGTTCGGCGGCGACCGTCCGGATGGATACCTTCTCGTAGCCGTCGCGGTCGGCGAGGGCGACCGCGGCGGTAACCACGGCGTCGACGCTGACTGTCTGTTTGGGTCCGCGACCGCCGAGACGCTGCGGCATGGTGTGCCGCCAGAGCAGGCTGATCAGCTGTTTCGCCTGGTCGGAAGTGGTGCCGTTGGTCACGTGCCTCCTCGAAACAAATCCAGTACGGTGTACGTTGTTACAATACTCCGTACGCCATACGACGAACTAGGGGTGCGCTCTGCCAAGCACACAGGCCACATATCTTCCCGACCGTCACATGTTCGCGCTGTGGACCTGGACCGGGCATGCCGTCGGACGCGCACCGGAGGGCGACCACGAGACCATGCGGCTCGCGGTACCGACCGGCGCGCGCGACGCCATCGAGGTCGCGGACGTCGACTGCGCGCTCGTCGACCCCGAGGATCTGCTCGGTCTGACCATCGAGGGCGCGGGGGCATCCGTCGACGCCTGGCAGGCCGCCCTCCGCCCCACCGGCGAGCTGTCGGACCCCGCGGCCACTGCGGGCAACACCACCCACGAGACGTCGGGCCCGCCGGACGCCGCTGCGCCTGCCGCCGCGACACCGCCGATCGGACCGGCGCTTCCGATTGCGGCACACGCCGTCCCCGACGCGGTCGGCACGTCGATCTACGCTGCCGAACGCGCGCTGCGCGTGCTGCACGAAACCCGTTCCATCGTCGCGGAATTGCGTTCCACACTGAAGGCCGAGCTGCGACCGTATCAGGCACGTGGAGTCGGCTGGCTGCACGAGACAGTCGCCGCGCACGGTGGCGCGGTGCTGGCCGACGAGATGGGGCTCGGCAAGACGGTGCAGACCATCGGCTTCCTACTCGGCCGGGCCTCGGCAGGACCGCAGCTGGTGGTCTGTCCCACCTCGCTGGTCGGCAACTGGGCGCACGAAATAACCCGGTTCGCGCCGGAGCTACGCCCGGTCGTGTGGCGCGGTGGCGACCTCGCTGCCGAAGCGGGCGAGGTCATCATCACCGGGTACCCGACGCTGCGCCTGCACGGCGGCGCACTGAACGACCGAACTTGGGCGACAGCAGTTTTCGACGAGGCGCAGGCGCTGAAGAATCCGCGCACCCAGATCGCCAAGGCGGCACGCGCACTCACCGTCGACGCGCGGGTCGCGCTCACCGGAACCCCGGTCGAGAATCATCTGGAGGAACTGTTCGCACTACTGAACCTGGTCGCGCCCCGACTGTTCGGGCACCGCACCCAGTTCCGACGCCGGTTCGTGCGGCCGATCCACGAGGGCTCTGCCGCCGCGGCTGCGCGGCTGCGCAATGCGATCGAACCGGTGGTGCTGGCGCGCAAAAAAACTCAGGTCGCCGCCTCCCTGCCGGCGAAGATCCACAGCGATCTGCTGTGTGATCTCACCTCGGAACAGGAGACGCTCTACGACCAGTTGCTCGATCGGGCGATCGACGACGGATTCGGCCACGGCGCCCAGCGCCAGAGCCGGGTGCTCGCGGCACTGACCGCACTCAAACAGGTCTGCAACCACCCCGGACTGATCACCGGCGAGCTCGGCGAGCTGGCAGGTCGCTCCGGCAAGCTCGACCTGTGCACCGACATCGTGGCCAACAATCTCGAAACCGGTGATCCGACACTGATATTCACCCAGTACCGGCAGACCGGTGAACTGCTGGTGCGACACCTCGCAGAACAGTTCGGGGTGAGCGCGCCGTTCTTCCACGGCGGATTGAAACAGTCGGAACGGGCCGCGATCGTCTCCGGGTTCCAGGCCGAGGACGGACCGCCGGTGCTGGTGCTGAGCCTGCGTGCGGCGGGCACTGGCCTCACGCTGACGCGCGCCGCCGATGTCATCCACTTCGACCGGTGGTGGAACCCTGCGGTGGAGGCCCAGGCCTCCGACCGGGTGCACCGGATCGGTCAGACCAGGACCGTCACCATCACCTCCCTCACCTCGGGCACCACCGTCGAGGAGCACATCGCGGGGATGCACGACCGCAAGTCCGCGCTCTCGGACCTCGGCGATTCGGCAGGTATCGCCGCACTGGCAAAGCTCGACGACGACCAGCTGGTCGAGATCCTGCGCCGCAAGAGGGGGAACTGATGGCGGACAACGAATTCGGCTACACCGCCTGGGGCATGGACTGGGTTCGCCTTGCCGAGCCGATACGCCAGACCCGTCCCGAACCACTGCTCCCCCGAGCCCGCAGCATCGCCCGCAACAACGGCGTCCAGGCCACGATCGAGGGCCGCATCGTCCGCGGCGCCATCCACCGCGGCGGCCAGGCCTCGGTCACCCACGTCGAGGTGACGCCGCTGCCCCGGGCCGCCGTCACCGCGATCGCGGAGATCATCACCGACCCGACGGTCCTCACCGACGACATGCACCGGGCACTCGTTACAGCGAGCGTCGCCACGGCACCCGTGCTCGCAGGCACCGACTGCTCGTGCTCGGCCCGTTCGGCCCGCTGTGTGCACGTCTTGGCGGTGTTCTACGAGGTCGCCCGCCGCGTCGACGAGAACCCGCGCCTCGCCCTCGAACTCCAGGGCTATTTCCGGCCGGCCCAGGATGCGGCAGCGACCACAGTGGAAGCACCGCGATGGGTGCCGATCAACACCCTCGACCCCGCCGGCTACTTCGGATCGCACCCGAGCTGACGGGATGAGGTCGCGACCTTGGGGATTGCACTCACTGTCGACGCATGAACCCGAAGACTCGCGGGGTGCCGTCGCCGATCTTCACGGGGTTCCTGGCCGATGGGCACGGAATCGGAAACTGCCTGCGCCGGTGTCGATCTCGATATCGGTGAAGCCGACCCTGGCGAGACGCTCCGCGGCATCTTGCGGGGGCACCGGCAGGCAGGTGTCGCCCAGGTGCATCAGGCGGAAGACTCGGGTGTCGAGTCCATCGCTGCCCGCGAACACACCTCCCGGCTGCAGCACCCGGAACGCCTCGGCGAACAGTGCGTCCTGCTGCCGGACCGTCGGGACGTGGTGCAGCATGGTGAAGCACACCACGGTGTCGAATTCGCGGTCCGGCAGCGGCATTTCAGCGCCGTCGCCCTCGACCACGGTCATCGCGCCGCCGTGCCGGTCACGCAGGCGGTCGGCCAGTGCGGTGTCGATCTCGAGTCCGGTGAGGGTGCTGGCTCGCTCCAGCAGGGCGCGCACGTTCGCACCGTAGCCGGGGCCGATCTCCAGTGCGGAGGAACCGAGTTCGAGACCCGACAGCGCCCACGGAACGATCTTCGTCGCACTGGCCCGCTCCCACATCGCCGACCGGCAGAGGATTCGGTGGAAGTAATTCATCGCCATCAGCTCACGCTAGGGGCGCGCGGGCGCGGCCACGACAGGCTACGGTGACACACTGTGTCGCAGAACGGCCAACCTTCGGTCCTCGGCCGATCCCTGGTGCTCCCGGCCACCGCCGGCGACACCGCGATGGTCTTCGGCGCCCGCGTGCTGCCCGCAGGCCACTGGTTCGACACCCACGAGCATCCGCAGCATCAAATCGCCTGGGCCGCACGGGGTGTCCTCGTGGTCGAGATCGGCGACGGCCACTGGGTGCTGCCACCCACCCGGGCGCTGTGGATTCCCGGCAACACCGGGCACCGGACCGGGACCTCCGAGGGGGCCACAATGCACGGCATCTTCGTGGAACCGGACCGGTGTCCGGTCGCCTTCGGCGCGCCGACCATGCTGCGGGTCACCCGGCTCCTGCACGAATTGTTCGACCATCTCACCGCACCCGACACTGCCCCCGCGCCACGTCGCCGCGCGGAGGCAGTGGTTTTCGATCTGCTCGAACCGGTCGAGGTGATCCCGATCGGCGCGCATCCGCCGTCGGATCCACGAGCCAGGCAGGTGGCCGATGCGCTCACCCGTGATCCGGCCGATGCTCGCACCCTCGGCCAGTTCGCCGTCCACGTGTCCGCCGCGCCGCGCACGCTGGCCAGACTGTTCGTCGCGGAGACCGGAATGAGCTTCGGCCAGTGGCGAACTCAGATCCGGCTTGCCGCCTCGCTGCCGCCGCTGGCCGCCGGCATGCCGATCGCGCGGATCGCCGGGCGGGTCGGATACTCCACACCGAGTGCGTATGTTGCGGCGTTCCGGCGCGCCGTCGGCGTATCGCCCGGGCGCTACTTCGCGCGCTGATCAGGAGTTCGTACCGCCGTCGACGGTGAAGAACGCGCCGGTGATGCTGCGGCCGGTTTCCCCCGCGAGGAAGGTCACCATTGCGGCAATGTCGTCGGCGGTGCCGAACCGACCGAGCGCGGACAGTTCCCGCTGGTGGGCGGCATGGTCGCCGTCGGCCGGATTCATGTCCGTGTCGGTCGAGCCCGGCTGCACCAGGTTGACCGTGATGTTGCGCGGACCGAGTTCGCGCGCAAGCGCTTTGGTGAATCCGTTCAGCGCGGACTTGCTGAGGTTGTACAGCGAAAGCCCACCGAACGGCGCATGCTCGGACAAATTGGTGCCGATGCTGATGATGCGGCCGCCGTCGGCCATATGCGCCACCGCGGCCTGTGCGCCGACGAAAGCGGCGCGGGCGTGGATGTTGAGCGCGCGGTCGACCTCCGCCACCGTGAACTCCTCGAACGGTTTGGCCGGGAAGATGCCCGCATTGTTGACCAGCACATCGAGTCCGCCCAGTGCGGCGGCGGTCCGGTCGACGGCGCCCTTGACATCGGCGGCGTCGGCGCTGTCGGCCTGAATCGCGATGGCCCGGCGACCGAGCGCCTCGATCTCGGCGACCACGGACTTCGCCAGCACATCGGCGCTCTGGTAGGTCAGTGCCACATCCGCACCGGCGGCGGCCAGCTGCCGCGCGATCGCGGCGCCGATCCCCCTGCTGCCACCGGTCACCAGCGCCACCTTGCCTGTCAGGTTCGACATTGTCGCTCCTCCAATTTCTGTGTCGATCAGTACATAAATAGCTAAGCGCATACCCCGGTCCGCGTCAAGGGGTATATTTAACGATCGACACAGAAAGGAGACCGCCATGGCGACTCGTGGACGCCCACGTGCTTTCGACCGCACCGAAGCATTACGACGCGCCATGGAGGTGTTCTGGGAGCACGGCTACGAAGGTTCGTCGATGAGCGACCTCACCTCCGCGATGGGCATCAACTCACCGAGCCTGTACGCCGCATTCGGCGGTAAGGAAGCACTGTTCCGCGAGGCCATCTCGCTCTACGGGCAAACCGAAGGCGGCTACACCGACCACGCCCTGCGCGAGGAATCAACCGCCCGCGCCGGCATCGAGGCGATGCTGCGCGACAACGCGGTCGCCTACACCGTCGAGGACAAGCCGCACGGCTGCATGGTCGTGCTCGCGGGCTCCACCTACACCACCCGCAACGAGAGTGTGCGCGACTTCCTCATCGAAAAGCGGCGCGAGACAACCGAAAACATCCGCAGACGGCTCGATCGCGGTGTCGCCGAAGGCGATCTGGCCCCGACTGCCGACACCGCCGCACTGGCCAGCTTCTATACGACGGTCCTCTACGGGCTATCCATCCAGGCCCGCGACCGTGCCGATCTGGCCGAGCTGACACGGTCGATCGACTGTGCCATGGCGGCCTGGCCCGCCGACATCTCGGTGCCGAGCGCGCCATGAAGGACGCTCCGAACTACAGGCGCGGATCGTGCATCAGCCGAAAGCTGTGCAGCGCAGTCGAATCGCCGATCGCGGTGAACTCCCGGCCGACCACCTCGACCGCCGAGATATCGCAGTCGTCGGCGATGTCCTCGACCGACAGCCGCATCGGCCGATCGGCACGATGCCACGGCGTCACCGCGTACGCGGCATCCTCGACCGCCAGCATCACCCAGAGCGGAATGCGGCCGTCGGGCAGAACTCGGTAGTTGCGTGACACCCGGCGCTACTTCCTCCGCAGCGCCGCGATGCGCTCGACCAGCTGATCCGTTGTAGCCAAAGCTGTTGGCGGGCCACCACATTCGCGGCGCAGCTCGCCATGGATGACGCCGTGCGGTTTGTTGGTGCGGTGATGGTGCATAGCGACGAGACTGTTGAGCTCGCGGCGCAGCTCGCCGAGCCGGTCGGCCGTCGCGACTCGCTGCGCCGCGCTGGCGACCTGCGGGCCAGGGTCGGGGGTGCTCGACTCGCCGCGCTCGGCGATCTGTCTGGACTGGCGATCGCGCAACAACGCCCGCATCTGATCGGCGTCGAGCAGACCAGGGATGCCGAGATAGTCCGCCTCCTCGGCACTACCCGCGATGGTGGCGGTGCCGAACGAAGAACCCTCGTAGATCACCTGATCGAGCTCGGCGTCGGCGGCCAGGGCGACAAACGGCTTCTCGTCCTCGCCCGGCTCGTCCTTCTGCTTGTTGGCATCGATCAGCAGCTCGTCGTCGAGGCCGTCTTTCTCCCGATGCGGCTTGCCGATGACGTGGTCGCGCTGCAACTCCAGCTGCGCGGCCAGATCCAGCAGCACCGGCACCGAGGGCAAGAACACGCTCGCGGTCTCACCCGGCTTGCGTGCGCGCACGAAGCGGCCGACAGCCTGGGCAAAGTACAACGGGGTCGAGGCGCTCGTGGCGTACACGCCGACCGCGAGGCGCGGCACGTCGACGCCCTCGGACACCATCCGCACCGCGACCATCCACGGCTGGGTGTTATTGCTGAACTCGGCGATCCGCTTCGAGGAGTCGGGATCATCCGACAACACCACCGCGGGCCGCTCCCCCGAGATGTGCTCCAGCAGTTCGGCATAGTCGCGGGCGCGCTCCTGATCGGTGGCGATCACCAACCCGCCCGCGTCGGGCATGCCGGAGGTGCGCTTCTGCCGCAGGCGGGTGTCGGCGGCGCGCAGCACCGCGGAAATCCAGTCGCCGGCCGGGTCCAGCGCGGTACGCCAGGCGCGTGCGGTGTGCTCGGCGCTCAGCGGCTCGCCGAGGCGCGCGGTGTATTCCTCGCCCGCACTGTCGCGCCAGTGTGCCTCGCCGGAGTACGCGAGGAACACCACCGGCCGCACCACGCCGTCGGCGAGCGCCTCGGCGTAACCGTAGGCGTGGTCGGCGCGCGAACGCGGGAACCCACCCTCGTCGGGTTCATAGGTGACGAACGGGATCTGACTGTCGTCGCTGCGGAATGGGGTACCGGTCAGCGCGAGTCTTCGGGTGGCATCGCCATAAGCCTCGGCGGCCGCGTCACCCCAGGTCTTGGCGTCGCCCGCATGGTGGATCTCATCGAGAATCACCAGGGTCTTGCGGTTCTCGGTGCGCACCCGATGTCGGGAAGGATGCGAGGCAACCTGCGCGTAGGTGACCACGACACCGTGGTAGTCACCGGAGGTGCCGCCCGTCGCGTTGGAGAATCGCGAATCCAGCGCGATGCCGACCCGGTTCGCGGCCTGCGCCCACTGGTGCTTCAGGTGCTCGGTCGGCGCGACGACGGTGATCTGGTCGACGGTGCGGTCGGCGAGCAACTCTGCGGCGACCCGCAGTGCGAAGGTGGTCTTACCCGCACCGGGGGTAGCCACCGCGAGAAAGTCCCGAGGCTTGGTCGTCAGATATTTCGTCAGTGCGCGACGCTGCCACGCACGGAGCGAACCACCTGAAACCGTGGCGCTCGATGCTTCCGAATCGCCCGGCGTTTCCGCTTCTCCCGCCACAGCGGCGCCCGACCCAGTCACGCAGAAGACCCTACTGGCCCGGTAGGGCGTGTCGCCAAACCGACGCGGCCGAGGCGACCGGCATCACATATCGACCCTGGAGTTCCCGCCGCGTTCACCTGCCGCACGCCGACACATTGCACCGTCGAAGCGGTGCCGAACCGACTTGTGCGCGATGCTGTAGAGACCATGACCGACGACAGTGCCCTATCGAGCGCCACCACCGCTATCCACAGCGGCGGCGGCGCTGAACCCGTCGGGGCGGCCCGCTATGTCCGCGGCACGGCCGCCTGGCTGGCGCGCGCGGGCCGGCAGAGCGGCAGGCTCGTCGCCCGCGTCGCGGTGAAGGCATGGAACGATTCCATATTCGCGAAGTCCGCGGCCGCGGCGTTCTGGCAGACGATGTCGCTGGCGCCGCTGCTGCTCGGTGTGCTCGGCAGCCTCGGCTACGTCGGCGAGTGGTTCGGGCCCGACACGGTGGAGATCGTCGAGCAGAAGATCATCGCGTTCAGCCGGGATCTGTTCAGCACGACCGTGGTGTCGGACCTGATCGAGCCGACGGTCACCGATGTGCTCGGGCGCGGGCGGGCCGCCTTCGTGTCGGTGGGTTTCGTGTTGTCGCTGTGGGCGGGATCCTCGGCGATGGCGACCTTCGTCGACTCCATCGTCGAGGCGCACGGACAGCAGGATGCCCGGCATCCGGTGTGGCAGCGGATCTTCGCGTTGCTGCTGTATGTGCTGTTCCTGATCGCGGCGGTGTTCATCCTGCCGCTGATCGCACTCGGACCGGCGCTGATCGGGCGGGCATTACCGGACTCGTGGCGCGAGCCGGGACTGCGCTTGATCGACTCGTTCTACTACCCGGGTGTCGGCTTGCTGCTGATCATCGGCCTCACCACGCTCTACAAGCTGGCATTGCACCGATCGCTGCCGTGGCACCGGCTCTTCGGCGGGGCCCTGGTCGCGGGTGTGTTCTTCATGGCCGCCAGCGAGGGATTGCGCCGATATCTGTCATGGGTAACCAAGACCGGTGTCAGTTACGGCGCACTCGCCACCCCGATCGCGTTCCTACTGTTCACGTTCTTCCTCGGGTTCGCGGTGATCCTCGGCGCGGAATTCAATGCCACGGTCCAGGAGTTCTGGCCTGCCGGCAGCACCCGCATCGATCAGATGAAGGAGTGGCTGTCCAACCAGATTCTCGGTGATGTGGCGGATGACGAAGAGCGGGCAGCCGACGTTCCCGCCTCGGACACCGCGAGCGCCGATACCGAATCCGCGTCGAATCGCGCGGCGGAGACAGAATCCGTGCGCCTATCGAAGACGCCGCGCCCCGAGACAGCACAAAGCCCCGAGCCGAACTCGGGGCCGCAGGCACCATCGAATACCCGGACGGCATCGATCACGACGCCGCCGGGTGGGGCCGACTCGACTCAGTCGCCCTTGCGTAGCCCGTCGTAGACCTTCTTGCACTCGGGGCACACCGGCGAACCGGGCTTCGCGGAGCGGGTTACCGGGAAGACCTCGCCGCACAGCGCAACCACGTGGGTGCCCATGACGGCGCTCTCGGCGATCTTGTTCTTCTTCACATAGTGGAAGAACTTCGGGGTGTCGTCGCCCGTCGTCTCGTCGGTAGTCGTATCCGGGCGAACCAGAGTCTCGGTACTCACGGATTCCATGATGCCGCATCCGCGCGCGAGTGGCCGAACACGGTGGCGGCAGAACTCGCTGACCAGGTCATGTGCGGTTGACCGCCGACAGTGGAAGACTCGAGAGTATGCAGCAGTACGGCGATTCCCCCAACGCCGACGACATCGGCCGCGGTGATCGCCCGGACGTGACGGTGCCCACTCCCGAAAGCTCCTCCGGCTACTTTCCCGGCAGCGACGACAAACACCCGGTGCTGATCACCGAGGCCGCACCGTCGCTGGAAGATCAGCATCGCGCCCGCGTCCGCAGGTACACGATCATCATGGCCTTCCGCATCCCCTGCCTGGTGCTGGCCGCGTTCGCCTACAGCGCCTTCAGCAATGCCCTGATCTCGATTCTCATCATCGCCGCATCCATCCCGCTGCCCTGGATCGCGGTGCTGATCGCCAACGATCGCCCGCCGCGCCGCAAGGACGAGCCGAGCCGCTGGGACGAACGCCGCAAGGCCATCGAATCGCGTCCGCACAACGCCATCGACAGCTGAGTTCCCGCCCGAACGAGACTATGCGCGAACCGGGGCGGTCGTGCGCCGAATTCCCGCCGAGAGCAGTGCCGCGATACCGCAGAGCCCGCCCGCGATATACCAGGCCGTGGTGTAGCTGCCCTGGAGATCGCGGATGACGCCCGCCCCGGTCGCGGCGATCGCCGAACCGATTTGGTGCGCGGCGAACACCCAGCCGAAAGCGACCGGACCATCCACGCCGAACAGTTCGCGGCACAGCATCACCGTCGGCGGGACGGTGGCGATCCAGTCGAGGCCGTAGAAGATGATGAACACCCACATGCTGGGCTGGGTGTGCGGCGAGAACAGCGACGGCAGGATGAGCAGCGACAGTCCGCGCAGGGTGTAGTAGCCGACCAGCAGGTAGCGGGGGTCGACCCGGTCGGTGAGCCAGCCCGAGGCGATAGTGCCCGCGACGTCGAAAATACCGACCAGCGCGAGCAGGCCGGCCGCGGTGGTGGACGGCATGCCGTGGTCGTGTGCGGCGCTGACGAAGTGGGTACCGACCAAGCCGTTGGTCGATGCGCCGCAAATCGCGAATCCGGCTGCCAACAGCCAGAATCCGGGTCGGCGCGCAATGGTGGCGAGCACGGTCAGCGCGCGCATCGCACCGCCGGTCGCGGGCGTGCGCAGGCCCACCGAGCTGCCCGCTTCCGCGCCGTAGGCGGAAACACCTGCGTCGCTGGGGAAATCGCGGATGAACAGCCACACCAGCGGCACCACGGCCAACGCGGCGCCGGCGACGATCAGCGACGGCACCCGCCAGCCGTGATCGTGTGCCGCCGCCGACACCAGTGGCAGGAAGATCAGCTGCCCGGTCGCGCCCGCGGCGGTGAGCACTCCGGTGATCAGTCCACGCTGGCGCACGAACCAGCGGCCGGTGATGGTCGCCACGAACGGCATCGACATCGAGCCGACGCCGACACCGACCAGCAGACCCCAGGTCAGCACCAGATGCCAGGGCTGTGTCATGAACACGGTCAGCCCGCTGCCCGCCGCGACGAGCAGCAGTGCGCACGCCACCACTTTGCGGATGCCGAAGCGATCCATCAGCGCGGCCGCGAACGGCGAAATCAGGCCGTACAACAACATATTCAGCGAAACTGCCGCGCCGATCGTGCCGTGCGACCACCCGAATTCCTCGTGCAGCGGATCCATCAGCACGCTCGGCACGGACCGGAAAGCCGCGGCGCCGAGCAGTGCGACGAACCCCACACCCGCCACGATCCATGCTGGATGCAGCCGCGGCCGGTTCATGGAATCGATAGGTCCCTGCGCCGGGGGTGTCTGCAGTTCGGTCACCTGCTGAGCGTGCCGGAATCTCCCTCGGGGAACGAGTGGCCGGGATGCCATTAACCGCCAAGATCGTGCCACTCCGGCGCGACCGGCACCGCCTCGACAGCGCACCGGCCGCCCCCTACTGTGTGGCGGGGGAATTCGACAGAACGTCGTTGTGGCGTGGCACACCGTCACGCGGCAGGCAAGAGGCGCAGTGCCGCACCAGCGTTCACGCGGCCGTCGGGGCATACCCCGCAGGACAGAGGAGACAGCATGATTCGGTGGGCCTGGGCCTTCCTCGATCGGCCCACGCAGCGTTTCGACGACTGCGCGACGTTCTGGTCCACCATCACCGGCACCCAGCTCTCGCCCCGCCGCGGCGCGAACGACGAATTCCTCACGCTCCTACCGGATCCCGCGCTGTTCGCCGCCGCAGGGGCCAAAATGCAGTCGGTCACCGGCCTCGGCGGCGTGCACATCGACTTCGATGTCGACGACATCGCCGCCGCCGTCCGCATCGCGCTCGACCTCGGCGCCGACCTGGTCGCCAACCACCCGGACTACGCCGTCCTGCGCTCGCCGTCGGGCCAGATGTTCTGCTTCACCCCCAGCGGCCGCGCCAAGGGCCAGCCCGCGCCGGCCGTCAGCGCGCCGGACGGCACGCTGACCCGTTTGGATCAGGTGTGCCTGGACATCGGCGCCGCCGATCACGAGGCCGAGTCACACTTCTGGACCATCCTGACCGGCTGGGATCACCAGCAGGGCAGGCTGCCGGAATTCTCCCGGCTGCGCGCAAAGAATCAGCTGCCCCTCCAACTGCTGCTGCAGCGCCTCGGTGTGGACCGCCCGACCAGTGCGCATATCGACCTGTCGTCGTCGGATATCCACGCCACCGCCGCCTGGCACGAATCCCTCGGCGCGACCCGAATCCAGAATCACGAACACTGGATCGTCATGTCCGACCCCGCCGACGCCACCTACTGCATCACCTCCCGCGACCCCAGCGGAGTCTGACGGCCGCCGAGCGGCACCCGGCCGAGCGTCGACGGCACGCGGATCTGTGACACGGCGAACACCTGGCGAGTGCTGCGCGGTTGCGGTGGCAGAGTACCGATGTGCCTACGAACCAGACGACGACCGGATCGCTGCTCACCGCGTTGTGCCCGGATCTGCGGACCGCGCTGACCCGAGTCCGCTACGACGCGGACACGCTGCTCGAGGTGCTCGGAGTCGATGTACACGCGGCGCTCGGTCGGTCGGAGCCGGTGCCGGTGCGCCGCGCCGCACGGGACGCGGGCGAACTCGGCACCCTGATCCGATTGCTGTTGCTCGGCGACGCACTGCCCCAGCGAGACGTCGCCGCCGCGCTCGCACCCGTGGATATCGAGCGCGCCGTCGAGGCAGGATTGCTGGACCGGGACGGTGATCTGGTGCGCGCGGCATTGGACCTGCGCCCTTTGGACGTCGGCGTCGGCACCCGGTGGATCCTGTCCGATCTCGACGACTCGATGCGAAGGCGCACGCTGACCGAAGAGCATGTACTCGGTGTCGGCCACGCTTCGCTGTCGCTGCTGCGCGCGACGCCGACCCGCAAGGTCGGTTCGGTACTCGATCTCGGCACCGGCTGTGGCGTGCAGGCCGTGCACGCGGCCTCCTATGCCGACCGGGTGACCGCCACCGACGTGAACCCGCGCGCGCTGTGGCTTGCCGAAGCGACCGCCGCACTCAACGGCCTCGACATCGAACTGCTGGACGGTTCCTGGTTCGAGCCGGTGGCCGGACGTCGCTTCGACCAGGTGGTGGCCAATCCACCCTTCGTCGTCGGCCCCGCCCGCATCGAGCACACATACCGCGATTCCGGCCTCGCCCTCGACGGCGCAAGCGAACTGGTGATCTCCCAGGCCTCGGAGTTACTCGCCCCCGGCGGCACCGCGGCGATGCTCGCGGCGTGGGTGCATGTGGACGGCGAGGACTGGCGGCACCGGGTGTCGTCCTGGCTGCCCGCGCACGGCGTCGACGCCTGGGTGGTGCAGCGCGATGTCGCCGACCCCGCGTTGTATGTGGGCACCTGGCTGCGCGACGCCGGGCTCGATCCGCGCGACCCGGCCGCGCAGGCCCGTGCCGATCAGTGGCTCGACGCCTTCACCGCGGCCGATGTCGAGGGCATCGGCTTCGGCTTCGTCTATCTGCGCGCCATCAACGGCCCGACCGAGTTGCTCGCCGAGGACCTCACGCACGGCTTCGACGACCCGCTCGGCGACGAGGCGACCAGGTATTTCGAGCGCTCGGCCTGGCTGCGCGCCGCCGCAGGCGACGAAAACCTGGCCTGGTCTTCCCGTTTCGCGGTGGATCCGGCGACCGCGCTGGAACGTGTCTATCTGCCGGGCGAGGACGGCTGGGCTCAGCAGGTCGCTCGGCTGCACCGCGGTGACGGACCACGCTGGCAGCACGAGGTTGACGAATCCACCATCGCCCTCGTCGCGGGAATGCGGGCGGACGGGATGCCGTTGTACGAGTTGATCGAACTGCTGGCGGTTGCCACCGGATCCGACGAGGTAACCACCGAGTTCATGGCCGACGCACTGTCGGTGGTGGCCGGACTGGTCCGCCACGGATTGGTGCGACCCGTCTGACCGACGGCCGCACCGGTGGGCGGCGGACGCGCTCGACAACGAGTGTTCCGATTCCGGATGCTTCTCAGGAACTTCTCAGACGGAAGTGACGGAAACCGCAGTTCAGAGCGGTTTATCTGGGCGCTAGCGGGGAACTTTCTCATTGTCGGGTCCGTTGTTCGGAGTGAGACACCACCGACAGGAGGCAAGTCATGACCAGCCCCGCCACCACTCGTGTGCGCACCAGCGATATGGACCTCGACGCCCAGAGCCCCGCCGCCGACCTGGTACGCGTGTACCTGAATGGGATCGGTCGCACTGCACTGCTCACGGCCGCCGACGAGGTCGAGCTGGCCAAGCGCATCGAGGCGGGCCTCTATGCCCAGCATCTGCTGGAGACCGGCAAGCGTCTATCGGCCATGCGCAAGCGCGATCTGGCCATCGTCGTCCGCGAGGGCCAGTCCGCCCGGTCTCATCTGCTCGAGGCCAACCTCCGCCTCGTGGTCTCGCTTGCCAAGCGCTACACCGGCCGCGGCATGCCGCTGCTGGACCTGATCCAAGAGGGCAACCTCGGCCTGATCAGGGCGATGGAGAAGTTCGATTACGCCAAGGGCTTCAAGTTCTCCACCTACGCCACCTGGTGGATTCGGCAGGCCATTACCCGCGGCATGGCCGATCAGAGCCGCACCATCCGGCTACCGGTCCATCTGGTCGAGCAGGTCAACAAGCTGGCCAGGATCAAGCGCGAGCTGCATCAGCAGCTCGGCCGCGAGGCCACCGACGCCGAGCTCGCCAACGAGTCGGGCATTCCGGTCGAGAAGATCTCCGATCTGCTCGATCACAGCCGCGACCCGGTAAGCCTCGATATGCCGGTCGGCAACGACGAAGAGGCCCCGCTCGGCGATTTCATCGAGGACTCCGAGGCCACCTCGGCCGAGTCCGCGGTCATCGCGGGTCTGCTGCACCACGATGTGCGCAGCGTGCTCGCCACCCTGGACGAGCGCGAACAGCAGGTCATCCGGCTGCGCTTCGGCCTGGACGACGGCCAGCCGCGCACCCTCGACCAGATCGGTAAGCTCTTCGGACTCTCCCGCGAGCGGGTGCGTCAGATAGAGCGCGAGGTCATGTCGAAGCTGCGCAAGGGTGAGCGGGCCGATCGGCTGCGCGCCTACGCCAGCTGATCACAAGGTAATTCGCGCCCGCGACCCCGGCCCCCATGGCGCCGAGCCACTTCGAGGCCGGTTCGGCGCCCCGGCTCGGTGACCGTATCGGTCACCTGGAAACGCCGACCGGTGTCCGCGCATCCCGTCCCCTCCGGGTTCGCGCGAGCCGGTCGGCGATGCTTATTTCCGACGGCCGGCAGTGCTCATTTGTGTCCCGCTCAGCCCAAGCGCCGCGGGCCCGCGTCGAAACGGCTGGGTTCCGGGCCTATTCGGGCTCGGGCGTAGAGGATCGAGGCCGAGGCCGCCGAGGCGAGAACCGGATCGAAGGACAGTTCACGGAGTTCGGGGATGTCGTCGAAGAGGGCCGAAATGCGTTGGGCCAGTTCGGCGAGGGCAGCCTTGTCGACACGCGGGCTGGCCGGGGTGCCGGACAGCAGTGGCGCGGCGCGCGGCGCGTCGATCAAGGCGGTGGCCTCATCCTCGGTCAGCGGCAGAGCGCGGTAGGCACGGTCGCCGAGAAGTTCGATGATCAGACCGGACAGACCGAATTCGATCACGGAACCGAACGACGGATCGTCCTGCACGCGTAGCACACAACCGACTCCCGGGGTCGCCATCTTCTGGATATGCAAGACGGGGTCACCACTGAGTTCCGCCAGATGGGCGTAGGCCTGGCGCACCGCCTCGGGCCGCCACAGATCAAGCCGGACACCACTGAGGTCGGGCCTGCGCCGCCACAGTTCCCCGGTCGCCTTGGCCGCCACCGGATAACCGAGTTCTGCTGCCGCTGCGACGGCCTCGTCGGCGTTGTGCACTTCGCGATATTCCACAACGTGGATGCCGTAACAGTCCAGCAGGTCGACGGTTTCCTGGTCGGTCAGCCTGCGTCCGGCAGGGTCCGCCATCCATTGCGCCACCAATCCCCTGGCCCGCTCGGTGTCGATATCGTTCGGGCGGCGGACCACCGAGACCGGCTTGGTGCGCCACTGTGCGTAGCGCCGCACCCTGGCCAGCGCACGCGCGGCACGTTCGGGGTCCGGGTAGGACGGTATCGAGCCGCGCACGGCCACCCCGCCTTGCCCGCGCATCGCCAGCAGGTTCGGAATCCCCTGTTCGGCAACGAAAGTGGTCAGGATCGGCTTGCCGGAGTCGGGCACGGCCGTGGCCGCCTCGCGGATGGCGTCGGCGAATCCGGCTATCGGCAGCGGCACCGGAGGGGCGAAAACCACGATCACCGCGTCGATCTCATCCGACCGCAGCGCCGCGACCACGGCGTCCAGGTAGGCGCCAGGCGTCGCCTCCGGGCCGAGGTCCACCGGCTCGCCCACCGACTGCTCATCGACGCCGCGCTCGGTCGGACGGGGGCGTCGAGCGCGGGTCGCGCCACTCGTCGGTCGTCGCACCTCCAGCCCCTCCCCTCGGGCCGCATCGACGGCCAGCCAATTCAACGCGGCGCTATTGCCGATCACCGCGACCCGGGGACCGGCGGGCAGCGGCTGGTAGCCCAGCAGAGCCGCGCAGTCGAACAGCTCCGAGATCGAGTCGACCTGAACGATGCCCGCCTGCGCGAACAGATCCCGCACGATCGAGCGGTCCATATCGCCCGTCGGCTGGGCCCGCGCCGCGAGCCTGCCGCTGCTCACTGCGACGATCGGCTTGGTCCTGGCGACCCGGCGCGCAATGCGAGAAAACTTCCGCGGATTACCGAAACTCTCCAGATACAGCAGGACTACCTCCGTGGCGGCATCGGTGTCCCAGTACTGCAGCAGGTCATTGCCGGACACGTCGGCGCGATTGCCCGCCGACACGAAGGTCGACAATCCCAGATTGCGTGCGGCAGCCTCACCGAGAATCGCGGCGCCCAACGGTCCGGACTGACAGAAGAATCCGATGCGCCCACGTCCCGGCAGCAGCGAGGCAAGGGTCGCGTTGAGCGCGACCGCCGGATCGGTATTGGCGATGCCGAGCGCGCTGGGACCGACCACACGCATCCCGTGCCCGCGCGCGGCGGCGACCAACTCGCGTTCGGCGGTGACGCCGTCCGCGCCGGTCTCCCCGAAACCCGCGGTCAGCACCACCAAACCCTTGACGCCTTTGGCCATACAGTCGTCGAGGACCGAACCGATGGCCGCGGCAGGCACGGCGACCACCGCCAGATCCACCTCGTCCGGAATGTCGCGCACCGTCGGATAAGCCCGCACTCCGCGCACCGACTTCCGATTCGGATTGACCGGAAACACCGGCCCCTGGAACGCACCGGAGAGCAGATTCGCCAGCACAACCCCACCCACCCGCCCGGTGCCAGGGGTCGCGCCGATGACGGCCACCGAACCCGGCGCGAGTAGATTGCCCACACTGCGCGCCTCAGAGGCCCGCTCACGCGAATCACGCACCGAGAGCAGGGCTTCGGTCGGGTCGATGGCAAATTCCAGGTGCAGCACCGAGCCGTCCCTGCTGCGCTCGACTTGATAGCCCGCGTCGCGGAAGACCGTCACCATGACGGTGTTCTCGGCGAGGACCTCGGCGACGAACGTCTCGATCTTGTTCTCCGCGGCGGCGCCTGCCAGATGTTCGAGCAGAATCGAGCCCAGGCCGCGGCCCTGATGCTCGTCGGCCACTACGAACGCGACCTCCGCGGCGCGCGGTCCGGTGCGAGCGAGTAGCTCGTAGCGGCCGACCGCGATGATCGCCTCACCGAGTTCGAGCACCAACCCGACTCGGTCGTGGTGATCCACGTGGGTGGAGCGGTAGAGGTCCTTGGGCGAAATACGTGGGTACGGACCGAAATAGCGCAGATACCTGGTGCGGTCGGACAGCGCGGCGTGGAACTGCTGCAGTCGATCGGCGTCGTCGGGAGTGATAGGGCGAAGCCGCACCACGCCACCGTCGGAGGCGAGCACGTCGGCGAACCAGTGCTGGGGCGGCGCCGCGGGGGTGTCCGGGGAATCCGGGACAGGTGTCGGCTCAGTCACGGGGGTCCTCCGGATCCAGGCCGAGCAACCCGAAGGTGGCCCGACGCGTGGCCAATACGGCCGTGTCGATGGCACGTTGAGCGCGGTCGATCCGCACGTCCCCAGTCTCCCCGGTGCCACCGGGCCCGTCCCACCGGCGGTAGGCGATGTCGCCACCGTCACCCATTGTCCACGGCAGGTCAACGGCAGGCGCTTCGACGCGAACGCGGTCGATCCAGTCCTGCGGCACTGCGGTTTCCGGTGCGACGGTGCGGTCGAGCGCGGTCGCCAGCAGGTGCGTCCAGGCCCGCGGCACCACCCGGACCAGGCCGTATCCGCCGCCGCCGACGGCCAGCCAACGGCCTTCCGCATGCCGGTCGGCCAACTCTCGCATAGCGAGGAAGGCGGCGCGCTGGCCGTCGACGGTGAGCTCGAGATCGGCCAGCGGATCCTCGCGATGGGTGTCGACGCCGCATTGGCTGACGATGATCTGTGGCCGGAATGCCGCCACCGCACCGGGCACCACCGCGTGGAAACCGCGCAGCCACTGGGCGTCTCGGGTGCCCGGCAACACCGCAAGATTGATCGCGGTGCCCTCGGCGGGACCGCTGCCGGTCTCCTCCGGCCATCCGGTGTTGGGCCACAGAGTGGCCGGATGCTGGTGGATCGATATCGTCAGCACCCGGGGATCGGAGTAGAAGGCCCGCTGCACGCCGTCGCCGTGGTGTACATCCACGTCGATGTAGGCGATGCGGTCGAAGCCGTGATCGAGCAGCCATGAGATGGCCACCGCCGCGTCGTTGTAGATGCAGAACCCGGCGGCCGAATCGGCCATCGCGTGATGCATGCCGCCGCCGATGCTGACCGCCCGCCGCGTGCGACCCTCCGCGATTTCGCGGGCCGCGGCCAGGGTCCCGCCCACGATCACCGATGCGGCCTGATGCATCCGGGGAAATATCGGGTTGTCCGGCGAACCGAGTCCGTAGTCCGGCGCCAGCGGCAAGCCGACCGGCGCGGTGGCGTGCGCCACGGCCTCGATGTACGCCGGGGTGTGGATGCGCAGCAGATCTGCGACGTCGGCTGCGGCGGGCTCCAACCGCTCGACACCGTCGAGCAATCCGAGACTTTCCGCCAACGCCATGGTGAACTTCAGCCGCGCCGGTTTCATCGGATGCTGCGGCGTCCAGGCGTAGTCGAGGAACCGGTCGGTCCAGACAACGATTCCGGTAGCGGTGGCCATGGTTGCCACGCTAGAGCGTTGCGAGCCGCTTGTCGGTTCCTGCCGGTATAGCAGCGCAGATGTCGATCGAGTTGTCGACACGCTCCCCCGGGAAGCTAACAACCCCACAGGTTGTTCGTATGCAGTAGAACTACAGGCAAGTGCGAACACGGCGACACCGCCGTGCGCCGACAGGATTCCCGCAGCACAGTGCATTGGATCGTGACACCGGAGCGCGAAACGGTCCGGCACACGATGGTGCCGCTGTGCGTGGGTAGAATTCGTGCCGACGAAGGGGTAATACAGGTGAAGGATCTGGTCGACACCACGGAGATGTACCTCCGTACCATCTACGACCTCGAGGAGGAGGGCGTGGTGCCCCTCCGCGCCCGGATCGCCGAGCGCCTCGAGCAGAGTGGTCCGACGGTGAGCCAGACCGTCGCTCGCATGGAGCGCGACGGTCTCCTGTTGGTCGCCGGTGACCGTCATCTCGAGCTGACCGACAAGGGACGAAGCATGGCTGTCGCGGTGATGCGCAAACATCGCCTCGCCGAACGCCTGCTGGTCGACATCATCGGCCTGGACTGGCAGAACGTGCACGCCGAGGCGTGCCGCTGGGAACACGTCATGAGCGAGGATGTCGAGCGGCGGCTGGTCGAGGTGCTCAACCATCCGACCACCTCCCCCTACGGCAACCCCATCCCTGGCCTCGACGAACTGGGCATCATTCCGCCCACAGGCTCCGAGGAGACCCTGGTGCGACTGTCGGATCTGCCGCACGGGCAGGTGCACGCAGTCGTCGTGCGTAGGCTCGCCGAGCACATCCAGACCGACCCCGAGGTCATCGGCCAGCTGCGTGAGGCGGGCGTGGTACCCGACGCGCGCGTGACGGTCGAGACCAAGCCGGGTTCGGTGGTCATCACCGTGCCGGGCCATGAGGGTTTCGAGCTCTCGGACGAAATGGCCCACGCCGTCCAGGTGAAGCTGGTCTGACACGTGAAACTTCTGGTCACCGGCGGCGCAGGCTATGTCGGCGGGGTGTGTGCACAGGTCCTGCTCGAAGAGGGGCATGAGGTCGTGGTGGTCGACGATCTGTCGACCGGCAACGCCGACGGCGTCCCGGCCGGCGCCCGCTTCGTCGAGGGTGACGTTGCCGTTGCCGCGCCCGCGCTGCTTGCCGCCGAAACCTTCGACGGCGTCCTGCATTTCGCCGCGCAATCGCTGGTCGGCGAGTCCGTGCAGCAGCCGGAGAAGTACTGGCAGGGCAACGTGGTGAAGACACTGGAGCTGCTGGAGGCGATGCGCAGCACGGGCACGCCACGGCTGGTTTTCTCCTCGACCGCGGCCGTCTACGGCGAGCCCGAGCAGGTGCCGATCACCGAGGATGCGCCGACCCGCCCGACCAACCCGTACGGCGCGTCGAAGCTTGCCATCGATCACGCCATCACCTCCTACTCGAACGCGCACGGGCTGGCAGCGACCAGCCTGCGCTACTTCAACGTTGCGGGCGCTTACGGCGGGCTCGGCGAAAACCGGGTGGTGGAAACTCATCTCATCCCCCTCGTGTTGCAGGTCGCCCTCGGGCACCGCAAGGCAATCTCGGTCTTCGGCACCGACTGGCCCACCCCCGACGGCACCGCCGTCCGCGACTACATCCACATCCGCGACCTCGCCCAGGCCCACCTACTGGCGCTGGACACCGCCGAATCGGGCACACACCGGGTCTTCAACCTCGGCAGCGGCACCGGATTCTCGGTCCGCGAGGTGATTTCGGCCTGCGAACGCGTCACCGGCCTGCCGATCGCCGCACAGGACTCCCCGCGCCGCGCGGGCGATCCCGCGACTCTGATCGCCTCCAGTGATCGCGCGGTCGCCGAACTCGGCTGGCTCCCGAAGCACAACGACCTCGACGAGATCGTCGCCGACGCCTGGGAGTTCCTGCGCGCCTTGGGTTCTCGCGCCCACTCGGCACCCTAGACGAGCGCCGGGAAGCGGAAGCCCACCAACTCGGCCGATCCGGGGCCGCGTGCGCAACCATCGACCTGCTGTCTCGGCGAGCGTTCGGGGACCGGGCGCACCATCAACAGCCCGAGCGCAGCGGGGCCCTGCCGTCGTCGACGCAATGAGCCGGCGGCCGTGGTGGCCCCGCTGCCATCGTTCAGCACAACTCGATGCCGAGATCGGCTGCTGTCTCCAGACCGGAGCGGGCCAGTCTGCGCAACTGATCCGGCCGCATACCCGCGTGCAGCGCAGTTTCCAATAGGATCGCCATCTGATGTGACGGGTCGGCCTCCAGCGCCGCGTGGAAGGCGATGCCCGCCAGCGGGCCGTCACCGCGGACGTAGGCGCTGTAGCCGAGCAGCGCGGCGGCATCGGCGCGATCGGAATCCGACAGCACTCGGACCAGCTCCGCCCACAGTCGCTCTGCCGAAGCGGCGTGGTCCCCGACCGCCAGCGCGAACAGCGCATCACGCACCACTCGATCACGCAGTGCAGCAGCCAGTTCCGCCAGTTCTCGCGCCGTGAGCCTGGTGCCGAATTCGGTATTGGCGATCTGCCACAGGACGTGCTCGAGCATGCGGCGGTGGTAGCCGTCCGGATCGCCGCGCTGGACCGCCCCCGCATACCGTTCGCGGGCGGCGGTGACCGCGTCCCCGAGGTGGGCCGCGACCTGTGAGCGCAGTGCGCCGTCCGCGGCCACCATGGCGGTCAGCTCCGAGCGGGCGCGGTGGATGGGCCTGCCGTCGAGCACATGTGCCACCGTCACCATCGAGGTAGCCGGATCCGGCAGCGTCCCAAGCCGTTCCGCGTCTGGCAGGCTCCACCAGCGCTCATCCTTGTCGATCGCGCGGACAGCCCAGGTGCCACCGAGGATGACACCGTGATCGTCAACGAGCCGCCGAGCGAAGGTAGCGATCAGTGCGCCGTGCGACCCGGTGCGGGGGACGCGGCGAGCGTCGGAACGCCGTCGCGCCGGTGCACGAAGGCGGTCGTCGACGATCACCGCCAGCACCTCGCTCGCGTTCTCGCCGTGGCAGATCCGTCCGACCTGCTCCGCGAACACCGCCGCCAACCCGCATCTGCCGCGGTCACCCTGTTCCAGATCGAACCGGACCACCGCGTCGATGATCGGGATGTCGACGTGCTCGGGAGCGGCGCGCAACACCGTGACGACGAGCGAGCGCTCCGGCACGAACCCGACCATTGCGGGCAGCGCCGCGATCAATTCGCCTGGATCGTCGATGTGTAGCTGCATCGGTGCGGCAGACTCGAACCGCGGGGCTTGCTCCGCGCAAGTGACGGTGCGGCGCATGCGATCGCCGGAATCCTCGACTGGGGCGGGGTTGACGGGAGTGGTCATGCGTCGAGAGTGCGCTCGCCTGTCACTATGTCCGGGTGGCCGACCAGGCCTTTCCGCTGCCCTGGGGAAAACCCTTGTCCTGTGGGCGAATAGGACCCTGGCACCGGAGCAGTTGCCCGGCCTTGTCGGTGCCGCCTGCTACTGTCCGCCGCCGGTCCCGCTACCCGGCCTATGCCTGCTTGACCCGCTGCACCGCCGTCGTGAACAACTCGTCCAGCGCGACCGTATCCGGCTTCACGGCGCTGAAGGACATGTAGGTCACCGCAATCCGCACGTCACCGACCTGACCGGTCAACGTCTGCATGGATTGGGTCAGCCCGGCTCCGCCGACCTCCGGCGCCACGGTGCGCCGCAACGCCAGCGTGTCGTCGGCGTCGATCGGCGGCGGTGGCTGCAGTTGGGTGGTGACAGTCGTGGTGGCGCCGGCCCGGGCGACCTGCAGTGTTTCGCACCGCTTCAGCTGGTTGCGCAGCGCAGACAACGGCTGGTCGGTCCTGGTCAGCTCGACGGTCACGGAGGCGCGGATGTCGTTGTCGGTGCCGACCGCGATGGCCGTCTGATCAGGCCCGAACCGCTGCTCGGGCGGCAGGCAGCCCTCGGGCCGCACGGTCGAACCCCGCCCGATGCCGGCGAGATCGCCGGCGGCCTGTGCGGCTGCCTCCGGTGGCAGCACGACCGCAGGATACCGAGCCGGGAACTGCGCGGGATCCGGTAACAGCGCCGCGAGTTGGGCGCCGATGTGGCGCTGCACAGCGGTCGGTGCGGACACGACCGGGTGACCGGTCACCGTCGATGCACAGCCGGCAAGCAGCAGCGCACCCGCAACAACAGGCAGCCGGCCCGACATCGCGGATTTGAGTTGCCCCCTGCGCATCGAATCGGGCACAGTCACTCGACCACTGTGCCAAATTCCTGGTGCCCGACCGCGATGCCACGCCGGGCGCGGCCGACGCGGGAATGCGGCGAGCAGCACGGCGGTTGGCTGTTGATATGGGTCGGTGTCCGGCCGTGAGCGCGACCGTCTGCGCCATGGGGGACAATGGACAGTGGTTCGCCCGCTGCGAGACGGCAACACGCCGAAGACCTGGAAGTTCTTCGGATAGCTTGCGGCTCGCATCGGTGGACCGCGCAGGAAGGAGTACGCGATGGACCACGAGTCGCGAATGTACGAGTTGGAGTTCCCCGCTCCGCAGCTGTCATCCGACGATGGCTCGGGTCCGGTACTGGTGCACGGACTGGAAGGCTTCACCGATGCAGGGCATGCGGTGCGGCTGGCGACTACGCACCTGCGTGAGAGCCTCGAAAGCGAACTGGTCGCCTCGTTCGATGTGGACGAGCTGTTGGACTACCGCTCGCGGCGCCCGCTCATGACGTTCAAAACCGATCACTTCTCGGATTACGCCGAGCCCGAGCTCAACCTATGGGCGCTACGCGACACCGCGGGCACGCCGTTCCTGCTGCTTTCGGGCCTGGAACCGGACCTGCGCTGGGAGAAGTTCACCACCGCGGTTCGGCTGCTCGCCGAACAGCTCGGCGTGCGGCGCTGCATCGGGCTGAGCGCGATTCCGATGGCGATCCCACACACCCGTCCGCTCGGCATCACCGCGCATTCCTCCGACAGCGACCTCATCGCCGAGCATCAGCGCTGGCCGGGCGAGCTGCAGGTGCCCGGAAGTGCGTCCTCGCTGCTGGAGTACCGGATGGCGCAGCACGGGCACGAATCCGTCGGCTTCTCGGTGCATGTGCCGCACTACCTCGCACAGACCGCCTATCCGGAGGCCGCGCAGACGCTATTGGAGAATGTCGCGGGCAATGCGGGTCTGGAGATTCCGCTGGCCGCGCTCGGTGAGGCTGCCGCGCGGGTGCGTGAACAGGTCAACGAGCACATCGCGGGCAACTCCGAGGTGGAGACGGTCGTGCACGCGCTGGAGCGCCAGTACGACAGCTTTGTGACCGCGCAGGAACACCAGTCGAGCCTGCTCGTCGGCGACGGCGAACTGCCCAGCGGCGACGAGCTCGGCGCGGAGTTCGAGCGCTTCCTGGCCGAACAGGGCGGCTACGACGGCAACGCCGACGCCGAGGGCGACGAGACCAAGTAAGGGATTCAGCGCCGATCACCGGGCGGTCGGCCACCGGAAGGTAGCCCGTAGGGTGGTCGGAGTGGATCTGACCGAACTGCTCGAGATACCGGGAACCGACGCCGACGCACTGTACGAGTCGTTCGGGGCGTGGGCGGCCGAGCAGGGCACGCCGTTGTATCCCGCACAGGACGAAGCGCTGCTGGAGCTGGCGTCCGGATCGAATGTCATCTTGGCTACCCCGACCGGCTCCGGCAAATCACTGGTCGCCGTCGGCGCGCACATGTTCGCACTGACCCGAGGCCAGCGCACCTACTACACCGCCCCGATCAAGGCGCTGGTCAGCGAGAAATTCTTCGCGCTGTGCGAGGTGTTCGGCGCCGACAAGGTCGGCATGGTGACCGGCGACGCCGCGGTGAACCCGGAGGCGCCGATCATCTGCGCGACCGCCGAGATCCTGGCCAACATGGCGTTGCGCGAGGGCGCAGCCGCCGATGTCGGCCAGGTGGTGATGGACGAGTTCCATTTCTACGCCGACCCCGATCGCGGCTGGGCCTGGCAGGTGCCGCTGCTGGAGCTGCCGCGCGCCCAATTCCTGCTCATGTCGGCCACCCTCGGTGAAGTCGACTTCTTCGCCGCCGACCTGGAGCGCCGCACCGGCAACCCGACCGCCGTGGTCGCGGGCACCGAACGCCCGGTGCCGCTGAGCTATTCGTATGCGCGCACGCCCATCACCGAGACGCTCGAAGACCTCGTCACCACCAACCAGTCCCCCGTCTATGTCGTGCACTTCACCCAGGCCGCCGCGCTCGAACGCGCCCAGGCACTGACGAGCGTGAACTTCGCCAGCCGCCCCGAAAAAGACGCCATCGCCACCGCTTTGGGGGATTTCCGCTTCTCCTCGGGATTCGGCAAGACCCTGTCACGACTGATCCGCCACGGCATCGGCGTGCACCACGCGGGCATGCTGCCCAAGTACCGCCGCCTGGTGGAACGCCTGGCCCAGGACGGACTGCTGAAGGTGGTGTGCGGCACCGACACCCTCGGCGTCGGCATCAATGTGCCGATCCGCACCGTGCTGCTCACCGGCTTGACCAAATACGACGGCGTGCGCACCCGCAGGCTCAAAGCCCGTGAATTCCATCAGATCGCCGGTCGCGCGGGCCGTGCCGGATTCGACACCCTTGGCACGGTCGTGGTGCAAGCGCCCGACCACGAGGTAGAGAACACCAGACTGATTGCCAAGGCGGGCGACGATCCGAAGAAGCAACGCAAGGTGGTGCGGCGTAAACCGCCGGAGGGCTTCGTGTCCTGGAGCGAGGAGACCTTCGATCGCCTGGTCGCCGCGGCCCCGGAACCGATGGTGTCGCGCTTCGCGGTCACGAACTCCATGCTGCTCAACGTGATTGCCCGACCGGGCAACTGCTTCGAGGCGATGCGTCACCTACTCGAAGACAATCACGAGCCGCGCCCCGCCCAGCGCCGCCACATCCTGCGCGCCATCCGCCTCTACCGGGCGCTGCGCGATGCCGGTGTGGTGCAACAGCTTCCGGAGCCCGACGCACAAGGCCGCAGAGCCAGGCTCACCGTGGACCTGCAACGTGACTTCGCCCTCGACCAACCGCTCTCGCCGTTCGCACTCGCGGCATTGGAGCTGCTGGACAAGGAATCTCCCGCCTACACCCTCGAGGTCGTCTCGCTCATCGAGTCGACGCTGGAGGATCCGCGCCAGCTGCTGATGGCCCAGCAGCACAAGGCCCGTGGCGAGGCGATCGCCGAGATGAAGGCCGACGGCATCGAATACGACGAGCGCATGGAACTGCTCGAAGAGGTCACCTGGCCCAAACCTCTTGCCGAGCTGATCGATCCGGCCTTCGAAACCTACCGCGGCGGGCATCCGTGGATGTCGGAGTTCGCGCCGTCGCCGAAGTCGGTGGTGCGCGACATGATCGAGCGTTCGATGACCTTCGCCGAGCTGATCTCGCACTACGAGCTGGCCCGCTCCGAGGGCGTCGTGCTGCGCTACCTGGCCGACGCCTACCGCGCATTGCGCCGCACCGTACCGGAGTCGGCCCGCACCGAGGACCTCGACGACATCACCGAATGGCTCGGTGAACTCGTGCGCCAGGTGGACTCGAGCCTGCTCGATGAATGGGAGCAGCTCACCAACCCGGGCGCGGAGACCGACGCCGACCAGCTCGCCTTCGGCGCCGAGACGATCCGCCCGATCTCCGCCAATGAACGCGCCTTCCGGGTGATGATCCGCAACGCCATGTTCCGCCGCGTCGAGCTGGCCGCCCTACGCCGCTGGGACCTGCTCGCCGGGATGGGCACCGGCCCGGACTGGGAAGCCGACCTGGCCCCTTATTTTGCCGAGTACGAACGCATCGGCACCGGTCCCGACGCGCGCGGTCCGCAACTGTTCCAGGTGGAACAACGCCCCGAGTTCTGGCACGTGCGCCAGGTGCTCGACGACCCCGCCGGCGACCACGGCTGGGCCCTGGAAGCAGTCGTCGATCTGGCCGAGTCCGATGCCGCAGGTGAGGTCGTATTCGACGAGGTCACGGTGTCCGCGGGGTGATCATGGTCAAGGTGTCGTCAACGAGTTCGTAATCGGGGCCATTGCGCTGATACTCTCTCGCGCGGTGCCTGAACGTAGGCAACAGACCAAACCATGGAGAGTTCCCTTAGATTGATCAGTTCAAACATGCCCGAATCACCCTTCTTGGTCATCGACCCTGAGCGGGTGCGCGATAACTTCCGCGCACTCCGCACCGCGCTACCCACGGCGCGAATTCGGTTCGCGGTCAAGGCAAGTCCGGTTCCGGAGCTCATCCGGCTGCTGGCGGAGGAGGGTGCGGAGTTCGACGTCGCCAGCGTCGGCGAGATCGAACTGTGCCTGCGTGCGGGTGTCGCCCCGGCACGGATGTGCTACGGGAACCCGATCAAGAAGGCCGCCCACATCGCGGCCGCCGATGCCGCGGGCGTGCGCCGCTACGCCTTCGACACCGAGGACGACCTACTGCGCATCGCTGCACACGCACCGGGCTCCGAGGTCGAATGCCGCTTCCTGTCCGCGGCCCCCGAATCCAAGACCCCGTTCGGCACCAAGTTCGGCTGCAGCCCCGCCGAGGCGTTGCGCCTGCTGGTGCGCGCCCGCGATCTCGGGCTGATAGTGGCGGGACCGTACTTTCACGTCGGTTCGCAACAGCTGGACCCCGAGGCCTGGCGGATCGGTATCGAACAGGCCGGAGATATCGCTGCGGCGTTGGCGGACAAAGACATTCGGGTCGAGTCGGTGAACATCGGTGGCGGCCTGCCCATCTCCTACGTCGAGGCGGCGCCCGCGCTCGACGACATCGCGGCCGTTGTTGCGGCCGCGACCGCTGAATTCCTGCCCGAGACTGCCGGACTCGTCATCGAGCCGGGCCGTGCGCTCGTGGGGTCGGCGGGCACTATTCACGCCGAGGTGGTCGGCGTGCGCATCGCGCCGGATGGACGGCGCTGGGTGTATCTCGACATCGGCCGCTACAACGGGATGGCCGAGACAGAGAACGAGTACATCGCTTACCGCTTCGTCACCGAACGTGACGGTGATCCCGTAGACGAGGCGGTGGTGGCCGGTCCGACCTGCGACGGCGACGATGTACTGTATCAACGCACGCGAGTCCTCCTTCCGACCACGTTGCGAGCCGGTGATCGCATTCAGATCCTCGACACCGGCGCCTATACCGCGAGTTATTCGTCGGTGTCCTTCAATGGTTTTCCGCCCTTGACCGTTCATGTCTCGGGCGCTGAGCGAGAGTGAGTTGCCCCATGACGGCGGAATTCACCGGCTGGCACGTGCTGGCCGAGTTCGGTGGTGTCGACGCGGCCCTCTGCGATGACCTCGAACGACTCGAAGCGGCGATGCGAAAATCGTTGATCGCCGCGGGAGTCACGATCTGCGATGTCGTGCACAAGAAATTCGAGCCGCAGGGCGTCACCGTGCTTGCGCTGCTGTCGGAATCGCATGCCTCCATCCACACCTACCCGGAGTCGGGTGACATCTTCGTCGACGTCTTCACCTGCGGGAGCATCGGCGAGGGCGCCTCGAAGGCCGTGGAGCTGCTTCGGGATGAGTTGTCGCCCAAGGAAGTTCGCATGTCGACCATCCGACGCGGCCGGGCCGGGCATCGGGTCGAGGAGCCGGTCGGCGAAGGGCTGACCCGTATCTGGGATGTCTCCGACGTCATCGTCGACACCCACACGCCCTTCCAGCACATGCTGATCGCGAAGACCGAGCAGGGCATCAGCCTGTTCTCCGACAACGATCGGCAGTCCACCGAGTTCTCACAGCTCACCTACCACGAGGCGATGATGGTTCCCGCCTTCGTGCTGGCCGAGAAGCTGGAAAAGGTGCTGATCATCGGTTCCGGTGAGGGCGTGGCAAGCCAGATGTCGGTGGCGGCGGGCGCGACCCATGTCGACCATGTCGACATCGATCAACTCGAGGTCGAGCTGTGCGCCGAGCACCTGCCCTACGGCTACACGACCGCGGAGCTGACCGCAGCGGTCGAGGGCGAGGGCCCGATCACGGTGCACTACGCCGACGGCTGGGACTTCCTCGCCGAGGCAGCCGATGCGGGCACCCGCTACGACGTCATCGTGATCGACCTGCCCGACGAGCGAGTCGAGGACGCGCAGCACAATCGCCTGTACGAGGCGGAATTCCTGCAGCGATGTCGGGCCCTGCTCGCACCCGGCGGTGTGCTGTGTGCGCAGGCCGGTTGCGCGACCATGTGGCGCAACGAAACCCTCAAGCGGTCCTGGCAGCGCTTCCACGAGCAGTTCGGCACGGTCGTGCACTACGGCAGTGACGAGCACGAGTGGTCGTTCCTGTTCGGACTCGTCGAGCCGATCGCCGACCCGGTGCAGGCCATGACCAACCGGCTGGTCACGCTGCCCTACCGTCCGGAGACGATCGATGATCGCGCCCTGGTACGCGGAGCCATCGAGCCGCACGCACTGCGCGCGCAGCAGTAATTGTCGATAGACCGAGACGTACCGGCTCCCTGCGGAATTCACCGCGGGCGCCGGTGCGTTCGGGTATGTCGGCCACTATTGGACGACCGGGTGCCCTGACGGGTTCGCCCTGGATACCGTCGCCACCGGCACGGTATGTTTCGACTCCCCTGCCGACGACGGCTCCGCGAGCGGTTTCGGCTCCTCGCCAGTGGGTCCGAAGACCCGGCCCTTTTTCCAAGCGCTGCGCTCGAACATGCGCTGCACCGGCGTCGCGATGAAGGTCGTGACCGTGGTCATCACCACGAGGATGGTGTAGAGCTCCAGCGTGATCAGCCCGGCGGTCAGGCCGATGTTCAGCAGCACCAGCTCCATCAATCCGCGGGCGTTGGCCAATGCGCCCATCGCACCCGCCTCCCGCCAGCCCATGCCCTGGGTCCGGGCGACCAGGCCCACCGCACCGAACTTGCCGGCGAACGACACCACCAACACCACGGCAGTCATCACCAGCACCGCGGGTTCGACGATCACACCGAGTTTCGTGTTGAGTCCGGTGTAGATGAAAAAGGCAGGCAGCAGCAGATATCCGACCAGCGGCTCGAAGCGCTGCCGGATCTGCTCCACGAGTTCGCCGCGCGGCATCACCAGACCCGCGACAAACGTACCGAGCACCGAGTGGATGCCGACGAAATCGGTGAAGCAGGCGGCCAGCAGGACTACCAGCAAGACGACGGTCAGCGGGGCGACCGGCAACCCGCCCGCGCGCTCGGCGTCGCCGCGGCGCGGCACCCAGGTGTCGAGCCTGGCCAGCCAACGTCGCGCGATCACCGTCATGAACAGCAGATAGGCCATGCCACCGCCGATCGCGAGAAACACACCACCCATGCTGTCCTGGGCGGTGGCGACGACCACGGCAAGCAGCACCCACGCGCACGCGTCGTCGACGGCCGCGCAGGCCAGCGACATCGTGCCGAGCCGGGTGTTGAGCAGTCCGGAGTCGTAGACGATCCAGGCCAGGATCGGAAAGGCGGTGACCGCGACGGCGGCCGCAAGGAACAGTGCCCCTTGCCAATTCGCTACCTCGTCGGTGAAATACCTGCCCTGGCCGACCATCCACCAGCCGACGAGACCGCCGAGCACCGTGGGCACCGCGACGCCGGTCGCCGAGGTAGTGCCCGCCTGCCGCAGGTGTTTGCTCAGGATGTCGAGCTCGAACGAGGAGCCGACCAGGAACATGTAGAGCACCAAGCCGAGCTGGCCGACCACGTAGATAGCAGTCAGGTTCGGATGCATGACGGCCGTGCCACCGATCTCGATGTTCGTCGGAAACAGCCACCGCTGGGCCTGCGGCCACGCCCAGCCGAGCACCGACGGCCCCAACAGGAACCCGGCGACCATGATGGCCACCACCTGTACCTGCCCGCGCCTGTGGAACACCGGCCAGAGCAGTCGATAGGTCAGCAGAATGACCGCGACCTGTAAGAAGAAGTGTGTTGTGATTTCCAGAAGCGATGGCATCGCAGCTCCCCTCCGTCGAGCTGTAGCGAGCACGGACAGTCGAAGATCGGCGGAACGGCCCCGAGCGCAACTCCGTCTTCCCCGTATCCGGAGGGTAACTCGTGCGACTTACCGTTTTCTTGCCGCGCGCCTGGCATACACCGCGAGCGGCTGAATGCCTTGCGGTGCAGGCTAACTCGATTCGGCAGGCCGGCTAAGGCCGGGGGTCGACGGGCGTCACAACCCCCACCGCATTCTCGATGACACCGGCCGCGGCCAGACACAGGTCCTCTCGGTACATTCCGCCGATGATCTGCACGCCCTGGGGCAGGCCATCGGTCACACCGACGGGAACTGCCACCGCGGGGACTCCCACCAGGGAGCTCGCCGTGCACAACCGCACCGGCCCCATCATTCGCTCATGCTCCTGCGCATCGGTCGGGACCAGTGGAGCCGGTGGCAGCTCGGTCGACACCGGCCCCAAGAGCAACGGATAGCGCGCGAAGAAGCTCGCCCACTGTCGCTGCACCCCCAGCCGGGCAGCGGTCAGCTGGACGTATCCAGCCAGGTCCAACGGCGGTCGCCGCTGCATGATCAGCTCCAGGTGCCGTCGGCCGCTCACACTCAACAACGGTCGGATATTCGACCACACCAAGGAGAACTCGGTGCTGATCAGGCCCGCATAGACCTCCAACGCCTCGGCCAACGCGGGCGTTTCCACCTCCTCGACCAGGTATCCGACCTCCCGCAAGACCGCCGCCGCGGTCTGCACCGCAGCTCGGACATGGGGGTGCACGCCGTGGCTACCCGGGTCGACAACCAGTCCGATCCGAACCGGTCCAGCGAGCGCCGCGCCGTCCACGGGCGCGGGCACCGCCCGCGGGTCCTGCGGGTCGGCTCCCGCCAATACCTCATACACCAGCCGCAGATCTGCCACCGACCGCGCCATCGGCCCATCGACGGGCAGCACCTGTGAGGCCAACGTCGGCTCCTGCCCACCGAGGCGGTGATCCGCCGCGAACCGGCCGTAGCTCGGTTTGAGCGCGGCCACGCCGTTGAACGTCGCCGGAATGCGCAGTGAGCCACCGGAATCGTTGCCGAGCCCCAGCGGCGTCATCCCGGTGGCCACCGCAACACCATCGCCACCGCTGCTGCCGCCCGGGCTACGGCCTGCCGGGTCCCATGGGTTGCGGGTGTCGCCGTAGAGCGTGCTGGTCGTGTGCATGCCCGCGATCGTCAAGTCCGGCAGGTTGGTTCGGCCGATGGGTATCGCCCCCGCAGCCCGCAGTCGCCGGACCGGTGGCGCATCCTCCGAAGCCACCCGGTGACGTAACCGCGGCACCCCCATTGTCGTCGCCGACCCCGCGACGTGGATGTTCTCCTTCACGGTGAAAGGAACCCCGGCCAGCGGCCCCACCGGCGCACCGGCAGCCAGCCGCCGGTCGACCTGCTCGGCCGCCTTCAGGGCGCTGTCGGCCAGCACATTCGTCACCGCGTTCACCACCGGGTCGACCGCCTCGATGCGCGTCAGGTGCGCGGTCATCACCTCGACCGCACTGACCGCTCCGGCCGACACCGCCGCCGCGAGCTGTTTCGCGGTTGCTCCACAAATCTCCACGTTCAGGAAGATACATACCTGTATCCAGATACACTACTGAATATGAAGGAGCGACTCACCCGTGAGCAGAGCCGACAGCAGACCCGCGATCGACTGCTCGCCGCTGCCGCCGAACTGTTCGTCGAGCGGGGAGTCAACGGCACCTCGGTGGAACAGATCGCCGAACGCGCCGGCTACACCAGAGGCGCCGTCTACGGCAACTTCACCGACAAGCACGAATTGATCGTCGAACTGCTCGTCCGGCGAACGCAGCGCGAAATCGACGAGGTCGGCCGGCTCGACCACACCAGCCGCGAGCCGCTGCGACAGTTCAACCGCGATCGCGCCGAGCATCTCACCGACTGGCTCGCACTGCGCCTCGAGCTCATACTGCACATCCTGCGCAACCCCGACCTGCGACCACGCCTCGCCGAGCGCGAACTGCTCGCCCGTGCCGCCATCACCGCGGGCGTCGCCGAGGAGCTACCACGGCCGCCGGCCGATCCCGCCTTCCTTGCGCTGATCATTCACGCACTGGAGGACGGTCTGCTCATCCAGAAATTGCTGACACCCGAAGGAATTCCGGACGACGTCGTCGTGGTGGCAAGCGAACTGCTCGTCAACTCTTGGGCCGCACTGTCGGACACTCCCGAGGTAAGAGGTAGCTCCGCCGAGACACATTCGGGCGCCCGGCGTGGGCGCCCGAACGTCGACTAGAGCCTATTGCGCGCGATACTGCTCGACGTTCATGCCGCCGATACCCCAATCGGTCAGCTCGACCTCATCGATCACCACAAACGTCGTCGCGGGATCCTTGCCGAGCACATCCCGCAGCAGATCGGTGACCCCCTTGATCAACTGCGACTTCTGTTCCCGCGTCACGCCCTCATTGGTGACTTTGATGTTGACGTACGGCATTACGCCTCCCTTCCCGAGATGAACCCGCCGTCGACGGGGAAGATGTGACCGGTTGTGAACGTGGCATCCGCGAGATACAGCACGGCGGCGCTGGTTTCACTCACCTCACCGATCCGATTCAGCAAAGCCAGCTTGCCCGAAGAGCTTTCGTCGCCGCCGTTGAACAACGGGGTGCGAATAATCCCTGGCGCAACAGCATTCACCCGGATGCCGTCGGCCGCGAGCTCGGCGGCGAGGCTGGTGGTCAGCGCATGAACGCCACCCTTGCTGACCAGTGCCGCGGAGGCGGGCAGCCCGGCCAGCGCATGATTGATCAGCACGGTGCCGATATTGACGATGCTGCCGCCGCTGCGCTGCGCTCGCAGCTGCCGGACCACTGCCTGGGTGGTGAAGTAGGTGCCCTTCAGGTTCCCGTTCAGGTAGCTGTCGAGATCTGCCTCGGTGACGTCGACGAACGGCTTGGCTCCGAAGATCCCCGCGTTGTTCACCAGCACGTCGACCCGGCCGAACCGCTCGACGGCAACCCGAACCAGCTCGGTTCCCGTTGCAGGAGAGCCGATATCGCCTGCGAACACCGCCACCTGATCCGCCGCGGACAGCTCGGCGGCCACCGCCGCGAGCTTGTCCGCGTCACGCCCGTTGAGCACGACGTTGTCGCCACGCTCCACGAAGGCCCGTGCGACATCGCGCCCGATCCCGCTGGAGGATCCGGTCACGATGACCGTTTTCGATGTGGACATACCTTCTCGCTTTCTCGTGAACTTCTTGATACGACCGGTCGTCTTGGAATGTGCAGCAATAATCCGTACGCAATGCGGAGGGAGCTATGGCCGGAAGTAGTCGTCCAGCAGTCGGCGCAGACACTTCTGCAGCGGTTCGAGCGAGCGGTCGATCTTCATCCGGATCACCGCGCCCTCCCAGGACTCCAATAGCAGGTCCGCGAGATCCATCGCGTCGATATCGGCGCGAATAGCACCCGATTGCTGCGCTTGACGCAGCGCCTCTGCCACCCCGTCGCGCCACGAATGCCATGCGCCGGCAAGCGATTCGCGCAGCACATCGCTACCCTCCAGCTCGCCGCCGAGGTTCGCAATCAGGCACCCGCCCGTGTACTCGGCCTCGACGAACTCCTCCATCAGCCGCCCGAAGAACGCCCGCAGCCCCGCCACCGGATCCGGCGCGGCGCCCAGCGCCTCGGCCAGGTTCCGCTGCACACACAGCGAATGATGGTCGATGATCGCCTGCCCGAAGGTTTCCTTGCTGTCGAAGTAGTTGTAGAACGAACCCTTGGGCACACCGACCGCATCGAGCACCTGCTTGATTCCGGTGCCGTGATATCCGTTGGCCAAGAACCCGGCAGCACCCTCCTCGACCAGAAGCTGCCGAGTGTCGTCACTCCGTCGCGGTCGCGCCATGAGACCACTATACGACCGGTCGTCTTGGAATGGCAAATGCGAATCCGGCCGAAGCGAGTGCTCGTCGTTGGCCGCCGCGGCCCAACCCGCGTGATCGCCCCGCAATGCCCCGATAGGCCCGACACCTCGACCGGCTCCAGACTCGGACATTGACCGAGCAGTTCGATCAATACCGCAGGAAACTGCAATGTCCCGTATACGAAGAGCACATCGTCCGCGCCGCGGACAAACCCGAGCCGCCGCGGATCTGCCGTGCCGATCGGCGCCACCGCGCGCGCATCCGCGTCAGGCGTCTCGAACCGCTCAACTGCTACCTCCTGTTGTCGCGCCTTCGGCCGCTGGATCTATATCGCGAATGATCTCGGCCAGCTGCGTGTAGTCATCGGTCCGCGCCGTAGAAGCCCGGAAGGCGAGCCCCAGGGTGCGGCCCGGCGCGGGCGCCGCGAAGCGCGCGGTTTCCAGTGTTCCGCGGGCAGTTTCGGCGGCGACCGCCATCTCTGGAATCAGCGTGACACCCAAACCTCCTGCCACGCACTGCACTACAGTTGCCAGCGACGCCGCACGTGTGTCGCCGACGCCAGCAGGATGCACGTCGGAGGTGCGACACAACTCCAGCGTCTGGTCGCGCAAACAGTGCCCCTCGTCCAGCAGCAGCAGCGGCAGCGCATCGAGGGCCGCCGGCGCGATGTCGGTGCGCCCGGCCAGTTCATGACCGCGCGGGGTGACCAGCACGAATTCCTCTGTATACAGCGATATCTCGACCACTCCGGACATTTCCGTCGGCAGTGCGAGCAGCGCGACATCCAGCACTCCGGTACGCAGACCGTCGAGCAGTCGCGCGGTCCGGTCCTCGATCACCTGGGGCACCAACGCGGGTACCCGCGTACGCAATTCGGGCAGTAGCGCAGGCAGCACATACGGGGCGACTGTCGGAATGATGCCGAGACGCAGTGTGCCGCCGAGCCCGTCACCAGCCGCTGAAGCGACGAATCGGTCGGCCGCTTCGAGGGTCGCGATCGCCTGCGGCAGCAGCCGCATCCCGGCGGCGGTGACAAGCACGCGCCGCGTGCTGCGTTCGATCAGTTGCAGCCCGAGGCCGTGTTCCAGCGCCGCGAGCGCCTGCGATAGCGTGGGCTGGCTCACACTGAGCCTGGCTGCCGCAGTGCCGAAATGGCGATATTCCGCGATCGCGACGAACGCACGCAGCTGCGACAGGGTCGGCTGATAAGTCTGATCAGTCACGCCTATCAGTGTAGTGCGACTGATCACGTTTACCTTTCACCGGGCTTTGGGCAAGATCACAAGTGAGCTTTTCGCACAGCGCTAGCAAACCAACATGACGAGGAGAAAAGCATGGCCTTGCTGACCATCGGCGACCAATTCCCGGCATACAACCTCACCGCGGTCATCGGCGGTGACCTGTCGAAGGTCGACGCTCAGCAGCCTGACGATTACTTCACCCAGATCACCTCCGACGACCACGCGGGCAAGTGGCGGATCGTCTTCTTCTGGCCGAAGGACTTCACCTTCGTGTGCCCCACCGAGATTGCCGCCTTCGGCAAGCTCAACGAGGAGTTCGCAGACCGCGACGCGCAGGTGCTCGGCGCCTCGGTCGACAACGAGTTCGTGCACTTCCAGTGGCGCGCCCAGCACGAGGACCTCAAGACCCTCCCGTTCCCGATGCTCTCGGACCTCAAGCGTGAACTCGCTTCCGCCACCGGCGTTCTCAATGCCGACGGCGTCGCCGACCGCGCCACCTTCATCATCGACCCGAACAATGAGATCCAGTTCGTCTCGGTGACAGCTGGTTCGGTCGGCCGCAACGTCGACGAAGTACTGCGGGTGCTCGACGCGTTGCAGTCCGACGAGCTGTGCGCCTGCAACTGGAAGAAGGGCGACCCGACCATCGACGCGGGCGAGCTGCTCGCCGCCAGCGTCTGAGATCCATCGCCCGAATACACCGCAAACCCAGCATGAGTAGAGGATTCGCCGAATGAGCATCGAGACCCTGAAGAACTCCCTCCCCGAGTACGCCAAGGACCTCAAGCTCAACCTGTCGTCCATCGCACGCACCACCGTGCTGAACGAGCAGCAACTGTGGGGCACACTCCTCGCGTCGGCGGCCGCAACCCGGTCGGCGACCACGCTGCGCGAGATCGCCGAGGAAGCCGCCGACACCCTGTCGTCGGAGGCGTACAACGCCGCACTCGGCGCGGCCTCGATCATGGGCATGAACAATGTGTTCTACCGAGGCAAGGCGTTCCTCGGCGGCCGCTACGACGACCTGCGGGCCGGCCTGCGCATGCAGATCATCGGCACGCCGGGCGTCGACAAGGCCGATTTCGAACTGTGGTCGTTCGCCGTGTCCTCGATCAACGGCTGTGCACACTGCCTGGAGGCGCACGAGAACGTGCTGCGCGAGGCGGGTGTCTCACGCGAGGTGATCTTCGAATCGCTGCGCGTGGCCGCCATCGTCGCCGGTGTCGGCCAGGCGGTCCAGTCCACGGAGGCATTGGCCGCCGCCACGGTCTGACGTCTCATACCCCGGCGGCCCCGTCCACCAGGACGGGGCCGTCGTTCGTCTCACGGCCGGGAGTTGTCGGACGCCGTCGCTAGCCTGTCGGCGAAACACCCAGCGCCACAGAGGAAGACGGGCCGATGGCCGTCCGCACACCACCGACGAGCGAAGACGACTGGGCCGTACCGAGGGCCTGGTGGTCGAAGTCCGATCCGTTCCGCGGGCTCGGTCCCACACGAAAAACTACGATGAACGCGGCAGCCGCTGTGGCCGATACGCTGGCGCGGTCGGCCGACAAGGTTCGCTCGGTGCTATGGCATCCACGCTCGCACAACCTATTCCGGCAGCGTGGCCTGGCCTACCTGTCCGCACCCGACGCCGATCCGATCGGCGCCGCCGTCTACGGCAGTCGGGATCGACGCCTACATCCTGAATCCTGACGGCATCGGCAGGCACTTCGACGACAACACGGATCTAGCCGACTATCTGGTCCACACCCACGGCTTCGAACTCGCCACATCGATCACGGCCACGCTCGCGGGCATCCACTGTGAGTTCGACTCACTCATACCGAATGAGTGGTATCCGAATTCGAATCCCGCGAACTACCGGGTTGCGACCGGTCTCACCGATCCGCCTGTCACCGTCATCCGACGCCTGCGCCCTGCTCGCCACGGCCAACGACGCCGAGTATGCCAACGCTCTCGCGGCGGCGGCCCGATAGCTGCCCGCGAAGGCCCAACAACTGCTGATCGAGGCCATACCGGACCGGACCGCGTGTTCGACACCAGATGACGCGAGCACACCGGGGATCTCCGACGATGCCCCGATGACCTTTCGCTCCACGCCTCCCCCGATTAGGTGACCAATCCCCCATCGCCGCGCGACAATTCGGACTTATAGGACAAATTTCCGTGCGTCCTGCGGCTCACGCCCACGCGAGCACAGACAGATAGCCGATCGGTTGCAAGGATCGCCGGCCCAGTCGGATCTCGACCATATCCACACCTGGGAGCACGCCTGAAGTCCCGGTAGGCTCACGACCATGGGCACACAGGATGAGCTGGAGGTCATGAGCACGCGGGTCGAGGTTGTGCGGGTGTTCACCGACGCGGCCGGACGGTTCGGAAACGAGCTGGGAATCGCCCGTGCGGACGAGGTTGCCGACGCAGACCGGCAGGCGCTCGCGGCGCGTGTCGGTTTCAGTGAAACCGTCGTCGTCGACGACCCCGTGGAGGGATCCGCCCGGGTGCGGATCTTCACGCCCGCCGTGGAACTGCCCTTCGCTGGTCACCCATCGGTAGGCACCGGGTGGTGGTTCGCCGAGCAGGGCCTCGAGGTGCAGGTGCTCGATCTGCTCGCGGGACCGGTGGCCGTCGAACTGACCGACGGGCTCACCTGGATCACGGCCCGGGGCGAATGGGCGCCCGAATTCACCTTCCATCAGCTCGCCGACATCGAGGAGCTGGCGGCGCTGAACCCGGACGACTTCTCCACCGGACATCACTACCTGTGGGCGTGGACCGATGAGCACCGCGGCGCGCTGCGCTCCAGGATGTTCGCACCTTCCATGGGCATCGCCGAAGACGAGGCCACCGGCGCCGGCGCCGTCGCGCTGACCGCACTACTGCGCCGCGGCCTGGTGATCACCCAGGGCAAGGGCTCCCAGCTTTTCACCGAATGGGACTCCGACGGCTGGGTGCGCCTCGGCGGACGCGTCGTCGCGGACTCGGTCATCGACATCTGAGTCACCCGTAGACCACGGCGATCAGCATGTAGGCGGTCCCCACGTCCATCACGACGTGGGGCACGATCGCCGAGGAGAGCACTCGCGCGGCCGGCGCACCGGCCTGATGACCGAGCCAGTGATACCGCCACCCCGCGCTCACCGCGACTATCGCCACGACGGCGTCCACGGCGAAAAGCATCGCCAAAACCAGGGCGGGGCCGGGTTCGGGTCCACCGCCGTGCCCACCATCCCGATGCCCCGACATCGCGTACAGCATCGCCCCCGCGGCCACGACGTGATATCCGAGCGCGACCATCCGATCGGCGGGCATCGCTCGACTCTCGCTGTGCCACTCTGCGATCCGGCCGAGCAGCAACACCGCGAATACCACCGTTATCGCGGTCAGCACCCCGCGTAACGCAAGCGGATTCGCCCCCGCAGGAAAGACCAGCATGGTCAACATGACCAGGCACATGATCAGATGCGCGGCATCGGACTCGTGACAGGTATTCGGCCCGTCGCTGTCGATCGAATTGTCGCACCGCCGCGCATATTCAGCCTGCACATCCCCAGCCGGACGCGGCATCGCACCGGCTGCGGATGGCGTCGCCAACCGGACAACTACGATCGTCGACGCACACAGAAACGCCACCACCACCGACCACCGCAACGCGGCGTACTCCTGAACGAACTCCGCCACACTCCACCACCTCTCGTCGCGGGCAGCATCTCCATGCTCGCACCCACGCACCCTTAGGGCACCCTTTTCCGACGGAGGCGATTCGGCCGCGCGGCTACGATCCGATCCGTGCATCCGTTTCGCCGCACCTTCACGCAGCTGCTCCAGGCGCGGTTCCCACTGCTGTACCTCGAATCGTTCGAAGAACAACGCGCGCTCGACGAGATCGTCGCCACCACGGCCGCGCTGAAGACGCCGCGGCCGGTCTGGCGATGGTCTGCCACCGACGGCCTGTGCCGGGCGGGCCAGGCGCCCGAGCGCGGCACCGACGACCCGGTCGCCGCGGTCCGGGCGGCGCAGCGGGTTACCGAACGGGCGGTATTCGTACTCCACGATCTGCACGGCTTCCTCGGCGAGGCAACCCGACCGGCAGATCCGCAGGTCGTGCGCACGCTGCGAGATCTGGTGCGCGCCTTCCGCACGGGTGATCTCACTTGCACGGCGATCCTCGTTTCACCGATCCTGCGGATTCCACCGGAGCTCGAAAAGGACGTCACTGTAGTCGATTTCGTACTACCCGGCGAGGACGAGATCCGCGCCCTGCTCGATGTCATGATCACTGCGAACGCCGACACCGTGCCCGTACGCCTCGACGACCGGGGCCACGATCGGCTGACCAGGGCCGCGCTCGGACTCACCCTGACCGAGGCCGAAAATGCGTTCGTGCTGGCTATGGTCGACGGCGGCAGCCTGACCGAGTCGGGCGTCGAGGTGGTGCTCGCAGAGAAGGCTCAGACGATCCGGAAATCAGGCTTGCTCGAGGTGATCCGCACAGCGGGGCACGGCGGGACGGTTGCGATCGGTAGCGGCGCGGGCGAATCGGCCCGGTGAGATACCGCGCCACTGCTTGAACGCGGTCGAAAAGCTCGGCGCGCCCGAGTAACCCATCCGGAAGGCGACATCCTCCACGGTGAGCCCGGTGGCCAGCAACTCCTCGGCCAGATTGCCATAGGTCTCGACGCACAGCTGACGGTAGGACGTGCCCTCCTCCGCCAGCCGACGACGCATGGTACGCAGACTCATATGCAGGCTCGCCGCCACATCCTCCTGCGCGAGGCGACCGTTGAGCCGGTGCATCAGCAGCTCGCGCACCGAACCGGATAGCCCGTGTCGAAGACCGCGCCGTTGCAGCAGATCGGCGCATTGCTCTTCGAAAAACAGGGCCGTGAGGGGGCTGGCCTGTGGCATCGGGGCGTCCATGCCGGTGGCGTCGAATATCGCGAGGTGCGGGCCTGCGGCATCGGTGCTCGGTATTTCGAACTGCTCCAGCAGCGGCAGCAACCGTTCACGGTAACCGCCCCCGATTTCGCCGCGCAGTACCGGCGGCGCGACGCCGAACACCAGCGCCCAGTTCGTCAGCAGCGCGGCGACGTCACGCTCGCCGAGGAAGCCGCGCACATCGGCGGGCACATCCTGATCGTCGACGTAGAGCCACAATTCTTCGTCGTTGTAGACATGCCAGGCCCGCGAGAACGACGTCATCAGGCTGAAGTAGCGCATGGCGACCTCGGTGGCCGAACGCATCGTCGGACTGCTCATGACGGCAAGTCCGAACACACCGAGGGTGGTGATGTGCGTACGTACACCCGCCTCGATGCCGAGACCCCATGGATCGCCGAGCGCGGTGACGATGTTGCGGACAAGTTCCAATTCCTGTGCCGCGGTGACCTCGGCGCTGGGCGTAATCAGCAGCTGCGGCGCGATGTCCGTGCCACGCAAACACTCCGAGAGACCGAGTCCATGGCTTTCGGCGACTTCGACGAGGATCGCCGAATTCGCCACCGACCGCCGCCACTCCCACGAGGCCACTGGCTCATCGTCGTCCAGGTTGTCCGAAGCCCGCAGGAAAATGGCCAGAGTTCGGATGGCCGAATTCTCGTGCGGTCGAACGGCCTTCGCACCGCAACCCGCAAATTTCCAGCTGGCCGGTATCCGCAAGGCCATGACCCGATATCGCATGGAGTGCCGCCGGTCGACGCCATAGTGTCGAAGCAAGACGAAAGCGGGCGAAAACAAATGTCGAAGAAGACACTTGCCGGCAAGCGCGTCGTGATCACCGGCGGCACCGACGGCATCGGCAAAGAAGCGGCATTGGCCTTCCTGGCCGCGGGAGCCGAGATCGCGATCGGCGATTCCGATGCTGGAAGAGTTCGCGCAGTCACGAATCAGTTCAACCGTATCCACAGCGGCACCGCGCTCGGCTTACCGCTCGATGTCACCGACAGTGTCCGATTCGCCGAGTTTCTGTCCACCGCGGAACAGAAACTGGGTGGGTTGGACGTGGTGGTGAACGCCGCAGAAATCCTGCCTACCAGTTCGTTTCTTTCCGAGTTCGATACGGACACCGACCTCCAGATCGAAGTCAATCTGCGCGCGGTCATCACCGGGTCCCGACTGGCGGGCGCACGCTTCATCGAGCAGGGCCACGGCCAGATCGTGAACATCGGCTCGGCAGTCGGGGTCACCGCCGCACTCGGAGCCGCCGTCTACAGCGCGACCAAGCACGCGGTCGTCGGACTCGGCACGGCCCTGCACCGCGGACTCGCCGAACAGGGCGTCATCGTCAGCACCGTCGCGCCCGGTTTCGAGCCCGACGCGGAGGCGGTGGCCGACGCCATCGTCGACTGTGTCGAGCACCAACGCGGCGGGCTGCTGGTGGTGCCGCCCTCGGGCTGGTTTCGTACCGCCATGCCCGATCCCGTGCATCTGCGCCACACGATGCGCCGCATGCTCGGCATCATGTAGCGGCTCGGGTCACCGATCAGGCCGACAGCTCACGCAGCACGCGCTCGAGCACCTTTCCGGTCGGATTGCGCGGCAGTTCATCGATGAACAGCACGTCGCGAGGGACCTTGAAGCGGGCAAGATGGGTCTTGACGTGCTCGCGGACCTCGTCTTCGGTGAGGGTGTGCCCGTCACGGACGACGACCACCGCGCGCAGGCGCTGGCCGTACTTCTCGTCAGCGACGCCGAACGCACTCACCTCCGCGACGGCCGGGTGCGCGGCGAGCAGTTCCTCCACCTCGCCGGGGAAGACGTTCTCGCCGCCGGAGACGATCATGTCGTCGTCGCGTCCGTCGACGAAAAGTCTTCCCGCCCTATCGAAGTGGCCGACATCGCCGGTCGACATCAGGCCGCCGATGCGGGCCGTGTCGCCGCCGCCGGTGTAGCCCTCGAACTGGTAGTTGTTGCCGACGAAGATGCGGCCGGTCACGCCGAGCGGCACCTCGGTGTCCTTGCTGTCGAAGATCTTCACGACGGTGCCGGGCACAGGGGTGCCGACACACCCCGGCTCGACGGCAAGATCGGCGGGCGTGGCAATGGTCGCGTAGGCCACCTCGGTGGACCCGTAGACGTTGTAGACCACCGGGCCGAAGGCCGCTGTCACCCGCACGCACAGCTCCGCACCCAGCTGCGAACCGGCGACCAAGATAATGCGCAAGCGTGGGAAGCGGTACCCGGCGAAGCCTTTCGGACCGGCATCCACGAGACGCTGCAACATGACCGGCACGGCGATCAGCGCGGTGGCGCGATGCCGGGCCAAGCTGTCGAGCACGGCCTGCGGATCGAAGCGACGCCGGATCACCAGGGTGGAGCCGAAGCCGACGGCCAGGATGGCGTGCGCGAAGCCGAGCGTATGGAACAGCGGCGCAGGACATTCGGTGATCTCGCGGGCCCGGAACGGCACTTTGCCGAGGATGGCGCCCAGCGGCGCGAGCGAGGTCGGCTCGTTGCGCGGCGCACCCTTCGGGGTGCCGGTCGTCCCGCTGGTCAACAGGATGATCTTGGCGGTGGTGGTGACCCGACGTGGCGCCATGTGCGCACCGCCCGCGATCAGATTGTCGAGGGTGTCGACGCCGGGCTTGTCGGCCCAGGCGCGATAGCGGCCACGCCGCGGCGTGAGATCACCGAGCATGCCGGAGTATTCGTCGTCGAAGACCAGCAGATCGGCGCCCTCACGGGCAACGACCTCACGCAGCTGCGGACCGGCGAAATCGGTGTTCAGCAACACGATTCGGGCTCCGCACTTGGCCGCGGCGAACACCGCGTAGTGGAAGCCGCGGTGGTTGCGCGCCAGGATCGCGACACCCTCACCGTCGCGCAGACCTCGGGCGCGCCACGCATTGGCGAGCGCGGCGCTGCGCTCGTCGAGTTCGCGGAACGTAACGGTCCCGATTTCGTCGATGATGGCGACGCGATCCCGATAGCGCAGGGCGGCCACCGTCGGGAGCCCACCGAGCATGCCCGAGCGCAGCACCGCCACACCCATCCTGGCGAGCCGGTCCGGGCGCTCCGGCGCCGCCAGTCCGGCGCGGACCGTGAGCGCGGCGTAATAGGTTTCATCGGCGGCCCGACGTACCGCGGTAGCGGCCAGCGCCCCGACTTTGTCGGTCAACTTCATGATTCAGCTCCCCTGCTGGGCAGTGCCCGACCGAACGCCGTCGACCGGGGTGTGCTCGTGGCCGAGGTCTTGCTGATCCACACCCATCGAGGCGGGTGTTGCGTGGTCGGCCGTACCCGAGGTGAGGGCGAGCGCCCTCACAGTAAGGCGTGCCGAACGTGTTCGTCGAGTGAACGGCACCCCACCCCGCACGCGCGGCCCGAGGATCCGGTCCATGATGGACGAATGCCGAGCGACACCGATGAGCACCTACTGCGACCGCACCCACCACGGGCGTCGACAACCACGCCCCCGGTCCAGATCATCGTCGACGACCTCTCCGGCCCCCGGATCGCCGCTCTGCTCGGCGAGCATCTGGCCGACATGCAGGCCAACTCCCCCGCCTGCAGCATGCACGCTCTCGACCTCGACGCGCTGCGCGTGCCCGGCATCACCCTCTGGAGCGTGTGGGACGACACCGACCTCCTCGGCTGCGGCGCCCTCAAACAACTCGATCCCACCCACGGCGAGATCAAGTCCATGCGCACCGCCGCCGCCCACACCGGCCGCGGCATCGCCACACTGCTGCTCGACCACATCATCACGACGACCCGCTCCCACGGCTACCACCGCCTCAGCCTGGAAACCGGCGCCTCGGACTTCTACACCCCCGCCCAACGTCTCTACACCCGCCACGGCTTCGAACGCTGCGCGCCGTTCGCCGACTACACCGCCGACCCGCACAGCGTCTACATGACCCGCGCCCTCTGATCGAACCGGACCGATCGGATGCGAACACCAGAAATATTCACTCGCCTCGACGGCCGCACATCAGTGCTGATCGCGGGGGCGGGTGGTGGATTCGACGTATACGCCGGTCTCCCACTGGCATTCGCGCTCCGCGCGGCAGGAGTTTCGGTCCACCTGGCCAATCTCTCGTTCACACGACTGGAGACTCTCGACCCTTCGGTGTGGTTGAACGGCAGGGTCGCGGCGATCACCCCCGATGTCGCGGGCCCGGAGAACTATTTTCCCGAACGCACCCTGGCGAGGTGGCTCGCGCTGCACGACGAGCCATCGACGGTCTACGCTTTTCCGCGCACCGGTGTCCGGGAGCTCCGGGCCGCGTATCGGACACTGCTCGAGCTGCTCGATATAGACGCCGTCGTATTGATCGACGGCGGGACCGACATCCTGCTTCGCGGCGATGAGTATCTGCTCGGCACACCGGAGGAGGACGTGGCCAGTCTTGCCGCAGTCGCCGGAATCGATGAGACGCCGGTGCGACTGGTCGCCGCACTCGGCTTCGGCATCGATGCGTTTCACGGGGTCAACCATGTCCAGGTGCTCGAGAATATCGCCGAGCTCGACACGGCAGGCGCCTACCTGGGCGCGTTCTCGATACCCGGCGATTGCCCGGAAGCTCGGCGCTACCGCGCGGCCGTCGAGCATGCCGCCGCGCTGACGCCCAAGCGCCCGAGTTTGGTCAACGGGCAGATCGCGGCAGCACTATCCGGGCGGCACGGCGACGTGCCGATCGGTGGTAGAAGCCGGGCCACCGACCTCTTCGTCAACCCGCTGATGGCGATGTACTTCACTTTCGACCTGCCGGGGCTGGCAGCACGCAACGCGTATCTGCCGACTCTAGAAGACACCGTGGATATCGCCGATATATCGCTCCGGATCGGGGAGTACCGAGCGCAGATCACCGTGCGGCCGCCTCGTACGTTCCCGCACTGACCGCCACGCGCCTGCGAGGGTCAGCCGAGGGCGGCGGTGAACCCCGCGACCAGCTCGACGACCTGATCATCGGTCATCACGAACGACGGCGAGATCTGCATCGCCCCCTGACCTGCCGCGCGACCCGAAACACCATGTGCACGAAGGGTTTTCACCAGCGGAAGCCCTTCCGAGGGGTCAGCGAGCTGGATCGCGGCGACCGCACCGAGACCGCTGCGCACTTCGGCGACGCGCGGATGCTCGGCCAACGGTGCCAACTTGTTGTGCAGGGTCGATTCCAGGCGCTTCGCCTCGTTCAACAAGCCCTCGCGCTCGACGATCTCCAAATTCGCCAGCGCGGCCGCGGCGGCGCCGGCATGACCGCCATAGGTGTAGCCATGACGCCACCACACGCCCCCGCTGAAGAACGGTTCAGCAATGCGCGGGGCGATGAAGACCGCACCCATCGGAACATAGCCGGAAGTCAGGCCCTTCGCGGTGGTCATGAGGTCGGGCTCGAGATCGAATCGGGATGAGGCGAACCAGGATCCGCCGATACGGCCGAACCCCGTGACGACCTCGTCGACCACGAACAGGATGTCGTTGTCGCGGCAGATACGGCGGACCTCGGCCAGATAACCGTCCGGCGGCAAATAGATACCGCCCGCGCCGATGATGGGTTCGCAGAAGAACGCCGCGATGCGTTCGGCGCCGATTTCCTCGATCAAGGCAAGCAGCGATTTCGCGTCATCCCACTCGACGGTGCGCGCATCGGCCATCAGTTCGCCGTAGCCTTCCCGATTGACCGGGATGCCCGCCAACGCCGTTCCCGCGACATGCATTCCGTGATACGCGCGCTGACGGCCGACCACGATCGTCTTGTCCGGCCGCCCCATCTCGTGCCAGTACCGCCGTGCCAGCTTCGCCGCGGTGTCGACCGAATCCGAACCACCGGAGGTGAAGAAGATCTTGCTGTCGGGCACCGGCGCAATCGTCGCCAGCTTCTCCGCGAGCAGCTGGGTGGTGGGTTCGGCGAAGTCGCCGAAGTTCGAGTAGTGCGCGATGGTGCGTAGTTGCGCGGCGACAGCATCGGCGATCTCGGCGCGCCCGTGCCCGACATTGGTGAACCACAGGCCCGCGGTCGCATCCAGATACCTGGTACCAGCCTCGTCCCAGATGTAGGCGCCCTCCCCGCGCGCGACAACGAATGCCCCGTCCCGTTCGACGGCACCCATATCGGCGAACCCATGCCATAGCGCACTCATACCAACCACCTTTACCTCGAGAACCGAATCAACCGTCCGCACCCCGCCAGCGGCTGCTCAGATCGCCGAGGGCGGCGACGGCACCCGCGAGCAGCGCGAACGCCACAACCAGAACCACCAAGCCGATGGTCATCGACACATACCGCTGACGCCACAAGGCGATGAACGGGTACGGATACCACTCCACGAAAACGCCCTGGAACAGGGTGTAAGCGCTATATGCCACCGGGTAGGCCAGCCAGCCCGCGATCAGCGGACCGTTGACCCTGATCGCCACCGGCACCAGCGCCCAATCCGCGATCATCGCGATCGGCATAATCCGATGGAGCACGTCATCGGACCAGCGCTGTTCGGTCCCGGCGTGGATGTGCGCGAGCAGTACCGCGTACACGATGCCGGTAATGACCAGATACAGCGTGCCGGCGCCGCGGACCAGCTGCCACCGCTGATCGATCGGATCGAGCAGCGCGCCGGCCAGCAGCACGATCACTCCGAGAATGTTCGATTGGATCGTGAAATAGCTGAAATGGTTGTCCAGTGAGTAGCCGAACGATCCATGGTCGTGGATAGGACCACAGATCAGCGCCACCAGCCCCAGCGCAGCGAACCCGATACGCAGGACACGAACCCACCATGGAGCCATCCCGACGGCGTTCACGGTGCGATTGTTGCATAGCGTGGGAACTGCCAGACCATTGCTCAGGGGGTGCCGGAGCCGAGCGGTGCACCTTCGTGTTGGCCATTGTCGGTGCGGACCAGTCCAATGTCGGACGCGCCCAGCCGAATTCGAACGCACCCGAGGGGTGAGTGAACGCGCTCAGTCCGTCGTGGCAGGTTCGCGCCGGCGGGCAGTGAGTACACCGAGAGAGACAACGGCTATGGCAAGCAGGGCGAAGACGCCCGAGAGGATGACCAGACCGATGATCAGCGAGATGTAGCCCTGCTCGCGGGGATCAAGGAAGGGATAGGGGTACCAGTCGACTATCGCGCCGCGGATGAGGGTGTAGGCGCCGTAGCCGGCCGGGTAGATCAGCCAGGCGCCGACCAGTGTGCTGGTGATGCCGAGGGTCGCGGGGACCAGGATCCAGTCCAGCACCACGACGATGGGCAGGATGCGGTGCAGGACGTCGTTGATCCACTTGTCGGTAAGCATCACGTCGACCTTGGCAAGCAGGACGGCATAGACGACGCCGGTGATGAGCAGGTACAGCGTGGTCGCGCCACGGATGGCCTGCCAACGGCGATCACGGGGGTCACGCACGGCGCCGACCAGCAGGACGATGACAGCGAGAACATTGGATTGGATGGTGAAGTAGCTGACGTAGTTGGCGACGGAGAAGCCGGCGTCGTCTAGGTTGCGGATAGGTATCCACACCAGCGCGAAGATGCCGAGTGCGGCAAACGCGAAGCGCGGGATACGAATCCACAGCGAAGCAGCACCGGCGGTCATCTCTGGATCGTCGCACATCAGGATGGCTTTCACGGGTGAACCCAGCTCGTCGGAATCGCAGTGCCACCGCCGTCACGCACGGTGTGCTCGCTGGATGCCCGGGCCCGACCGGGGTTCAACGAGCGGTCCGCAGGAGCGTTTCGCTACGCTGGTAGACGCAATGACCAGGACAGCCGACCCGATTCTCCGCGAGCTTCGTGACCGCCTGGCCGCCGTAACCCTCCGCGACGAACACCGGTTGCGCCGACGCCTGGACCGGGCCCGTCGCGACGATCTCAGCGCCGTCGCGGTCGATATCGCGGCGGCCGAGGGACGCATCGAGGCCCGCCGCGCAGCGGTACCCGAAATCCGCTACCCCGAACAGCTGCCGGTCTCCGCACGCCGCGGAGACATCGCGAAGGCGATCGCCGAGAACCAAGTGGTGATCGTGGCAGGCGAGACCGGCTCCGGTAAGACCACCCAGATCCCCAAGATCTGCCTGGAGCTCGGCCGCGGCATTCGCGGGACGATCGGGCACACCCAGCCGCGCAGGCTAGCCGCACGCACCGTCGCCGAACGCATCGCGGAGGAGCTCGGCACCGAACTCGGTGACGTTGTCGGCTACACCGTGCGGTTCACCGATCAGGCGTCCGATCGCACGCTGGTCAAGCTGATGACCGACGGCATCCTGCTCGCGGAAATCCAGCGTGACCGGCTGCTGCGCCGCTACGACACGATCATCATCGACGAGGCGCACGAACGCAGCCTCAATATCGATTTCCTGCTCGGGTACCTCAAACAGTTACTGCCGCGCAGGCCCGATCTCAAGGTGATCATCACCTCCGCGACCATCGACCCGGAACTGTTCGCACGCCACTTCAGTGACGAATCCGGCACTCCCGCACCGATTGTCGAGGTCTCCGGCCGGTCCTATCCGGTGGAGATCCGCTACCGGCCACTCACGCTCGAACTACCCGGTTCCTCCGACGAAGAAGACGACGAAGACACCAGGGTCGTCGACCGCGACCCGGTCGACGCCATCGGCGACGCGGTCGGTGAACTCTTCACCGAGGGCGACGGCGATGTCCTGGTGTTCCTGTCCGGCGAGCGCGAAATCCGCGACGCCGCAGACGCGCTGCGCGACCTGAAGCTCCCGCGCACCGAGATCCTCCCGCTGTATGCGCGCCTGTCGACCGCCGAGCAGCATCGGGTGTTCGCCCCACATCCCGGGCGTCGTGTGGTGCTCGCCACCAATGTCGCGGAGACCTCGCTCACCGTGCCTGGCATCCGCTACGTCATCGACCCCGGCACCGCGCGCATCTCCCGGTATTCGATGCGCACCAAGGTGCAGCGCCTGCCCATCGAAGAGGTCTCGCAAGCCTCGGCCCGGCAGCGCGCCGGGCGCTGTGGTCGCGTGGCCGACGGCATCTGCATTCGCCTCTACTCCGAGGACGACTTCGAATCCAGGCCCGCCTTCACCGAACCGGAGATCCTGCGCACCAATCTGGCCGCTGTGATCCTGCAGATGACCGCGCTCGGCCTCGGTGACATCGAGAACTTTCCGTTCGTGGAGGCGCCGGACCGTCGCGCCATCCGCGACGGCATCGCATTGCTGGAGGAACTCGGGGCACTCGCTCCGCGCGCTACGGCCGAACCCACGCGGCGGCGACCCACGTCGACCGAAATCGACTACCGGGCACAGCGCGGTTCCGACGGGGGCGCAGGCGAGCAACAGCAGCGTGACGACAGCGCCGCACACACACCGGTTCTCGACAGCGAGCCGACGGGCGACGCCACGCTGACGCTGACGCCGATCGGGCGCGAAATGGCGCAACTACCGGTCGATCCGCGCATGGCGCGCATGCTTGTCGAGGCGAACCGAAACGGCTGCCTGGCCGACGTCCTGGTCATCGTGGCCGCGCTATCGATCCAAGATGTGCGTGAACGCCCCGCCGACCACCAGCAGGCCGCCGACACCAAGCACGCACGGTTCGTCGTGGAGGGCTCGGATTTCCTCGCCTACCTACGGCTATGGGAGTACCTTACCGAGCAGCGGAAATCGCTGTCCGCCAACCAGTTCCGCCGGATGTGTCGCGACGAGTTCCTGCACTACCTGCGCATTCGGGAATGGCAGGACCTACATGGGCAACTGCGGACCATCACGCGGGGACTCGGCTGGTCGACACAGCCCGACGGCGGCGCCCCCGGCGGCCGGATATCCGATTCCCCAGCAGATGGCGATCCCGGCCCGCGCCGCGGACGCCGCGACAGACGTGCATCGAACCCCAAGGCCGACAACGCTTCCACTGCTGCCGCATCCGGACAGCAGACCGGATCGCGGCGTGGTAGACAGCCCGAGTCCACAGTGCAGGCAGCACCCCTCGACGATGACGGCACCCCCTGGGATTCCACCTCGATCCACCAGGCACTGCTGGCAGGCATGCTGTCGCATATCGGTGTCCGAGAAGCGGAATCACGCGAGTTCGTCGGCGCACGCAACGCCAAGTTCATGATTTTCCCCGGCTCCTCCCTCGCGAAGAAGCCGCCGCGCTGGGTGATGGCCGCGGAACTGGTCGAGACATCGCGGCTGTGGGGCCGGATGGCCGCCAGGGTGGAACCGGAATGGGCCGAGCGCCTAGCCGGAGATCTGGTGAAACGCACCTACTCCGAACCGCATTGGTCTGCCAAGCGCGGCGCCGCCCGCGCCTACGAGCGCGTCACTCTTTACGGCGTCCCGCTGGTGACCAGCCGCCCCGTCGATTACGGGCGAATCGATCCTGAGCTGTCGCGCGAACTGTTCGTTCGACACGCACTTGTGCAGGGTGAATGGCAAACCCACCACGAGTTCTTCCACCGCAACCGCGCCCTGCTCGACGATGTGGCCGATCTGGAGCATCGTGCCCGTCGGCGCGACATTCTCGTCGATGACGAGGTGCTCTTCGAGTTCTACGATCGGCGCATCCCGGCCGACATCGTGTCGGTGCGGCATTTCGACACCTGGTGGCGCACCGCGAAGCGTAAAGATCCCGCCCAGCTGGACTTCTCGACCGACACCGTCGTCAACGAGGGCACGGCGACCCTCGATCCGACCGATTTCCCCGATGCGTGGCGTCAGGGCGAGCTGAGCTTCCCGCTCACCTACCAATTCGAGCCGGGCAACGACGACGACGGCGTCACGGTCCGCATCCCGGTAGCACAGCTGGCCCACGTTCGGCCGGTCGGGTTCGACTGGTTGGTGCCGGGCATGCGCGACGAACTCGCCGCCGCCATGATCAAGACACTGCCGAAGACGTTGCGCCGCACAGTTGTTCCGGCGCCCGACTTCGCCGCGGCGGCACTCGCCGCGCTCACCCCGCGCGCCGAACCGCTGCGCACCGGTCTGGCACGGGAGCTGTCGCGCCTCGGCTCTGTCACGATCACGCCGAAGGATCTCGACCCTGCCGCTCTGCCCGACCATCTGCGCATGACCTTCGCGGCCACCGACGCCTCCGGGCGCACCCTGGCCAGCGGCAAGAGTCTCTCTCAGCTGAAAACCCAGCTGGCCGCACAGGTTTCCGCCTCCGTCGCCCGCGCCACCGCAGGCGCGGAGCGGGCCCCTGCCACGGTGTGGACCTCGGAGTCCCTCGGCACGGTCGAATCCACCGTTCGCCGCGAAGTGGCCGGTCAGACGGTCACCGGCTATCCGGCGCTGGTGCCGGAGGGCGACGGTGTCGCCGTGCGGGTGCTCAGCTCGCCGGTCGAACAGGTCGCCGCGATGCGGGCGGGCACGCGCGCGCTGGTGCTGCGTGCGATTCCCACCTCGCCGCGTACCGTGACAGCCGGGCTGCCCGCCGCGGACCGGCTTGCGCTGAGCCAGAACCCGTATGGTTCGTTGGAGGCCCTCGTCGAGGACTGCCGGGCCGCGGCCGCCGACGAACTCATCGCCGCCGCGGGCGGTCCCGTTCGCAGTCCCGACCGTTTCGACGCCCTCGTCGCCGCTATCCGGCCGAAGCTCGCCGACGCCGTCACCCGCTACGTGCGCCTCGTGGTCCCGGTCCTTGCTGGCGCACACCAGCTTTCGGTGGCACTCGCGGCAGCCACCGACCGCGACATCGCCGACGATGTCCGCCATCAGCTCGGCGAGCTGGTGTTCCCCGGCTTCATCTCCGAATGGGGCGGCACCCGGCTTCGCGAACTGCCCCGGTATCTGCGGGCAGCGACCGTCCGCCTGGAGTCACTGCCCGGCTCGGCAGTCCGCGACCGTCAGGCCACGATCGAGCTCGACCGGGCGCTGGCCGCCTACGACCGGCTCATCGCTGTCCTTCCGGAACACCGCAAGCACGCCACCGCCGTCACCGAAATCTGGTGGATGATCGAGGAATTCCGGGTCAGCCTGTTCGCCCAGAAGCTCGGCACACCGTACCCGGTCTCGGCCAAGCGCATCGAGAAGGCGATCGACACGGTACGTCGCTAGGTACGGCCGTTTGGTTCAGCGTGGCGTCAGTCGACGGTCGCCGCGACAGTCGCCTCGTCCCGATGTCGGCGCAGGTCCGCGATCTCGCGCTCGAAATCGTCGGCGGAGGTGAAGGACCGATAGACCGAGGCGAAGCGCAGGTAGGCGACCTCGTCGAGATCACGCAGCGGGCCGAGGATAGCCAGTCCGACTTCGTGGCTCGGCACCTCCGGCGAACCCTTGGCCCGCACGGCGTCCTCGACCTGCTGGGCCAGCAGGTTCAGCGCATCCTCGGCGACCTCGCGTCCCTGGCAGGCACGACGCACGCCGCGGATGACCTTCTCGCGGCTGAACGGCTCGGTGACGCCACTGCGTTTGACCACAGACAGAATCGCGGTCTCGACCGTGGTGAAGCGTCTGCCACACTGCGGGCAGGAACGACGGCGGCGGATGGCGGCACCTTCCTCGGCCTCACGCGAGTCGACGACCCGTGAGTCAGGGTGTCGGCAGTACGGGCAATGCATCCGGGAGATCCTTCGTCGATGCGCGCACTCGCGTCCGGGCCGGGCTCCGATTGGGGTGACCATTCCGGCGAGCACGTGTACAGGGGTCTAGACCTATACGTCCATAGCACTTCGAGGATACCCGGGCCGGGTCGGTGGCTTTCCCTCGCGTCACTCGCCGATCCGCCACTGCGTTGTCATGTCCGCGATAAGTTCGGGGATTCGCTGGATCATCCTGCCGCGGGCGAGCTTGTTCCAGAACGACTCACCGAGCCAGGCGGCAGCGAACGGCGGATTGCGCTCCATGTCCACATGGCGCGGCACCAGGTCGCCGGTGATGTAGGCCCAGCGGGTGTCCCGGTCGGCCCAGTTGAAGTCCGGCAGCGGGGTGCGCAGCGCCACGGTGCGTCCGCCAACGTCGGCGCGGACGGTCGCCGGGGCGAACACTCCCGGCGCCAGGACGCCCGGCACGGCAGGCTTGCCCACCACGGTGCTCATGTAGGTGAGGACCCGACCGATCGTGCCGCGGCCTGCGGAGGTCGCGTCCCACTGATCGGCAATGACGCGATTCTGTTCACGATCGGTCATCCGGACCAGCGCGTCTTCGTACCCGCCCGGTGTGTGCGAGTCGATCGACTGCCAGGCGGCACGGATATCCGCGTCGATCACCCCCGCGGCATACATCTCATCGATCCCCGCCATCCCCAGCGCGACATAGGCTTCATGCATGGGCACCAGGTCGGTGAAGATGTGCTTCTGCATGATCATCAACCGGGTCTGATACCAGGCGAGGTCCTCGGCGCTCAGGCGTGCGCCCTCGGTGGCGAGCAACCTGATGTCCGCAGGCACCTTGCGCACCAATTCCTCTGGGGTAGCGCGCAACAGGTCGGCCACCGCATTGCCGAACTGATGGATGCCGGGCACGTCGAGCACACCACCGATATCATCGAGATCGAAGAATCCCGAGGCGAAGGAGCCACCCGCGATGCCGGCGAGGCCCGCCCACCAGAACTCCGGATGCTGGTTGGCGAGCCGGAAGTAGTTGACATACACCAGATTGAAAGTGTTCTGGTTGGCGCGCACACCGCGCGCCGGATTCCAGGTCGCCAGGTCTATCGCGGCGTTGCGGGTGGAGACCACCAGCCAGTACTGATGTAGGAGCGTGGCATACCGTTGCGGGGCGACCTCGTCGGCTCTGGCTTCGTCGAGCGCCGCGCGCAAGGCCGGTTCGTCCAGCGGGACAACCGGGTTCAGGCCGCCGCCTGCACCGCCGTCGCCGTTGATCGTGGGCAGATCCAAATATGCCTCATACGCGGGAGCCGCATGCGCGGCGGGAATAGTCGTGAACCCGACAACGAGACAGGCGAACAGCCCAACGACCCGGGCAAACGGCCGAGCGCGGTGTCCGGCCGAGCTGAGCCGATTCATCAGGCCGGGCCGATCGGAACCGCCTGATCGTCCGCCGGCGCTCGGTCGGTCGGTAGTGCCGATGGTTCGAGCGGTACTGAGGTGCGTCATCGCATGGAATCCTGTTGCCTGAGTCACGTTTTCAGGACAGTAGCAACATGTTCTACTTTGCGATCAACAAATTCGGCCACCATCGGTAGCGGATCGGTCGATGCCCTCCGCCACAGCGGCCCGCGCTAGCGCGGCACCCCGACCCCAGCAACGTCGGGGACGAGTTGCCCGTCGACACCCTGCTCGAACACTGCGGGCACCGTCGTCGGCTCGCCTTTGTCGAAAGCGCCCTCCCGCAGGTGCGCGAGTCCGACCAAAGCCGTGACAACCAACGCACTCAGCAACGCAGCCACCGCGAGCACCGCGAAACCGACCTGAGCCTGCTCGACCATCTCCGCCGGGTGCGGGCCCCGCGCCTGCTGCACCGACGGCGTCGTCCGCACCCGACGCTCGTACAACGCCACCGTGCCACGCGGCCGGTTTCCACGCGGGCGTCGGTCCGCGACAGACCACTGCGCCGAGTCGAACACCCGCACCGCACCGCGATGCGGACGCTGCACCCGCGGAACAGAATCGAAACCGAGATCGACATCGGCCCGGCCTTGGGCCGATTCGACGGCGCCGGCCGCGCCGATGGTGCTGATGTCGCTGATCGCTGTGCTCATCGGACAAACCTCCGTGGTGGGCTGCTGACTGGAGACTCGATGGGGTAGCTATTCGATCAAGTGTTCGAAGAACTTGTGTTCGATTTCTACCACGAGACATCGACAAAGTCAGTAGAAACGCCCGACATGCCTCGAACAGATGTTTGAAACATCGGCTCGACCGGACTAGATTCGTAAGACGAAATCAACGACGGGTGAAGGGCGGTTGCGGTGAGCCACACAGACGACACGGGCGACGAGAGCGTAGGAGGCACCGACCCATCCGGGGCCGGGGCGGATCTCACCGTGCGTCAGCGCAAGGTACTGGAGGTCATCCGCACCTCGGTGAGCGAGCGCGGCTACCCGCCGAGCATCCGGGAGATCGGCGATGCCGTCGGGCTGACCTCCACGTCGTCGGTGGCCCACCAACTCAGGACGCTGGAACGCAAAGGCTTTCTTCGCCGCGACCCGAATCGTCCACGCGCCGTGGATGTTCGCGGTCTCGACGAGGCAGTCCGCGCGGTCACCAGCCTGTCCTCGGTCGAGGAATCCGACCCGAACAGGCCGACACCGACCTTCGTCCCGGTCCTCGGCCGAATCGCCGCCGGTGGCCCGATCCTGGCCGAACAAGCGATCGAGGATGTCTTCCCGCTGCCCCGTGAATTGGTCGGCGACGGATCACTGTTCCTGCTCAAGGTCGTCGGTGAGTCGATGATCGACGCGGCGATCTGTGACGGCGACTGGGTGGTCGTGCGTCAACAGAACGTCGCCGATAACGGTGACATCGTGGCCGCGATGATCGAGGGCGAAGCGACGGTCAAGACCTTCAAACGCACCGGGAAGGATGTCTGGCTGATGCCGCACAACCCGCTGTTCGAGCCGATCGCGGGCAACGACGCGCGGATCCTCGGGAAGGTCGTCACCGTCATCCGCAAGATCTGACGCGAGAGTCATTGCGGTGCGCGAGGTCCCGAGGCCCGCGCACCGCGTCGACTACCACCGCGTCGGCATAGTCGACCAGAAGTCCGCCTGATGCTCGGCGGCATAGTTGTCGACGAGCCTGCTTCCGCCGGGTCGGAACGACATGACTTGCGGCGCGGCCGAATCGTAGGCCGGGATGGGTTGGAGTCCGGCCGGATCGGGACTGCCTGCGATCGTGAAACGACCCCAGTACCTTCGCATTTCGCTGGCCAGGCGCTGCTGATCCAGGCTGGTCACCGCGCTGTAGACCCAGCTCAGGTCCCGCATGCTGAACAGCCCGAGCAACTCGCTCGCGTGATAAGCGCCCATCGGGAAAGTGGAAGGTGGCCCGAGCGGCGCGGGATCGTCGAACGAGTACACATAGGTCGGGTTGGTGCGGCTCAATTCCACAAGTTCGACGATCAGCCCCGACAGCACCCGATCGGTCCACGCCCTCGTCAGGGCGAGCGCGGGCTGCGCGTAGTCCGACACCGGGTATCGGTGTTCGACGCTGGTGATCTGCTCCGGCGTCAGATCCGGCATGGCAGCGACCAACGCGTCGTGATACCCCTCGGCGGTCAATGGCATGCCCAGCCCGTACCTCGTGTACACCCGCAGTGCCATCTCATCGTGGTTGGCACCAACCAGAATCGGCAGCTGCGGTATGGCGCCGCCGCGCATGGCCGCCCGCGGACCACTGGGCAGGAACGCGCCACCTGACACAGTATCGGTGACCGGATCCGCCACCAACACATCATCGGGCAGCCCACGCAGACAGGCCGCGACATCCGATCCAGAGCAGCCGTGCCGCGCCGCATAGGCGTCGCCATCGCTCATCGCTCGAGCCATCGGCACCGCACCCGCGCACGGCCCGCTCTGCATGATCACGGCCTGGAACAGTCCCCGCGAGCTCGGCGCGGCAAGCTGTGAACACACCGAACTGGCGCCCGCGGACTCGCCGACCAGGGTGACCCGATCCGGATCGCCGCCGAACGCGGCGATATTGTGCTGCACCCACCGCAATGCGGCCTGCTGATCGAGCAGACCGTAATTGCCGGAACCGGAGCCGTCATCCAGCGCCGTCGCGGCGAGAAATCCGAGCGCACCGAGCCGATAGTTGATTGTCACGACAATGACGTCGCCGTCGCCGCCGGTGATGAGCGGGCCCGCGCCGTACGTATCGCCGGACCCACTGGTGAAGCTCCCGCCGTGAATCCAGACCAGCACCGGCAACTGCTGCCCATCCACCGGCAGCGCACGCGGCGTCGAAACATTCAGGTACAGACAGTCCTCCGACTTCGCGATGCCAGAACCCAGTACTTCGAACGCACCGTTTCCCTGCGGACAACTCGGCCTCGCGCTGGTGGCATCCCGTACGCCGGACCACGACCCTGGTAGCGCGGGCGGTCGCCAGCGCAACTCCCCTACCGGTGGTGCCGCATAGGGAATCCCCTCGAACAACCGCAGACCGGCAGACTGCCTGCCGCGCAGTTGTCCGGTGTCGATGGTGACCACATCAGACGGAGCTACCACCGGTGCTGCCGAGGCCCGTAGAGCGAACCCGACCAGCACGATGGGCAGACCAACGATGGCCGACCAAGCATGTTTCATCACAAAAACACGCTAATCAGCAATCCCGCGCCTGCGCTGCCGCCGCACCGCACAGCTTCCACCGGACCGGGCCGTCCGGCAACTGTTCCGGGTCGGGACGCCCAGTCACCGCGACCCCGAGGACACCCCGTCGCCGGGGTCAGCGCATGACCGCGACACCGCTGCGCCGCTCCGTATCGCCCCCCACTATCGCTTCATTGCGACGAACTGGGCGACGGATCCGTTGCAGTAGAAGTCACCTCGGCTCAGACCTGCCGCATCGAGCCAACCGAGAAGTTCGTCGGCGGTACATGGCGGACCGAACACACCGACCTCACCAAGAGCCTGAATCTGCCGGTCATAGCGAGCGGCGACACCCGAAACCACGCAGCTGCCCACCATGCTGCCACCGGGGCGAAGGACACGGGCGAGCGACACAATCGCTGCACCCGGTTCTGGCATGCAGTGCAGGCCCGCGAAGGTCACCACGAGGTCGAACTCGGCATCAGCGAAGGGCAGCTCGACAACGTCCGCACGCACGTACTCGATCTCGGACAGACCATTGCGCTCGGCAACGCGCCGCGCCGCGCCCAGCTGGTGGTCGGAGATGTCCGCGGCGACATAGCGAACCTTCTGGTATGGATCGAGACGGCGCAATGTGACGCCGCCGCCGACTGGCAGATCCAAAATGCTTGCGCCTTCCGATATCCGGTTCACGACATCCATTGCCGCATACATCCGGTCGGTGTCGCACCCCCACAGCGCCCGGCCCACCGGCCTCGCGATCGAAGGGCGGTCGAGGACCGCATCGTAGATCCGGGCGCCGACAGCGCCGAACATCGGATTCTGCCAAACCTGCCTGACGTCAACCATTTTCACTCCCTCGGCGCGGTCCGGTCAGCATAATCACCGGGAAGTGTCTGTGTGTGTCCGGTGTAGAAACGACGAAAGCCCCCCGACCGAAGTCGGGGGGCTCTCGCGAATGATGTTCCGGCGGTGTCCTACTCTCCCACACCCTGTCGAGTGCAGTACCATCGGCGCTGGCAGGCTTAGCTTCCGGGTTCGGAATGGGACCGGGCGTTTCCCTGCCGCTATGGCCGCCGTAACTCTATGAAACTATCCACAGAGAGCACACCAAACAATCACCAGTTACCCGGATCATGCAAGGATGCTTCTGTATCTGTGTGTTGTTTCAGATACCGCACAGTGGACGCGTAGCCTCTTCGTTGGTAAGTCCTCGGCCGATTAGTACCAGTCACCTACACCCGTTACCGAGCTTCCAGTTCTGGCCTATCAACCCCATGGTCTGTGGGGGGCCTTAACCACTCAAAGGTGGTGAGAAACCTCATCTTGGAACAGGCTTCCCGCTTAGATGCTTTCAGCGGTTATCCCTTCCGAACGTAGCTAACCAGCAGTGCTCCTGGCGGAACAACTGGCACACCAGAGGTTCGTCCGTCCCGGTCCTCTCGTACTAGGGACAGCCTTCCTCAAGTTTCTGACGCGCGCGGCGGATAGAGACCGAACTGTCTCACGACGTTCTAAACCCAGCTCGCGTGCCGCTTTAATGGGCGAACAGCCCAACCCTTGGGACCTACTCCAGCCCCAGGATGCGACGAGCCGACATCGAGGTGCCAAACCATCCCGTCGATATGGACTCTTGGGGAAGATCAGCCTGTTATCCCCGGGGTACCTTTTATCCGTTGAGCGACACCGCTTCCACTTGCCGGTGCCGGATCACTAGTCCCGACTTTCGTCCCTGCTCGAGCTGTCGCTCTCACAGTCAAGCTCCCTTGTGCACTTGCACTCGACACCTGATTGCCAACCAGGCTGAGGGAACCTTTGGGCGCCTCCGTTACATTTTAGGAGGCAACCGCCCCAGTTAAACTACCCACCAGGCACTGTCCCTGAACCAGATCATGGTCCGAGGTTAGAGGTCCAATACGATCAGAGTGGTATTTCAACGATGACTCCACGAACACTGGCGTGCCCGCTTCACAGTCTCCCACCTATCCTACACAAACCGTACCGAACACCAATACCAAGCTATAGTGAAGGTCCCGGGGTCTTTTCGTCCTGCCGCGCGTAACGAGCATCTTTACTCGTAATGCAATTTCGCCGAGTCTGTGGTTGAGACAGCAGAGAAGTCGTTACGCCATTCGTGCAGGTCGGAACTTACCCGACAAGGAATTTCGCTACCTTAGGATGGTTATAGTTACCACCGCCGTTTACCGGGGCTTAAATTCTCAGCTTCGCGCCGAAGCGCTAACCGGTCCTCTTAACCTTCCGGCACCGGGCAGGCGTCAGTCCGTATACATCGTCTTACGACTTCGCACGGACCTGTGTTTTTAGTAAACAGTCGCTTCTCTCTGGTCTCTGCGACCCAACCCAGCTCCGAGAGTAAATCTCATCACCAGACCGGGTCCCCCTTCTCCCGAAGTTACGGGGGCATTTTGCCGAGTTCCTTAACCACAGTTCTCTCGATCGCCTTAGTATTCTCTACCTGACCACCTGTGTCGGTTTGGGGTACGGGCCGTGTACCAACTCACTAGAGGCTTTTCTCGGCAGCATAGGATCACTGAATTCGCCTCAATCGGCTACGCATCACCTCTCAGGCACATGCTGTGCGGATTTGCCTACACAACGCCCTACAGGCTTACACCAGTACAACCACTGACTGGCCCAGCTACCTTCCTGCGTCACCCCATCGCTTGACTACTACCAGCCAGGGTCATGTGCATCCCTCCACTCGAGACCCGAAGGTCTTCTCGGAAGTTCAGGACACTTAGCACAACTGATTCATCATGGGCGCGGATACACGGGTACGGGAATATCAACCCGTTGTCCATCGACTACGCCTGTCGGCCTCGCCTTAGGTCCCGACTCACCCTGGGCGGATTAACCTGGCCCAGGAACCCTTGGTCATTCGGCGGACGAGTTTCTCACTCGTCTTTCGCTACTCATGCCTGCATTCTCACTCCCGTAGCCTCCACGGCTGGATCACTCCGCCGCTTCCCTGGCTACAGGACGCTCCCCTACCCATCCACACCACTGCACCACCCCCCGCAGGGAATGGCGGATGTATTGTGTGAATGCCGCGGCTTCGGCGGTGTACTTGAGCCCCGCTACATTGTCGGCGCAGGATCACTTGACCAGTGAGCTATTACGCACTCTTTCAAGGGTGGCTGCTTCTAAGCCAACCTCCTGGTTGTCTTCGCGACCCCACATCCTTTTCCACTTAGTACACGCTTAGGGGCCTTAGCCGGCGATCTGGGCTGTTTCCCTCTCGACTACGAAGCTTATCCCCCGCAGTCTCACTGCCGCGCTCTCACACACCGGCATTCGGAGTTTGGCTGATTTCGGTAAGCTTGTAGGCCCCCTAGACCATCCAGTAGCTCTACCTCCGGTGTGAAACACGCGACGCTGCACCTAAATGCATTTCGGGGAGAACCAGCTATCACGGAGTTTGATTGGCCTTTCACCCCTACCCACAGCTCATCCCCTCAGTTTTCAACCTAAGTGGGTTCGGGCCTCCACGACGTCTTACCGTCGCTTCACCCTGGCCATGGGTAGATCACTCCGCTTCGGGTCTAGAACATGCGACTGGAAACGCCCTATTCGGACTCGCTTTCGCTACGGCTACCCCACACGGGTTAACCTCGCCACATGCCACTAACTCGCAGGCTCATTCTTCAAAAGGCACGCCATCACCCACCCAACCGAAGTTGGCGCAGGCCCTGACGGATTGTAAGCGCACGGTTTCAGGTACTATTTCACTCCCCTCCCGGGGTACTTTTCACCTTTCCCTCACGGTACTAGTCCGCTATCGGTCACCAGGGAGTATTCAGGCTTACCGGGTGGTCCCGGCAGATTCACAGCAGATTTCACGGGCCCGCTGCTACTCGGGCACTCACTACGAGAGCCGCCAGGTTTTCGTCTACGGGATTCTCACCCTCTACGACAGGCCGTTCCAGACCACTTCGACTAACCCAACGGTTTCTTACTCTCGCTCATCACGGCAGTGATAAGAAAATGAGCCCCACTACCCCACATGGACAACGCCTGCCGGCTATCACATCCACATGGTTTAGCCTCATCCGCTTTCGCTCGCCACTACTCACGGAATCACTGTTGTTTTCTCTTCCTGTGGGTACTGAGATGTTTCACTTCCCCACGTTCCCTCCACACACCCTATATATTCAGATGCGGGTAACACGACATCACTCGTGCTGGGTTTCCCCATTCGGAAATCCTCGGATCTCAGCTCGGTTGACAGCTCCCCGAGGCTTATCGCAGCCTCCTACGTCCTTCATCGGCTCCTGGTGCCAAGGCATCCACCGTACGCTCTTAAACACTTACTAACAAAGATGCTCGCGTCCACTGTGCAGTTCTCAAACAACACACAAGGCCAAACCCTGACTCAGCACCAGCCGAGAATCCGAAAACCCTCGCGGTATGACTGAAGATCCAGCCTTGTCGTTATCTTGCCTAAGAGGAAACACTCGCGTGTTCTCTCAGGACCCAACAGTGTGTCGATATATTCACCGCGACCAACCACTTGAGGATTGACCGAATGCGATAAAACTTGCCAGCGTTCCACCCATGAGCGTCCGCCGGAAAACGTATGTTTCCGAAACGGTCTCTGGCATCAACGTTTACCATCCCCGACTCTTCGGGGTGCGATGCAGAAGTGCTCCTTAGAAAGGAGGTGATCCAGCCGCACCTTCCGGTACGGCTACCTTGTTACGACTTCGTCCCAATCGCCAATCCCACCTTCGACGGCTCCCTCCACAAGGGTTAGGCCACCGGCTTCGGGTGTTACCGACTTTCATGACGTGACGGGCGGTGTGTACAAGGCCCGGGAACGTATTCACCGCAGCGTTGCTGATCTGCGATTACTAGCGACTCCAACTTCACGGGGTCGAGTTGCAGACCCCGATCCGAACTGAGACCGGCTTTAAGGGATTCGCTCCACCTCACGGTATCGCAGCCCTCTGTACCGGCCATTGTAGCATGTGTGAAGCCCTGGACATAAGGGGCATGATGACTTGACGTCGTCCCCACCTTCCTCCGAGTTGACCCCGGCAGTCTCTCACGAGTCCCCGCCATTACGCGCTGGCAACATAAGATAAGGGTTGCGCTCGTTGCGGGACTTAACCCAACATCTCACGACACGAGCTGACGACAGCCATGCACCACCTGTACACCGACCACAAGGGGGCCTACATCTCTGCAGGTTTCCGGTGTATGTCAAACCCAGGTAAGGTTCTTCGCGTTGCATCGAATTAATCCACATGCTCCGCCGCTTGTGCGGGCCCCCGTCAATTCCTTTGAGTTTTAGCCTTGCGGCCGTACTCCCCAGGCGGGGTACTTAATGCGTTAGCTACGGCACGGATCCCGTGGAAGGAAACCCACACCTAGTACCCACCGTTTACGGCGTGGACTACCAGGGTATCTAATCCTGTTCGCTACCCACGCTTTCGCTTCTCAGCGTCAGTTACTTCCCAGAGACCCGCCTTCGCCACCGGTGTTCCTCCTGATATCTGCGCATTTCACCGCTACACCAGGAATTCCAGTCTCCCCTGAAGTACTCAAGTCTGCCCGTATCGCCTGCAAGCTCACAGTTGAGCTGTGAGTTTTCACAGACGACGCGACAAACCGCCTACAAGCTCTTTACGCCCAGTAATTCCGGACAACGCTCGCACCCTACGTATTACCGCGGCTGCTGGCACGTAGTTGGCCGGTGCTTCTTCTACAGGTACCGTCACTTGCGCTTCGTCCCTGTCGAAAGAGGTTTACAACCCGAAGGCCGTCATCCCTCACGCGGCGTCGCTGCATCAGGCTTTCGCCCATTGTGCAATATTCCCCACTGCTGCCTCCCGTAGGAGTCTGGGCCGTGTCTCAGTCCCAGTGTGGCCGGTCACCCTCTCAGGTCGGCTACCCGTCGTCGCCTTGGTAGGCCGTTACCCCACCAACAAGCTGATAGGCCGCGGGCCCATCTCGCACCGATAAATCTTTCCACCAAAAACCATGCAGCTCTTGGTCATATCCGGTATTAGACCCAGTTTCCCAGGCTTATCCCGAAGTGCGAGGCAGATCACCCACGTGTTACTCACCCGTTCGCCGCTCGTGTACCCCGAAGGGCCTTACCGCTCGACTTGCATGTGTTAAGCACGCCGCCAGCGTTCGTCCTGAGCCAGGATCAAACTCTCCGTTGAAGACTCTCAACCACACCCCCAAAGGGATGCAATCAGAAGAATAACTAGAGTCCGAAAACCTAGCAAAACAAAACGCCAGCAAAAAGATTTGCTGACTAAATGTCCAACCCTACAACCGGGGGGTATGTAAGGCCGGAACCAATTAAATAATTGGCACTGACATTCATCGACACACTATTGAGTTCTCAAAGAACACACGCACACACCATCGCCCAGATTTACTCTGATTGATCGGTGAGGCACTTGTTCAAGCTTAGCTCAGCGTTGAACCCGAAACAAATCGGGATCTCGGTCGAGCCGGGTGGTCAGGCGCTCCTCGTCCTACCTCGTTTCCCAGGCCCTCCGCTCAGCGTTTCCGCTGGGCTTCTCGGCTCCGGGTCGGTGTCCGTGTCGCTCTGACTTGGAGAACATTACGTGACGCTTTGGCGAATATGCAAATCGCCTGATTACCGGGGGTTTTGCGGCATGAATGGCCGATGCGGGCCGAGTTCCCCCGGCCGCGGACGCATCGCCATCACCGCTTCACCTCCATGGCAACGATCGTGGGACTCGGATTGATGCCGAAATCGGAGGGAACGGCGCCTGCATCGATTCGAATAGCGGCCGACCGCGAACAGCGCGCTCGGCAGGCTGGCCGCCCTCGGGTTCGTGGAGGCCCGCCGCGGACTCGGCAATATCGTCCGCGATATCTACCTCTACGGCGGAATCGATACCGCGCACTACTTTTTCCGGCACTCCAGGCAGCTGCCAGAGCGCGCCGCCAAGATCTTCGCCGACATCATCGATGTCGATCACCTATTGCTCATGCAGACCATCCGCACCGTGGCCGCAGACCCGCGCCGCTACGACCTGACCGCACTGGCGCGCGCGGTGGACCGGTTCGAGCTGCTCGTCAGCGCCGGGCGGGCAGGAGTCAGCGAGATCATGGAGGCCGAGCTGCACATGTTGCGCGTCGGCTTCGCCGCGGTCGGACAGAGCGCGTTTCTCAACCTGTTCAATTCCGTCGGCGACATCCTCATCGCCACACCCGAAGCGGGTGCGGCCTTCTACGAACCGCTGAAACCCGAGGGTCATGTGCGGGTTGCCCGGCAACTGCTCGCACTGTGGCAGTCGGATGCCACGGTCGAGGACGCGGCGATCGACATGGTCGACACCCTGATCCGGGCGTATCACGATCAGGTCATCGAACATTTTCGGCAACTCGTCGCGGCTGCTGCCGCCGCGCAGCCACGAGCCGAGGTGTCCGCAGTGACGCCGTGACCTCACGGCTGGGTGCATCGCAAGCTCCCGAGGTTCCTGGGCAGCAGCCGGTGAGAACGACTGATCCGGCGTCAGGACTCCTGAAAGAGCACCAAATCGAACTGCGCGAGAATCCGGTCGACGTCGAACCGGTCGGGTTCGTCGAGAACAAGCCGCGCAGCGGTCTGGATCAATCCTTGGATCAGCTGCACCAGCACATCGAGGTCGACCTCGTCGGCGTCCGGCCGGCCGGTCAGCCAGGCGCCGAGCACTCGATGCAGCGGGCCCCGCGGTTGGTCGTGCGCCTGCACGACGCGTTCCCGCAGGGTCGAGGGCACGCCGCTGAGAGGGAAGTAGACCAGCCGCCAGGTCTCCGGCATGGCCCGCACCTCGGCCAGGAATCGAACGAGCGCTGCCGCCAGCACATCCCGGGGGTCGGCGCCCGACCTGATCGAACCGTCGACCTCCGACATCGCCCGCACGACAGCCTCCCGCATCCGGGTGGTCTCCCGCTCGACGAGATCGGCGAGTAGTTCGTCGCGGCTACCGAACGAGTCGTACACCACCGGCCGGGTCACCCCACCTCGCTCCGCCACTGCCGCGACACTGACATCGGCGAATCCGTTCTCGGCAACGATATTCAGCGCGACGTCGAGCAGCTGTTCACGTCGATCCGCGGGTTGCAGGCGCTTGGCGTAGCGCCGGCGGGCCGGCGGGCCGACCGCCCGCTTCACTTGTGCCACCGCACTATCCCTTCTCGATTCCGGTGCCAGCGACCATCCGGCGTGCCATCCAGCGCATGGTCTTGGACAACGCCGCACGCTTGTCGCGTCCGTCCTCGGACACGATGATCCGAGCCGCCGTCTCACTCACACTGATGGAGGCATGACTCATCATCTCGGTGTCGAGTTCCCGATCGGCCAGTGCCGCGATCACGGCGAACAGCAACTCGCTGCGAGCCCGAATCGCATTGCGCGCCTGCGTGACCCGCTCGTGCATCGCGGGCGGCAGACCGTCGCCCGGCATCAGGACGAACTGCCAGGTTTCCGGTGCGGCGAGCACCTGATCGAGAAAGATATCGACGGCGTCCGTTCCGAGGACTGCCACGTCGATAGTCGACAGATCGGCGTCTTCGGCAAGTTCGGGTGTCGCGGCGGCCGCCATGGCCAGCACCCGTTCCTCCTCACGAGCCAACAGCGCCGCGAACAACTCGTCGCGGTCACCGAACTCGGCATAGAGGGCGGGCCGGGTGACGCCTGCCGCACGCGCGACGGCATGCATGCTCGCGCTCGCGTACCCCGCCCGCACGATGAGTCCCCGTGCCGCGTCGAGGATGCCCTCGCGTCGGGTTGTCATCAGCTCACCCCGTGTCGTCGGTTGCCGTTGCCTCACGATCGTGGCCAGTGGACCGTCGCGCCAGTGTACGCGGCATGTTTGCCCGGTATTCCTGCATCGAGAAGTCGGCGCGATCGGTGTAGCACCACAACGACATCCGAGATCTTGCGACGACGCGGACGGTTATCGAACTTACCTGGTTGCGCTTCGGCCCAGGGGCGAAATTGATACCGTTGTATTCACTACTCCGCAGTGTTAGCGTCGTCGCGAGCAGTGCATGGCATCGATCACATTCGGGGGTACGTCGTGAGCACGCTCATAGTCGTCGGTGATCGCTCTGATACGAGCTGTCGGAAACCGTCAACACTGTGACGCGTGACGTCATGGGCACCGTCGCCCGCGAAACCTAGCGTTGGGGAAGGCCTCCAGATCGCCGCGGCTGCGGTCCACGGCGGGGGGTCGATGGAGGACTATCGATGGAATCCGAAGCGCCGATTGCAATGAAGGGCGGGCCGACGGCGGCACGGATCGCGCGTAAGAACGTCACCGACACGACACTGTCGAGTCTGCGGACGTTCGGGCGGGTGGTCGACCTGGGACTGGAGTCGACGCGGGGCGCGGCCTCCGACATCATCGCGCGGCGATTCCAGTGGCCCGAAATGCTGCGTCAGGCTTGGTATCTGGTCACCGTGACCGCGATCCCCGCCGTGCTGATGGCGGTGCCGTTCGGTGTCGTGGTTTCCGTGCAGGTAGGCAATCTGATCCATCAGTTGGGCGCCGACTCGCTGATCGGCGCGGCGGGTGGCCTCGGGGTGATCCAGCAGGGTGCCCCGATCGCAACGGGCCTGTTGCTCGGCGGCGCGGGTGCTTCGGCGATTGCCGCCGATCTCGGCGCGCGTACGGTCCGCGAGGAGATCGATGCGTTGCGGACAATGGGCATCAATCCCGTACACCGACTGGTGATTCCGCGTGTCTCGGCGATGCTGCTCGTCGCGCCGCTGCTGAACATCCTGATCATCTTCGTCGGCATCGTCGCCGGTTACGCGGTCGCGATCGGCGCGCAGAACGTCACCCCTGGCAGCTACTGGGCGACCTTCGGCTCCTTCACGGTGCTCACCGACGTGTGGATTTCGCTGCTGAAGTCGATGCTGTTCGGGTTCATCGTCGTCATCGTCGCCTGCCAACGCGGTCTCGAGGCCAGCGGCGGACCGCGCGGCGTCGCCGACGGCGTCAATGCGGCCGTCGTGCTGTCGGTGGCATCGATCATCGTGGTGAACTTGGTGATCACCCAGGTCGTCGGGATGTTCCTGCCGCTGCGGGTGGCATAATGACTGCTACTCCCTACGTACCCAGGGGCTTTCGCTCGGTCAGCCGCCTCGTGCGCAACCACGGCCGGGTGTTGACGCCGTTGGAAAGTGCCGGGTTCGCGCTCGGCTTCGTATTGCAGGCGCTGGCTGCGATTCCGCTGACGCTACGCCGCTATCGCGCCGAGACCATGCGCACCATCACCGATATGACGTGGGGCCGCGGCTCGGTCGTCGTCGGTGGCGGCACGGTGCCCATGCTGGTGGTGCTCGGTATCGCGATGGGCGCCGGGGTCGGCATCCAGTCGTTCACCACGCTCGATCTGATCGGCCTCGGCCCGGCCACCGGTGTGGTGTCCGCGTTCGCGAATACCCGTGAGCTGGCGCCGATTGCGGCCGCGGTCGGGTTCGCGGCCCAAGCCGGCTGCCGGATGACAGCCGAGATCGGGTCTATGCGGATCGCCGAGGAGATCGATGCGATCGAATCCCTTGGACTGCGCTCGATTCCGTTTGTGGTGACCACCCGGGTCATCGCAGGCGCGATGGCGATCGTGCCGACGTTCCTCATCGCCCTGATTCTGAGCTACCTGGCCTGCGACACTGTGGTGGTATTGCTGCACGGCCAGGCGGGCGGGGTCTACGACCACTATTTCTTCCAGTTCACCAGCGGCTACGACGTGCTCGCCGCGGTGATCAAGATCCTGGTGTTCGGCATCGCGGTCATCCTGATCCATTGCTACTACGGGTTTTTTGCCTCCGGCGGCCCGGAAGGCGTCGGTATCGCCTCAGGCCGGGCAGTGCGCGCGAGCTTCGTCGCGATCATCGCGCTGGATATGTTGCTGACCCTGCTGCTGTGGGGCGTCAACTCCTCGATCGAATTCCCGGGGTGAGCCGAATGCCGAATTACGGATTGCCCGGGGTCACCATGGGGCGGCGCAGTTCTCAGGTGCTCGGTGCGGCCGCGCTGGCTGCGACCGTCGCGATGGCAGCGGCTTGGACCGAGTACCACAACGCCCCCGACGACACGCGCATGCAGATCCAGCTACGCACCGAGCACATCGGCGAAGGCGTCATCGAGGGCACCTCGGTGCGCCTCGACGGCGTGGACGTCGGCAAGATCACCGACATCGCGAGCATCGGCACTGGCCGCCAGCTGATCACCCTGGACCTGGACCGATCCCAAACGGCCTGTCTCACCGAAGATCTCGCGATCGACTACGCACCGCAGAATCTCTTCGGCATCAGCACCGTCGCGCTGAAACGGGCCGAGGGCGGCGCGCCGCTACGGCCAGGAGCGGTCATCGATCTTGCGGGCGCCAACGCGCACCGCGTGGCCGACGCGACCATGGGCCGACTGCTGCGGGCACTCACCGAGACCTCCACCGAGGTCTTCACTCCCGAATTCGCCGAGGTGCTCCGGACATTCAGCGGTGACCTGCAGGCCTTCACTCCGATGTTGGAAGCCGTCGTCATGCTGAGCCGGGCGGTCGCCGACACTCAGCGGTACCCTTCCTCGTTCCTGATCGACCAATTCGCGAGGTTCTACGACGGATTGGGGTCGTTCACCTCGGCCACTTTCAAACTCCTGAAAGCCGTGCTGGACATCGAGGTGTTCCAGAACGACCGGCAAAAATTCGATGCGACCATCGGCATGCTCGTCGACGACGCGTTCCCGGACATCGGCGCCATCGGAAATGTTGCCAGACAACATTTCTCGAGCTACACCGACATGCTCGCGCCCCTCATCGCAGCCATCGCCGCGACGGTGCCGCACCCGGCGCGCTCGCATGCCGAACTCACCGAACTGATCGAACGACTCGACCGCATATTCGCCGACACCCCGAACGGTCCGACCCTCAACGCATCGGTCACCCTGCGCAGTGTCCCCGGACTCTCGGTGCCGCTGCTCGGTCAGGCCGGATTCGCCGCACCGGGAGGAACGCGATGACACCGACGTCGACCTTCTCGATCGCATGGAAGCTCGGTCTGTTCGCCACGGCGATGATCACCCTGCTCGCCATGATCGCGGCGGCCATTATTCGGCCCATCAGCGGCGATACCGACAGCTACCGAGCCGATTTCACCGATGCCAGCGGCTTGAAGACCGGTGATGATGTCCGCATGTTCGGGGTCGCAGTCGGCAAGGTTGCGGAAATCTCGCTGGTGCAGGGCCGCGCGCGGGTCGAATTCACGGTGCACAGCGACCGGCCCCTCTACGACGCGAGTTCCCTTGCCATCCGGTACCAGTCACTGACCGGACAGCGCTACATCGACATCCGCCAGCCCGAGCATCCGACCCCGAAGCAGGCGTCGGCCGGCATCATCGGGACCGATCGCACCATCGGATCCTTCGACATCACCCAGCTTTTCAACGGACTGCAACCGGTCCTGCAGGAGTTCTCTCCCGGTGCGCTCAACCAGTTCACGGAGAGCGTGCTCGCGGTGATCGAGGGCAATGGTTCGGGGATCGGGCCCGCCCTCGACGCGATCGAAAAGCTCAGCGCCTACGTGACCGATCGGCAGACGGTGATCTCCACCATCGTGGCGAACCTCGAGTCGATCTCCACCAGGATCGGCGGCAAGTCACCGCATCTGATCACCCTGCTGCACGGGTTGACCAACGTGTTCACCGCCTTTCAGGAGAAGCTCGACGGCCTGATCGACTTCGCGAGCGTCGCACCGTCCGCGCTGGGCCCGCTCAACAGCCTGCTTGCCACCCTGGGTTTCACCGAGACGACCAACCCACATCTCGAACGCGACCTGCGCCTGCTGTTTCCGGACCCGGACACCGCGTTGGACCAGCTCGGCAAGTTACCCGGCCTGCTGCAGTCGCTGTCGACGCTGGTGCCCGCCAGCGGGTCCGCGGTCCATGTCGACCTCACCTGCTCGAAAGGCAATGCCGAGGTGCCGTCCATGGTCGCGGTGTTGATCGCCGGGCAAAGGATTGCGATATGCAAGAACTGACCATCGGGCTGCCCAGGCGTCGAGGCCACGACCGGCACGAGGCCACCAAGAATCGCCGCGAACTGCGCCTCGGGGTGATCGGCGCGAGCCTGATCGTTATCGCGCTCGCCGCGACCGCTGTCCTCTATGTGTTGCCGCTGGGGAAGAACACCTACACCGCGTACCTGTCGGAGGCACAGTCGATCCGGGTGGGCAATCAGATACGGGTCGCGGGGATTTCGGTCGGCACGGTTTCCTCGCTGGAGCTGCAGCCGGACCGGGTGCGGATGACGTTCACCGTAAATCGGGATGTCTTCGTCGGGGACGCAACTACTTTGGAGATCAGGATGCTCACGGTTGTCGGCGGCCACTACGTCGCCATGATTCCCGCCGGGACGAGGCCGCTGGGCAGCAAGCCGATCCCACCCGAACGGGTTACATTGCCCTACAGCCTGGTTCGGACGCTTCAGGATGCCGCGAAACCGGTGGCCGAGGTGAACGGCAGCACGCTGCGCGAGAACCTGACCGCGGTGCAGACCTCCCTCGACCGGAGTCCCGACGGGTTGCGCCGGATAGGCGCCACCATGCAGTCGTTCGTGACGATCCTCGACAAGCAGAACGCCGAGGTGTCACAGGCGCTGATCGTCACCGACGAGTTCCTGACCGCGATCAACGGCAACCGGTCGCTCGTGGGACAGTTCGTCCGCAAGATCGGCCTGCTCGAGGTGCAAGGCCTCGACAAAAAAGCGGAGATCACCGAAGCGTTGCGGATCGCCGCTGAACTGTTGTCCAGAATCGCGGCATTGGAACCGTCTTGGCGCGAACAACTTCAGCCGATGGTCGACAAGCTCACGGCGACGCTGCCCGCGTTGCGTGAGCTCGTCGGGAAACTCGACGGCGCACTCGGCACCCTGCGCACCGCCCGCGACCGGCTGCAGACCGCGGTGACCCCACAGGACGGCATCGGCGTCGACCAGTCCGCGGACACGATATTCGCACCTGCCGTCTGCGTCCCGGTGCCGGGAAAGGGGTGCTGATCGTGCAACGCCTGCTCGCCTCGCCGGGTTTCGTCACCGTGATCGGCGGCGTCCTCGTCGCAATCCTCTCCGTTGTCGGCTATTTTGTCGCTTTCCGTCCGCTGGACAAGACCATCGGCTACTGCGCGATCCTGCCCGATGCCGTCGGCCTCTACCCCAGCAACCACGTGACCATGCTCGGCATGCCGGTCGGTACCGTGACGGCGCTCTCGCCCGACGGTGCCGGCGTCCGTGTCGAATTCGAGGTAGACGCCGATCACCCGCTCACCGGGCAGGTCATCGCGACAACGGTCGCCGACACTCTCCTCGCCGATCGCAATCTCGCGGTGCTCGGCGAACCCGGTGCACCCGATTGGAACCGAAACACCTGCGTGACAAGGACATTCACACCGAAGAGCATGACAGAAACCCTGGCGGCCTTCTCGGCGTTGGCCGACCAGCTCGGCGGCAACGGCGACCCCGCGGAGCGCAGCCGGATCCGTGACACTGTCGCCGCCTTCCAGCGTGCCACCTCCGGGACAGGGCCGAAGATGAATGCCCTGATCCAGGATCTCGGCACCGCACTGCGCGCACCGGATGCCGCCATCGGCCATATCGGTGCGCTGCTCGACGCGCTCGGCGAACTCTCGACCAGCATCTCGGTCAATTGGCAGGACATCAAGACGACGCTGCTGAATGCCGGACCCGGCATCGCCTTCGTCAACGAGGTCTGGCAACAGGTCATCCAGATCGTCGACTCACTCCTGGTCGACTTTCCGATGTTCAACGACATCGCCCGCAAGTACGGCCGCGAAATACTCGGCGGCATCGATGATCTGGCCCCATACCTGCGGCTGCTCGGCGCGGGCGTCGGATCACTGAAGCAGGTCATCGATATGATCCCGGCCCTGGTCGGGGCATTCCAGCGCGCGATCGACCCGGAGACCGGCGAGGTCCGGCTCACCTACGCCGCGCCGAAAGTCGCGCTGCCACAAGCGGATGCCGATCAGATCTGCGCTGCGGTCAACACGGTGACACCCGGCCGATGCAAGACATCGGACAACGGCCTTGCCGGTGTCGACCTGGCCGCAATCGTGCTCGGATCGGTGGGTGCCCGATGAAAAGGCGGACAGTGGTGCGGCGCACCGGTTCCTGGCTTGCCGGCACGCTCACAGCGGGGATGCTGGTCAGCGGCTGCGGTTTCGATCCCTCGTCGGTGCCGGTGCCGGGCGCATCCGTGTCCGGCCCGACCTATCAGGTCCGGATCGAGTTCGCGAACGCACTGAACCTGCCCAAGCAGGCCAAGGTGGTGGCCAATGGCGCGCAGATCGGCACACTGAGCACCGTGACCGTTGTCGATCCTTCGACACAGCATCCCGGACGCATCGACGCGATCGTCGAGATCTCCGAGTCGGTGCGGCTGCCGACCACCACCACCGCGCAGCTGCGGCAGAACACCATCCTCGGTGACATCTACATCGGACTCACCACTCCCCCGACAGATTTCGCCGAGACCCTGCCGCCGGGCGGCACGATTCCGCTACCGCAGACCCGCCCCGCACTGCAGATCGAGGACCTGATGGCAGGCATGTCGACCTTCATCGGCGGCGGTGCGCTGCACAGCGTGCAGGAGATCATCAACCGGAGCAATGCCGTGCTGCCGGAGCGACCAGCAGACACGGCCCGGATATTCGAGACGCTCGGCCGCGACACCCAGGACGTGGCCGATAGTCTGGACAGTGTCGGCCGATTCCTCGACGCCATCCAGCAGGATGTGACGGCGGTGCAGGACAATAGGGAAGAGCTCGACGTCCTGCTGTCCGAACGCGGCGCGCGTGACATCCCGGTCTTCGCGAATTCCCTGGTGCTGACCCTCGGCGTTGTCGGCGCCCTCGGCATCGTCGGGCACGCGGTGGTCTGGCTCGGCCCCCTCCTGCAGGAGGGTGACGCCGCGGCCGAGGCCTTCGTGCCGATGCTGCTGGCCGCCAACCCACTCGACCTGTCCGCGCCCGCCAATCTGAATCGGCTGGTGGCCTTGCTGCGCGACAAAGTCATCCCGTTCGCCGAACGCGGGCCGACGGTGAACCTGACCCGCATCGCGGCGGAGACCGGTGCGGCAAGCCCCATGTCCACCGACGACCAGGTCGACCGGATCGTCGCCACGCTGCGGATGATCGGAGTGGTCCGGTGAAGCTCTCCTCGGTCAAACCCGGCTCGATGGCATCCCTGGGCGCTATCGCCGCGATCCTCCTTGTCGGCAGCACCTACCTTTCCCTCGGGGTGGTGCGGGTCGGTTGGCTGAACGAGTACACCGAGGCGACCATGGTGCTGACCGATTCCGGCGGTCTGCTGCCGCGCTCCAAGGTGCTGCTGTCGGGCATCGAGGTCGGCACGGTGACCTCGGTGTCGCACACCGGGACCACGGTTTCGGTGCGGTTCCGCGTCGACGACAGATACCGAATTCCGAGCTCGAGCATGGCCCGCATCGAAACACTGTCCGGACTCGGCGAACCGTATCTCGACTTCCGCCCCGCCAGCGGTGACGGACCATACCTGCGCGACGGACAGATCGTGGATGCCGCCGAGGTCACGGTGCCGATCTCGATCCCGGAGGTAGCACAGACCGCCACCCGGCTGCTCAACCAGCTGGATCCGCAGGCGATGGCCGCCATCATCCCGACCTTCACCGAGGGGCTGGCGGGCACCGAAACCGTCATCCCGCAACTGTCCCGCGCGACCGACCTGCTGGCCGCGACACTGCTGGTTCGCTCTGATGTCATCCGCCAGATGCTCATAGCGTTCCAAGCCAACGCGAACGATATGGCGTGGTCGGGGCCCGCGCTGACCGATGCCTCTGGACCATGGGCCGCCTTCGGTCCTCGGGTCAGCGAGGTGGCGGCCGCGATCGCGCGGGTCATCCGAAAGGGCAACGTCCCAGCCGATTACGTCATCGACACCCCGGAGACCGTCGGACTCGTCCCGTTCCTACGTCAGCTGGCCGAACGGATCAATGCCATCGGACCGGACCTGGCGACGATGATCCCGATGCTGCAACCGCTGATCCCGCTCGCGACGAATGCGGTGCGGCCACTCGACATCGGCAGCCTCATCACCCAGGCGCTCGATACCACCAGCCCCGACGGGACGCTGAATCTTCAACTCACCGTCAAATAGCGCCAACGCAGTCCGACAACCGATCATTCGGAGCCGAAATGAACGTCGACACCACCAAGACCGCCGACGCCGAGACAACCGAGGTGGTCGCGTCGAAAACCGATACCGCACCGCGGTCTATTTCACTGCCGATCACCACGGTGGTATGGGCGGCGGCCACCACTGCCTTGACGATCCTCGCCGTCACGCTCGCCGGCTTCCTCTTCGCGGCACGCGGCGACCTCGCCGACCGTGACCGGGTGGCCGCCGACAACCGCCACGCCGAGCAGATCGCCACCGACTACGCCGTCGGCGCCGCCACCGTCAATTACGCCGAGTTCGCCTCCTGGGTCGGCCGGCTCAAGCAGAACACCGCACCCGCCCTTGCCAACAAGTTCGATGCGACCGCACCGAAGTTGCAAGAGCTGCTCACCCCGTTGAAGTGGGCATCGACCGGCAGCCCGATCACGGCCAAGATCCTGTCCGAGCGCGACGGCGTCTACCGGGTGACAGTCTTCGTCACCGTCAGCTCCACGAACGCACAGAACCCGGCCGGGGCGCAGACCACGGTCACCTACAACGTCACCGTCGACCGCGGCTCCGACTGGAAGATCACCGATGTCGGTGGCCTGGACGGCGCGCTCTCGGTCAAGTAGTACGACCCTCTCGTCGTCCCCACGGACGCTGTCTGGCACAGTGCCGAAAAGAGCATCGTCGCAGGCGATTCGACGGGTGGCAGCCTGGCTGTGCGGCTCGCATTCGCGGCGCGCCCATCCCCGGCGGCCTTGCCGAGACCTTTGACAGGCAAGTAAATACTTGCCTATGCTGACGAGCGTGAGCATTGTTGCCGAGCCCGGCGACGTCTTCAAGGCGCTGGCCGACCCGACCCGCCGAGCGATCCTCGACGAACTGGCCGACCGCGACGGCCAGACGCTGTTCGAGATCTGCAGCAGGCTCACCATGAAGCACCGACTCGCTTCATCCCGGCAGGCCGTCTCACAGCACCTCGACGTGCTGGAAGCCGCCGGCCTGATCAGCACCCGCCGGGACGGCCGATACAAGTTCCACCACCTGAATCGTGAGCCCCTGCGGCACCTCACAGACCACTGGCTCCAGGAGGAATGATGATCCGAATCAACGTGACCAGCGTCTTGGTCGACGATCAGGCCAAGGCTCTGCGCTTCTACACCGACGTGCTCGGCTTCACGAAGAAGACCGACATCCCACTCGGCGAGGCCCGCTGGCTGACCGTGGTGTCGCCACAGGATCCGGAGGGCGTCGAGCTGCTGCTCGAGCCCGACGGCCACCCCGCGGCGGGCCCGTTCAAGAAGGCTCTCGTCGAGGACGGCATCCCGTTCACCTCGTTTGCCGTCGACGACGTGCGCGCCGAATACGATCGGCTGCGCGCTCTCGGCGTCCGGTTCACACAGGAGCCGTTGGACCACGGGCCCGTAATCGTCGCGGTTCTCGATGACACCTGCGGCAATCTCATCCAGATCGCACAGCGGACGAACTGAGCTCCACCCCGAATTCCGAGAGATAGCGCGGCGATGCCGAAGTCGAGCAGCGGCGACAATCAGATTCCCAACGTGTCTCAGACAATCTAGTCTGGAGTTGACACTTACTGAAGGGGAGGTTGATGTCTGCCATGCAACAAGCGACTGCGCGCGCGTTCAACGGGTTGGTGACCCAGGGCTGGAACAGGGCCGCGCGCCTGTACAACACGCCGATCCTGCAGCGGCTCGCCTACCGACCGCCGCAGGACGAGATCATTGCCCAGCTGGCGCTCAGCCGGGCCCAGCGAATCGCCGATGTCGGTTGCGGCACCGGCATTTTGGCTGCGCGGATCGCGGCGGATCTGGCGCCGGAAGCGGTCTATGGCTGCGATGCCTCGGCAGGGATGTCGAAGCAGGCCAGATCTCGCTCGGACCGCGTCGAGTGGCGCCATCGCCAGGCCGAAGACCTCGGGTTCCCCGATGCCGCCCTCGATGCAGTGGTGTCCACACACGCCTTCCACTTCTTCGCTCACCAGGCCGCCCTAGCCGAATTCCATCGAATTCTGATACCCGGCGGCCTACTTGCGATCGTGCTGAACAACCCCACCACCCGATTTGCCCGAGCATTGCAGCCCGCACCGATGCAGGACCTCGCCTACTTTCCAGCGCCCAGCGAGATGCGCGCGCTGATCGAAGCGGCCGGGTTCACCGTCACCGAGCAGCGGGCGGTGCAACGTTATCCAATTCCGCCCGCGCTTGTGCCGGACGTTTTGACGGTTGCGCGCCGCGGCTGAGCTACCTGGGCGCGCTCGTGTTGGATCCGTCAGTCCTACGCCACCACTGAGCCACCCGACCGCTCTCACCGATGCCCGTCAACCGCACACCACCGCCCAACCACCCGACCGCCCATGCCGGTATCCACCGGTTGCTCATCTTGGCCGTCGACCGGTCACGCACCACCGCTTGCTCACGTCATCCGCCAACTGCACACCACAGCTGAGCCACTCAACCGCTCAAACCGACATCCACCGACCGCACACACCGGTTGCGGAGCAGCCAACCCTGCGAGATACCGTCGACCTTCCGCCACCCCGCGCTCGGCGGCTGATCTGTCCCCGATATCGCGTTGCTCCGCCGTGGACCTGGCCGCAGTGCCTATCGTCGAGGTGATGCCTGGCAACGATTCTTTCCACACGGCAGGCCGATCCGACGACGGGACTAGCCTGGTCTGGTACGCGGCCTACGGATCGAACATGCATCTGCCGCGGTTACGGTGCTACCTCGCGGGTGGCACCCCCGAAGGTGGCGCCCTGGTCCTCCCCGGCTGCCGCAACCCTGCCGACCCGGCACGTTCCGTTCCGGTCATACTGCGCGGCCAACTGTATTTCGCCACCGAATCACTGGTCTGGACCGGCGGCCGAGCATTCTACGACCCCGACAGACCCGGCGCGATGGCCGTCCGTGCCCACCTGATCACCGCCGCCCAGTTCTCCGATATCGCCGCGCAGGAGATGTACCGCGAACCAGGCGCCGACCTCGACCTGACCCAAGCAATCACCACCGGTCGCAGCACACTCGGCCCCGGCCGCTACGAAACATTGGTCTGTGTAGGCACTCATGACGGCTACCCCCTCCTCACGCTCACCGCCCCTTGGCATTTCGCCGACCTCCCCGGCAATCCGCCTGCGGCCGCCTATCTCCTTCATCTAGCCGCCGGTCTGGCCGATTCGCACGCATGGACCACCGAACAGATCGCCGCCTACCTGGTGACATGCCCAGGCGTAGACATCGGCTGGACGGCTGACTCCATCGCCGCCTTACTAACCTCATGAAACCTTCGAAACCGCACTCGGTTGACGTGGTGAGCTCATCTCGATTGCGGACTTACCCGCCCTGGCAGACATCTCACGAACCGAGTGCACGAGCCAAATGCGGCCACGAATCATGCAGGTCTGTTTCAAACTGTCCCCAGGTGTGCGAGCCCTCCGGGCGATTGACATGCACCGCAGGCAGACCGAGCTCGGCGAGCCTGCCGGCAAAGGCCGCCGTGCACGAGCTCGCAATCGCCTCGATCGGCGGGAAGGGCAGCCCGCCTTCATCGATCGCGCCGGGAGTACCGGTAGCTGCCGAAAGGTAGATGGTCTTTCCGGCGAGAGCGCCCGCGTTGGCGAACGCGTCGTGCGCACGCCAGACCGTTTGACCGAGGGCGCCCCACATGTTGACCGGATTGCCGCCACCACGCCCTACCTGCGCGGTGATCATCGCCACCCCGAGCGGATCCGCAGCCCAAGGACACCCGCTGTAGGCGGCCACGGCGCTGTACACCGTGGGCGCTTGGATCGCGAGATCGACCGCGGAGGCCGCACTCATCGACACTCCCGCTATGGCGTTCCGTCCGGTGCTGCCGAGTTTCCTGTCGAGACCCGAGGGCAGTTCCTGCGTGAGGTACGTCTGCCACCGGTTGCGGCCGACCGCCGGGTCGTCGGTGAGCCAGTCGGTGTACATGCTGTAGGCGCCCCCGACCGGCATCACCACATTGACATGCTTGCCGGCAAAGAACTCTCGGACATCCGTGTCGTCCCACCACGAGATCCCATCCACACCGCCCCCGAGCCCCGTGAGCAAATACAGGGTGGGGGCCGAGCCGCCCACAGCCCGAATCACCCTGTTGCTCACCACACGATCCATCGATGGCGAGTAGACGTCCATCCTGGATACGGAGCCGTCCAGAGGAATATCGTCGACCACATGTGCTCCGCCCGGGGCCGCCGCGGCAGAGGAAGCGGACAGGCCGAAAACGGAGACAGCGGTGACCAGCGCGCTGACGAGTAGCACCAAATGCCTTGAAGCCCTCATGTTTCCGTTGTACCCGAGATTTGCAGTACATAACCCCGGTGCGCCCTGAGCAGCCAGTGGCCAAGCCTCAGCGGCGACCACGACGTCGGTGTTCGGGGTCCAGAGCAGCGAGCACCCATCCGCGCAGCGGCTGCACTACCTGCCCCACACGTGTGTCGCGTTCATGCGCAGTGCTTTCGAGAGCCGACGGGCGATCGCGGCAGAGCGGGGTACCCACATCTGCAAGTTGCCAGGGAGTCGGAGGTAGGCCTGCTACGAGCACGGACGTCACGCCTGAACCAGAGGTCGACCGCACCGACCCAGGTACCCTCGAACGTCCGCCGGCAAACCCCTGTATATACCCGGTTCGCCGACGCAGCTCAGCCTGATCCAAACATATGGACTCCCGTCGACGGCTGACATGTGGCGCCGACGGGAGTCCGAAACCGCTTGTCGTCAGGACAGTTTCAGCGACCGTCCGATGATTTCTTTCATGATCTCGGTTGTCCCACCGTAGATCGTCTGAACGCGAGCGTCCATGTACGCCTTGGCAATCGGGTATTCCTTCATGTAGCCGTAGCCACCGTGCAGTTGGAGGCAGCGGTCGATCAGGTCGACCTGCTCCTCGGTGCTCCACCACTTCGCCATGGCGGCGTCCTCGACGGAGAGCTTGCCCACGTTGAGGTCCTCGATGAAACGGTCGACGAGGACGCGGACGGCGGTGGTTTTGGTGGCCAGTTCGGCCAGCACGAAGCGGGTGTTCTGGAGGGCGCCGATGGGTTTGCCGAAAGCTTTGCGGTCGCGGACATACTGAATGGTCATGTCCAGGCAGGCTTCCATTGCGGCGGCTGCCATGACGGCGATGGAGAGGCGCTCCTGGGGCAGGTTTTGCATGAGGTGGATGAAGCCCATGCCTTCGGTGCCGAGGAGGTTTTTGCCGGGGACGCGGACGTCGGTGAAGCTCAGTTCGGCGGTGTCTTGGGCTTTGAGACCCAGCTTGTCGAGGTTGGCACCGCGTTCGAAGCCGGGCATACCGCGTTCGACAACGAGAAGACTGAAGCCCATGGCGCCCTTGTCGGGGTCGGTTTGGGCTACGACGATGACGATGTCGGAGTTGATGCCGTTGGTGATGAAGGTCTTGGCGCCGTTGAGGATCCAGTCGTCGCCGTCACGGACCGCGCGGGTTTTGATGCCCTGGAGGTCGGAGCCCGTGCCGGGTTCGGTCATGGCGATGGCGGTGATGATTTCGCCGGAACAGAAGCCGGGGAGCCAGCGCTGTTTCTGCTCGTCGTTGGCGAGCTCCGAGAGGTAGGGAGCGATGACGTCGTTGTGGAGGGCGAAGCCGAGGCCGGAGTATTGGCCGCGGACGGATTCCTCGGCAACGATCGCGTTGTAGCGGAAGTCCTTGACGCCGCCGCCACCGTACTCCTCGGGCATGGCCATGCCGAGGAATCCCTGCTTACCTGCCTCGAGCCAGACGCCGCGATCGACGATGCCCTGCTCTTCCCACTTCGCATGATTCGGCGCGACGTGCTGATCGAGAAACTTGCGGAACGACTCCCGGAACAGTTCATGTTCGGGTTCGAACAATGTGCGCTCCACACCAACCTCCTAGTGACCACAGCGGCCGGTCCACACCGACCCGTTGTTGCTACATACGGTACCCGGAAAGAGAATGCCAGTTCACTTCGCATCCGAAATTTATTGCCTTACCTGGTCCAGTGGCGATGATTTCCGCAGCAGATCGAGATTCCCGGCAAACGCCGCGTCCCGAGCGGCAAGGCTCGACCACGGCGAGAACCGACAAACCGTCGAATGGCGCGACCTCATCGATATCCCGGCAACCACGAGCCCGAGCCGGGCGGCCGCAGCCCTCGGCCAGCCTGCCCGCGGCGCGGTGAGCACACCCCTCGAGATTCCGACAACGCCCGGTCTCCAGATGAAAGGCTTCGGGCAGCTCGGGCCAGGAGACGGCGAGCATGGGTCGCCGGAGATCCTGGCAACCACCGGCTCAAGCAGGCAGGCCCAGACCCTTGGCAAGGACCGGCCAGGAGGCGACCAGCGCCTGCTGCCAATAGCCCCAGGAGTGCGTGCCGGTCGACTGGAAGTCAAAGGTGGCGGGGATGCCGAGCTGATTGAGGCGATTCTGCATGTTGTGGGAGCAGTAGTTGGCGGCGGCTTCGAGGCCGGCGCCGAGGGTCACCTGGTTCGCGAGGCCGCCGACGCCGGGTAGGGCGTAGGGGCCGTTCAGGGTGTCCCACTGGCCGGGGATGCCGGAGCCGTTGGAAATGAACAGGTTTGTGCCGCGTAGTCGGTCGGCGTGGACGTAGGGGTCGTTGGCCGCCCACATCGGATCACCTTGCGGCCCATACATGTTCACGGATTCGCCGCCCCCTGCCGCGACGACGGTGTTGACGAAGTTCCAGCCGATCGGGTCGCTGATCTGAGCGCAACCGCTGTAGGCCGCGGCCGACTGGTAGAGACCAGGCTTGGCGATGGGGAGTTGCAGCACCGGCGTACCCGACATCGAAATGCCCGCGATCGCGTTGGTACCGTTCGCGCCGAGCGCCGAGTCGATCAGCGGCGGCAATTCTTCGGTGAAGAAGGTCTGCCATCTGTTCACGCCGAGCACCGGGTCAGAGGTGCGCCAGTCGGCGTAGTAGCTCCACGCGCCGCCGACCGGTTGGATGACGTTCACATCCTTGTCGGCGAAGAACTGTGATGCGGACGATTTCAAGTCCCACGTGGCCTCATCCTCGCCGCCGCCCGCTCCCGAAAGCAGGTACAGCGTGGGACGCGCGACCGAGGCGTCGGCGGGGCGCTGCACCTTGACCTCGATGTTCTTGTCCATAGCGGCAGAGAACACCTGGAGGACGAGGTTGCGGGCGTTTGTGATGGTGAAGCTGTCGATGCGGGAACCGTCCGACGAACGGGGCGAGGCGAGCAGTGAACCGGAGGCGATGATCGGATCCGACGGTGCGGACACCGCGGTAGCGAGGCCACCTGACGCTGCGGGCACCCCCAGGAACATCACTACCGCACCCGCCGCTACCGCCATTCGTCTTCGTGTCCAACGCATGGGACCACCGTAGCTGCCACTAACTGAGAATTTGCTGACAGCGCAGGTGGGACCCGGACGTCAACGATTCAGCAGGCCACGCAGCCGACCGATGAGGGTTCGACCGGAGTCGCGCTCCCGCTCGGCGAAGAGGAACTTCAGCTCCTCCTCCAGCTCTTTGCGCACGACATCGCGCAATTCCACTGCGGCAGCATGCTTGTCGACCGCATCGCGCCACGGCGCAGGATCGATCGGAGCACCCGCCGAGAAGTAGAAGCGCTCCGGTCGGGGCAGCACGGTCGGACCGATGCCACGGATAAGCGGCGGGGTCAGATCTTTGCTGAGACCCAGAGCCTCGACCGCCCAGCGCAGCGGGCGCAGCACGGGATGATCGCCGTCGAAGACGATGTCGTAGGCGTCATCGACGCCGATCATCGCCACCGGCACGATCGGCGCCCCCGCTTCGATCGCCATGTGCGCGAATCCGGACCGGCCCTGCCATTTCAGGACGTACTTCTCGTTCTTGCGGCGCACCGCCTCGCGACCACCACCCGGGAAGACGATGACGGCCTCACCGCGGGCCAGCAGCGCAAGGCAGTTGCGCCGATTGCCGCGAACGGCACCGAAGTGGTGCAGCAGTTCGCGCACACCGGGGACCGAGATGAGGACGTTCTCGGCGAGGCCGCGAATTAGCCTGCCGCGGCGGCGCAGAATTTCCGGCAGCAGCAGCGGTGCGTCGATGCCGCCCATCAGGTTGTGGTTGCCGACCAACAGCACCGGACCGTCGGCGGGGATGTTCTCGAGGCCGTAGTAGCGGGGGCTCGTCCAGGCGCGCAGGGGCGCGAGCAGGGTGTCGAGCACCCGAAGATCGGTGTCGGTCAGTGAAACCGAAAGCGGCGCACCGTCACTGAGCACGCTGGTGTGCGACGAGTCACCGGATGGCCGATCACGGGAAACGGCCGAGCCGGAGTTGTCGTGCGACATGGAACCCTCCTGATGTCGATTCGACGACGATATCGTAACGAAATCGACTGCGTCGCATCAGTTGTGTACCCGGAATGCACAAAGCCCGCCGACCGATGGTCGGCGGGCTGTGCACGCTCGCACAACAGCACGGTGAGCGTTACGTCACACTCCGATTCCGCATTGCGACGATCAGTCCTGCAATGGGGCGCTCGTCTCCGGATGTCCAGTGGTCTCGGCGTATCCGTTGGTGTCGGGAGCGCCGTAAACCTCCGAGGCGGACCCGGCGTGGGCGTACTCCGACAACGCCGCGGCCAGTGCGTGCGGTACTCGTGCCCGCACCCGGGTGCCACCTTCTTCGTGGGTTGATGCGGTGATCCGGCCGTCCGCGTGAATGCGGGCGAGCAGATCGCCACGGGTGTAGGGCAGCAGCACGCTGACCTCGACATCGAGTCCGCCGAGGACCTCGGCCAGCCGCTCGCGCAGTGCCGCGATGCCCGCGCCGGTATGGGCCGACACATAGGCCGCGTCGGGCAGCACCCCGCGCAACCGGGTCAGCTCCACCGGATCGGCCGAGTCGATCTTGTTGACCACCAACAGCTCCGGCGGCGCGGCCGAGCCGGACTCCTTGATCACGTCGGTGATCACCTCGCGGACCGCCTTGATCTGTTCGGCGGGCAGCGAGTCGGAGCCGTCGACGACGTGCAGCAGCAGGTCGGCACCGGTGACCTCTTCGAGGGTGGAGCGGAATGCCTCGACCAACTGGGTCGGCAGGTGGCGCACGAAACCGACGGTGTCGGTGAAGACGACCTCGCGGCCGTCGTCGAGGTCGGCGCGCCGGGTAGTCGGATCGAGGGTAGCGAACAGCGCGTCCTGGACCAGCAGGCCCGCACCGGTCAGCGCGTTCATGAGGCTGGATTTGCCCGCGTTGGTGTAGCCGACGATCGCGACCGACGGGATGCCACTGGAATTGCGGCGGGCCCGCTTGGTGTCACGCGCGGTCTTCATCTCACGAATCTCGCGGCGCAGCTTGGCCATTCGCTCGCGAATGCGGCGACGATCGGTTTCGATCTTGGTCTCACCGGGACCACGCAGACCCACACCGCCGTTGCTGCCTGCCCGGCCACCGGCCTGCCTGGACATGGACTCACCCCAGCCGCGCAGGCGCGGCAGCATGTATTCCATCTGGGCCAGGGCGACCTGCGCCTTGCCCTCACTGGAGGTGGCGTGCTGGGCGAAGATGTCCAGGATGAGCGCGGTCCGGTCGATCACCTTCACCTTGACGACCTTCTCCAGCGCGGTCAGCTGCGCGGGAGTGAGCTCACCATCACAAATCACCGTGTCCGCGCCGGTCTCCAGGACCACGGTGCGCAGTTCGTCGGCCTTGCCGGAACCGATGTAGGTGGCCGGGTCCGGCTTGTCCCTGCGCTGGATCAGACCTTCGAGTACCTCGGAACCCGCGGTCTCGGCGAGCGCGGCGAGTTCGGCCATGCTCGCCTCGGCCTGCACGGTGCTGCCCGAAGTCCAGACGCCGACCAGCACGACCCGCTCCAGGCGCAGCTGCCGGTACTCGACCTCGGTGATGTCGGTGAGCTCGGTGGACAGACCCGCGACACGACGCAGTGAGCTGCGGTCCTGCAGCTGCATCTCGCCGACTGTCGGGTCCGCGGACTTGGATTCTCTGGTCCAGCCCGAACGCGCCATGCGCGCCTTGTGCTCGGCTACTACGTCACCGGTGTCGGCGACTTCGTCCAAGTTCGCCTCATCGGCGGCCGTGGTGAAGTCGTCATCGTCGGCTGCCGGCGTGAATTCATACGTCTCTTGTTTCGTCATACAAGATCCATGGTCCCACGATCCACCGACTTAGCGCATCCGAGTATTGCAACGCCGCGCCGGGCCGGAATTTCAGAGCGCCTGCCACCAGCCTGCGGCGATGCGGCCGGAGGCGACGAGCACCGACGGGCCGCGCAGCTGGGCGGAACCGCCACGAAGGGTGACGATGACCTCGCCACCGGGGATCCGGACCCGGACCTCGCCGCTGTCGGTAGCGATCGTGAATCCGGAGTCCGCCAGTGCCGCGGCGGCAGCGGCGACGGTTCCTGTTCCGCAGGAACGGGTTTCGCCGACACCACGCTCGTAGACACGCATGTCGACGGAGTTGTCGGCATCCAGCGCGGTGACGATCTCGACGTTGACGCCGTGCGGGAACAGGTCGGGGTCGTAGCCGGGTGAGGCGGTCAGATCGAGCTTGGCCAGCGCATCGACCGACAGGCCGGGGTCGACACAGGCCAGGTGCGGGTTGCCGACGTCGATCCCGATTCCGGAGAACGCCCAGCCCGTGACGGTGGCCGTCGAGAGACCCAGCTCGCGGACCACACCCATATCGACGGTGACATCGCCGTTGACCGGGTCGGCGGCGTGCACGGTGACCGGGCGCGCCCCGGCTCGGCTGCCGACCACGAACTGCGTACGCGATTCGAGGCCGCTGGTGGCCAGGTAGTGCGCGAAAACCCGGACGCCGTTGCCGCACATTTCCGCGATCGAGCCGTCGGCATTGCGGTAGTCCATGAACCAGTCGGTGGCGTCGATGCCGTCGGGGATCCGGTCGAGCACACCGCGCTCGCGCAGTGCGCCTGCGCGCGCCACGCGCAGCACCCCGTCGGCGCCGAGGCCACGCCGGCGGTCGCATAGCGCGGCGATCCGCTCCGGGGTCAGCTCCAGCCGAACCTCCGGGTCGGGCAGCACCACGAAATCGTTCTGGGTGCCGTGCCCTTTCGAAAATTCGATGTCTGCCACGTTCCCATTCTCTCTGTTCGGTGTGCTCCCGGCTGATCGCGGGTGAGTCATCTGACAAACGTCCTGCGCTGGCGGGAAATTTCGTACAGCGTGGCCGCCGCGGCCGACGGCGCACCGAGCGAGCTGGCGGTGCCGCCCATCGGGATGTAGACCATGTGGTCGCAGGCATCCTGCCAGGCCGCACTCATGCCGCTGGTCTCGTTGCCGATCACCAGAATGGTCGCCTCGGTGAAGTCGTGGTCGAAGACCGCGCTCGCACCGTCTTCGTCGGTGCCGACGATGCGGGTGGGGATGCCACGTTGCACCTGCCGGTCCCGGAATTCGAGCACTTGCCCGGCGCCGGCGGCCCGGTAGACCGGCATGGCGAACAGCGAGCCGGTGGAGGCTCGAACGGCCTGCGGGTCGTATTGGTCGGCACCGTGGCCGGTGACGATCACACCGCTCGCGCCGAAGGCGTCCGCCGAGCGGATCAGGGTGCCGAGGTTGCCCGGCGAGTTGGGGCGGTCGAAGACCACGACCACCGGCGGTGCGGTCGCACCGGGCTCACCGGGTTCGAATGTGTCCAGCTCGGGCTGCCGCGATACCGCGACGGCCACCAATTCCGGTATGCCGGTTGCCTTTTCGCCGAGTTCGGCCATCAGCTCCGGCACCAGGCCGACCTGCGGCACGCCGCTGGTGTCGAGGAGTTCACGTGCCCAGCTCGACAGCTCGGGCGCGCCGAGCCGGTAGAGCATCGTCTCGAGTGGCCAGTCGTTGGCGATCGCCTGGGTGATCGGGCGCACGCCCTGAACGAGAAAACGGCTGTCACGGTGGCGTTTGGTGCGATTGTTCAGGTATGCCTGCCAGACCTGGACCGAGGCATTGCGGGTACTCACACGTCTTGTCACTGCGGAGTCCGTTCTGTGTTGTCGAGACGTTGCGCGGGCAGCAGAGACAGCGCGGTGGCGACCAGCTCGGGGTCGGCGCCGTCCACCCAGTGCACCCGGGGATCCCGCCGAAACCACGAGCGCTGGCGCCGGACGTAACGCCGGGTGCCGATCAGGGTGCGTTCCTGCGCGTGGTTCAGGTCGTATTCGTTGTCCAGATAGGACAGGACTTGTGCGTAGCCGATCGCCCGGCGCGCTGTGACGCCGTCGCGCAGGCCGACATCTATGAGACCGCGTACCTCCTCGACCAGTCCGGATTCGAACATCAGCGCGGTGCGCCGCTCGATGCGCGAATCCAGTTCGGCGGTATCCCGATCGACGCCGATGATCACAGTGCCCCAGCGCGGTTCGCCGATGGCGGGCGCCGAGGCCGCGAACGGGCGGCCGGTGAGTTCGACGACCTCGAGTGCGCGCACCATCCGCCTGCCGTCGGTGGGCAGGATGGTCGCCGCGGCGGCGGGATCGGCCGCCCGCAACGCCTCGTGCACCGCGACGAGGCCCTGTTCGGCGAGCAGGATCTCCCAGCGCGCCCTGACCTGGGGATCGGTGGCGGGAAACTCCCAATCATCCAGCAGCGCTTGGACATACATCATCGAACCGCCGACGATGACCGGGGTGTGCCCGCGCGCGATGATCGCGGTGACGTCCGCGATCGCGGCGGCCTGGTAGGCGGCCACGGTGGCGGTCTCGGTCACGTCGAGTACGTCGAGCTGGTGGTGCGGGATGCCGCGACGCTCGCCGGGGGCAAGTTTGGCGGTGCCCACGTCCATGCCGCGGTAGAGCTGCATCGCATCGATGTTGACGATTTCGCCGCAGAGTCGCTCGGCGAGGTCGAGGCCGAGATCCGATTTGCCGGTAGCAGTGGGGCCGACGACGGCGATCGGGGTGATCGTCACGGCGCATCACCCTGCTCGCGCACCGGGCGCCACACACTCACCTGGTAGCCGACGCCGAAAGGCGCGTCCCGATAGAGCGTCTCGACCTCCGGATCGCTCGGATCGGCGGCGAACAGCCCGGCCAGCACCTGGTAGGCGGCCCGCCCTGCCATCGCCAGCTCGGCGCACAATGCCGGATCCAAGGCGAGCAGTCCGGCCCGATCGCCCGCCGCCAACGCGCGATCGAGATCGTCCTGGACGGCGGTGGCGCGGGTATCCAGATAGCCGGGTGCGGCCGTGGACAGTGTTGCCGCACCGTCGGCGATCACCAGCACGCCCAGTGGTTCGGGTGCATCGTCGAGCACTGTTCGTAGCTCTGCTCCGATTTCGGCACAGCGGGCCGTCGAGGTATCTGCGGCGACGATACGGGCCGCGGCCTCCGCGGCCGGCGCGACCTGTCCCCGCAACCATCCGGCGATCAACGCCGGCAGCGGAAGCTGTGCGTCCGGCACATCGTCAGCAGACCTTGTCGAGAGGGCTGGATTCGATAGCGCGACCCGAGTGTCGACCCCGAATCCACGGAATGTGCCGAGTGTGTCGGGCGCGAGCTGCGCGTCGGCGGCGCCTGCCCCGATCACCAGCCAGTGCTGTGCGACCGCCAAAGCGCCCGCGGCCTCCAGTGCCGCCGCACGCAGCAGGCCGGGCACACCGACGGGATCCGCCCCGGTCACATGCGCGACACCGCCACATAGCTCGGGCACGAGGATCGGCGGCGACGGGACCAGGGCCGCAATGGAGAACACGACGTAACCGTAGTCGTTCGCAATACCGGTGCCACGCACCGCGGGTACCGGTCCCCGGGCGACCCCGCGGCCGGTCGGGTTCGAGTGTCTCTGCCGCAAACTTGGCCGAGATTGATAGTGTTCGAGGTGCTACAACCCAGGTCATCACGGGTTGCATTCCCTTGGAATCATCCGCGTGAGGACGTCGATCGATAGTTTGCAGGGCTCGAACCGGGTTCAATGGGATGAGCTAGGGCGTAACCAGGCAGCCGTGACGCGCGGCAGGGACGAGGAGCAATGACGGACAGCAACGGAACCGCGAAGGCCACCCCCGGCACGACACCGCGCCCCTCGGACGTCCCGAAGCCCGGCGCCCCCAAACCGGGCGCCGCGCAGGCTCATCCCAAGCCGCACGCCATCAAGCCGGCTCCCGGCGAACATCCCCATCCTGTAGTTGTCCCGACCACCAGTGATCCCAGTGTCTGGGGCCGCGTCGACGAGGACGGCACCGCCTGGGTGAAGACCGCCGACGGCGAACGCATCGTCGGCTCCTGGCAGGCCGGTGACGCCGCCGAAGGCCTTGCACATTTCGGTCGCCGATTCGACGACCTGGCCACCGAGGTGGCATTGCTGGAGGCCCGGCTGGCCGCGGGCGCGGATGCTCGCAAGACCAAGGCGGCGGCGATCACCATCGCCGAGTCGATGTCCACCGCAGCGGTGATCGGCGATATCGATAGCCTGTCTCGCCGGCTCGCCGCGATCGCCGAGCACTCCGAAGAGGCGGCGGCACACGCCAAGGAGGAGAAGGAAAAGGCCAGGCACGAGCACACCGAACGCAAGGAAGTGCTGTGCGCCGAGGCCGAGAAGATCGCTACCGAGTCCACCCAGTGGAAGGCCGCGGGCGATCGGCTGCGCGAGATCCTCGACGAGTGGAAGTCCATTCGCGGCGTGGACCGCAAGGTCGACGACGCGTTGTGGAAGCGCTACTCCAAGGCCCGTGAGGCGTTCAACCGCCGCCGCGGCGCGCACTTCGCGGAGCTCGATCGGGAACGTTCGGCCGCGAAGACGCGTAAGGAAGAACTGTGCGTGCGCGCCGAGGAACTCTCGGGCTCTACCGACTGGGTCGGCACCGCGGGTGTGTTCCGTGACCTGCTCGCCGATTGGAAGGCCGCGGGCCGCGCGCCGCGCGAGGCCGACGAGGCGCTGTGGCGGCGATTCAAGAGCGCCCAGGATGTGTTTTTCGCCGCGCGCAATGCCGCCGTCAACGAACGTGACGCCGAGTTCGAACACAATGCCATCGCCAAGGAAGAGCTGCTGCACGCCTACGAGCACATCGATCCGGCCAACGGCCTCGATACCGCACGGAACGCGCTGCGCGAGCTCCAGGACAAGTGGGATGCACTCGGCAAGGTGCCGCGGGAGCGGATCCAGGAATTGGAAGGCAAGCTGCGCGCCATCGAGAAGCGGGTCCGTGACGCGGTCGACGCACAGTGGCGCCGCACCGATCCGGAGGCAATGGCCAGGGCCGCACAATTCCGTGAGCGGGTAGCGCAATTCGAGGAGCAGGCGGCGAAGGCGACCGCGGCGGGCAACAAGCGTGACGCCGAGAAGGCCTCGGAACAGGCCAAGCAGTGGCGTGAATGGGCCGATGCGGCAGAGGGCGCTGTCAGCAACCTCTGACACCGGGGAGGCGGCCGGTCGGACCGATTTCAGGAACGGTCATCCGGCAGGTCGGGTGGGTTACTCGCCCATCAAGCGGCGGCGGTCGCGCTCTTCCGCCGCGGCCGCGGCGATGCGGCGCTGTTCTTCCGCGGCCAATTGCAGTGCGGTGCGGCTCCATACAACGCGCACCCAGTGGAAGGTCAGCACGATGGCGGCGAGTGCGCCGAGGATCAGGCCGATGCCGGGGCCTGCGCCGTAGTAGTTGGCGCCACCGGGGCCACCGACGCCTGGGGTTTGGCGGTGCCAGATGGCGAAAACACCGAAGGCACCTGCGATGGCGGATCCGGCGACCGCGATCCAGGCCAGTGCCCAGCGGCGGGTCATCAGGGCGAGCAATGAGAAACCGATGCTGAAGATGACGACGAACCAGACGAAGATCCGGGACGGCAGGCCGATGTGCTCGAAGCTCGCGGCACTGGTGTCGAGCAAGACGTCGAAGCCGCGTGCGGTGCCCGCGTGCGGCAGCACCAGCGACACCAGCAGCACGAACACCGCGCCTGCGACCACCATGGCGCGGACGCCGGGATCGATCTCACCGGCGACACGGCGCTCGACGGCGTCGAGGTCGTCACGGAACTGCTCGAAGTCTTTGCTGCTCTCGACCGAATTCACTGAGCCCTCGTTTCGTTCGGCGTCATCATGGTCGGCACTGCCGGGGTCAACTGTGCCATCGGTGCGTCCGACACCGGAAGTCGACCCACTACGCGAGGTAGTATTTGCCGCCGAATCCGAGGCGCCAGGGTTCGATTCGCCTTCGGCCGGAAGCGGATTCGCACCGTCCGCGCTGCGGCCGGACGCGAGCTCCGCTCCCCCGGGTCCCCGCGTCGCGTCGCTGTCCTTATCCGGCGCGCCGCTCATGCCGCTACCTCGTCGATGCTCAGTTTCGGCACACCTCGTCCACCCTCCGAACACGATTTCCGCCCGCCTACCACCACGCCGAACCGCGGCGCACTCGCGATGGGCGCTGGAGCGACTGCCTTGCTGTGCACGCTCATGCGCCACAGCCGGTCGAGCAGCCCGCGGCGGCCGGTTCCGAGGCCGGGGCGCCGATGCGAGGCAGGCCGAGACCGACTCCGATCGGTTCGGTCTTGGGCGTGACGCCGCGCTCGTGCGCGTCGCCCGCGCGGGTGCGGCGATGGGTGCGCACGGGTCCGTCGGCAATCAGGTAGTGGGGAGCCGCGCCGGTGATGTCGACGGTGACGATGTCGCCGGGCCGAACCGTGCCTGCGCTGCCCGATTCCGTGACGGGCGGGCGGAAGTGCACCAGCCTGCCGTCGCGGGCTCGGCCGCTCATGCGTGCGGTGGCCGCGTTCTTCTTGCCCGCGCCCTCGGCGACCAGCAGCTCCACTTCGGTGCCGATCAGCTCGCGGTTCGCGTCCAGGCAGACTTCCTCCTGCAGCGCGATGAGCCGTTCGTAGCGCTCCTGGACCACCTCTTTGGGCAGTTGATCGGGCATATCGGCGGCGGGCGTACCGGGACGCTTGGAGTACTGGAAGGTGTAGGCGCTGGTGAAGCGGGCCTGGCGCACCACGTCCAGGGTCTCCTGGAAATCTTCCTCGGTTTCGCCCGGGAAGCCGACGATGATGTCGGTGGTGATCGCCGCGTGCGGCATTGCCGCACGGACCTTTTCGATGATGCCCAGGTAGCGCGCCTTGCGGTAGGAGCGGCGCATCGCCTTGAGCACCCGGTCCGAGCCGGATTGCAGCGGCATGTGCAGCTGTGGGCAAATATTGGGCGTCTCCGCCATCGCCTCGATCACGTCGTCGGTGAACTCGGCCGGGTGCGGGGAGGTGAAACGCACGCGCTCGAGTCCTTCGATCCGTCCGGCCGCGCGCAGCAGCTTGGCGAATGCGCCGCGATCACGTTGTTCCTCGGGATCGGCGAAGGAAGCTCCGTAGGCGTTCACGTTCTGCCCGAGCAGCGTCACCTCGAGCACGCCCTGGTCGACCAGTGCCTGCACCTCGGCCAGTACGTCACCTGGGCGACGGTCGACCTCTTTGCCGCGCAGCGACGGCACGATACAGAAGGTGCAGGTGTTGTTGCAGCCCACCGAGATCGACACCCAGCCCGCATACGCGGACTCCCGTTTGGCGGGCAGCGTCGAGGGGAACGCCTCGAGCGATTCCAGGATTTCCACCTGCGCCTCGTGGTTGTGCCTGGCCCGCTCCAGCAGCACCGGCAGCGAGCCGATGTTGTGGGTGCCGAACACGACGTCGACCCAGGGCGCCTTGCGCACCACGGTGTCGCGATCCTTCTGCGCGAGGCAGCCGCCTACCGCGATCTGCATACCGGGCCGTTCGGCTTTGATCGGAGCGAGGTGGCCGAGGGTGCCGTAGAGCTTGTTGTCGGCGTTCTCGCGAACCGCACAGGTATTGAAAACCACCAGGTCGGCCGTCGCCCCCGGCGCGGCCTGCACGTATCCCGCGTCCTCCAGCAGGCCGGACAAACGCTCGGAATCGTGCACGTTCATCTGGCAGCCGAAGGTGCGCACCTCGTAACTGCGAACTGCTCCCTCTACCTGGCCCATCGAATTCACCTCTCCAGGGTAAGGCCGCCGGCATCCGCGCCGTTCAGCGCCTCGGTATGCGGTGGCCTCGCCTTCGCTCGGGCCAAGCGCGACTAACGGCGGACTCCGTCCAACTACGCCGGATCAAGCGGTGGCCTCGCCTTCGCTCGAGCCAAGCGCGACTAACGGCGGACTCCGTCCAACTACGCCGGATCAAGCGGTGGCCTCGCCTTCGCTCGAGCCAAGCGCGACTAACGGCGGACTCCGTCCAACTACGCCCGATCAAGCGGTGCGCGGCAGTCTCGCCTTCGCCCGCGCCGAGCGGGGGTTCTCGGTGTGCCCGTTCGGGCTACGCGTGATGGGTGTCGGTCTCGGCGGTGCCGTTGGCTGTGGTGCGGAAGCGCGCGCGGTATGCCGAGGGGGTGATGCCGAGGCGACGACCGAATGCGCGCCGCAGCGATTCGTCGCTGCCGAAGCCGGTGCGCAGAGCCGTATCGGTAACGGTTGCCCCCTCGGCGAGCAGGGCTTGTGCCGCCTCGACGCGTACGGACTCGACGTATGCGGCGGGGGTTGTGCCGAGTTGGTCATGGAACAGGCGGGTCAGGTGGCGGATGCTCAGGCCCGCGCGAGCGGCAAGGGCTGGTGCGGAATGGTCGGCCGCGGCGTCGACGGCGATGGCGTCGACGACCGCGCGCAGCGGATCGTGGCGGACCGCCGGAGTGCGCAGCACGGCAGAGAATTGCGACTGTCCGCCGGGGCGCTGCATGAAGACCACCAGGTCACGAGCGACCTCGCGGGCCAGGGCGGCGCCGGTGTCCTCCTCCACCATCGCCAGGGCGAGGTCGATGCCCGCGGTCACGCCTGCGGAGGTGAGCACATGTCCGTCACGGACGTGGATGGCATCCGGCTCGACGCGGACGGCGCGATAGCGATGCGCCAGCGTGGCGGCGTGTCGCCAATGGGTGGTCGCGCGGCGGCCGTCCAGCATGCCCGCTTCGGCCAGGGCGAACGCGCCGGTGCACACCGAGGCCACCCGGCGCACTCGTGGAGCGAGCGCGGCGAGATCGGTCAGCAGAGTCACGGGGATTCGGTTGCGTGGAAGATCCGCGGAACCGGGGACCACCACGGTGTCGATCGGGGCGTGCTCGACCCGGCCGTCGACAGCGAGTCGACCCGTCGCGGTGGTCACGTCCGCGCCATCGGCAGAGCACACCGACCATCGATACCGCGCCCCCAGGTCGCGGGCGGTCGCGAACACTTCCAGTGGTCCGGTGACGTCGAGTTGCCGCACGCCGTTGTAGGCCAGGAACACGATGTGACGAACCTTGCGCGACATGCCGCAAGCCTATTCGTGTGGCCATAGCCGAATTCGAGGGATATCTATCCATACGGACATGACTCGGGTCTTCAGCCGCAACCGCAGATTATTTCGACAACGCCGACCAGGGCCCCGAATACCCGCTTCCGCCACAGATGCCGATGGACACTGTGGACACGCCCCAGCGGCGGGCGAACATCTGGAACAAACCGTAACCGAGCAATAGGCCCGTTCCGAAGTCGTGTCAGGGGTCACCGTGGACCTGAACGATCTTCTGTATCCAAGCGCTCTCCTCGAAACCGGAGAATGCGCAGCGAATCAGCTACCCGGCCATATCGACAAACAAGGGCGTGTGGTGCTCATCCGACGCCTCGTCCGCGAGGGGCTGCTCACCGAATGCCGCTCGGCCGATCCCGCGCGAGACACGGTTACGCCGATACTCGAGGACTTGGACCGCTGACCACGAGCAGTCCCACCATCGCAGGACATCGCGCTTCTCGATGCGGCTGACGTGGACAGGTCCACCGCGATCCGGGTCAGAACGGCGGTAGAGCGAGCGATGACACCCCGAGCGGTCCGGTGATGTCGAGCTGTCGCACGCCGTCGTAGGCAGGAAACAACGATGTGGCGAACCTCGCGAGATATACCGCGAGCCTATCGCGGAAAAATGGCCGAATCCGAGGGATACCTGTCCATACAGACATGGCTGCGACCTTCGGCCGCAACAAGACTCGATGACGAGAACACCGACACCAGGAGTCTTCATGAGCCACATCGCCGACATCGTCATCCCCGACAGCCGCCTGGCCGCCGCCGCAACCGAACTGGTTCGCGACGCCACCGACGATCTGCTGTTCGACCATTCCCGCCGCGTCTACCTGTTCGGTGCCTGGCAGGGCGCCCGTCGCGGCCTCGAGTTCGATCCGGAGCTGCTCTACATCGGAGCGATGTTCCACGACCTCGGCCTGACCGACGAATACCGCACCTCCGACCGCAGATTCGAGATCGACGGCGCCGAGCAGGCCGCCGCGTTCCTGCGCGCACACGGCATTCCGGAGGAGTCGGTGCGGCTGGTGTGGGATGCCATCGCGCTGCACACCACACCGGAGATCCCGCACTGGATGCGACCGGAGATCGCGTTGGTCACCGCGGGTGTCGAACTCGATGTCCTCGGGATCGGCTACCGCGATCTGCCCGCCGACATTCGTGACGCCATAGTCGCCGCGCACCCGCGCCCGGACTTCAAGAAGCGAATTCTCGCCGCGTTCACGCACGGCATCGAGGATCGGCCGCAGACCACCTTCGGCAATGTCAAAGCCGACGTGCTCGCCCGATTCGTGCCCGGCTTCGAGCGAACCGATTTCGTCGAGGTGATCGAGGGCTCCAGCTGGCCCGAGTAGGGCCGACCGGAAGGTTACAGGCACGTGTCGATTCGGCGCGGCGGGGCGGTGTGTCGCGGAAACTCGGGCAAATTCGTATTTTCCGCTTAAGGTCTTGATGCATGACCGACGCCGCTGCCGCGCCCGACACGACCGGGGCCGCCACGACCGGGGATGAGAGCGCCACCACCAGTGCGCCGATGATCTCGATGCGCAATGTGGATAAACACTTCGGTGAGCTCCATGTGCTGCGGGATGTCAACCTCGAAGTTCCCAAGGGACAGGTCGTCATTGTTCTCGGCCCCTCGGGGTCCGGGAAATCGACGCTCTGCCGCACCATCAACCGGCTGGAGCCGATCGACTCCGGCGATATCGCCATCGACGGTGTGCCGCTGCCTGCCGAGGGCCGCGCGCTCGCCGCATTGCGCGCCGATGTCGGGATGGTGTTCCAATCCTTCAACCTGTTCGCGCACAAGACCATCGTCGAGAACGTGATGCTCGCGCCGCTCAAGGTGCGCAAGATCGCCAAGAACGACGCCCGCGCCCGGGCGATGGAACTGCTCGAACGTGTGGGCATCGCCAACCAGGCCGACAAATATCCGGCGCAGCTGTCGGGTGGCCAGCAGCAGCGTGTAGCCATCGCGCGCGCCCTGGCGATGAGCCCTAAGGTGATGCTGTTCGACGAGCCGACCTCCGCACTGGACCCGGAAATGGTCCAGGAGGTGCTCGATGTGATGGTGTCGCTGGCCAAAGAAGGGATGACCATGCTGGTGGTCACCCACGAAATGGGTTTTGCTCGTCGCGCCGGGAACAGGGTGCTGTTCATGGCCGACGGACAGGTGGTCGAGGATGCCGAGCCGGAGGCATTCTTCACCGCGCCGAAATCTGAGCGTGCGAAGGATTTCCTCGGGAAAATATTGAGCCACTGACCATCTGACAATCACGGCCATCGAAAACCATATGAGGGAAGGAACTCGATGAGGATCAACCGTGCGCTTCGAATCGGTGTCGGGGCGATCGCCCTGGCGCTGACCGCCGCAACCGCAGCCGCTTGTGGCGGAGGCGACAGCAAGACCGCCCTGGACAACGCCAAGGACGGCAAACTCACTGTCGGGATCAAGTTCGACCAGCCCGGCCTGGGCCTGCGCAACAAGGACGGCTCCTACAGCGGGTTCGATATCGAGGTCGCCAAATACGTCGCCGGCAAGCTCGGCGTGAAGCCGGAAAGCATCACCTTCAAGGAAGCCCCGTCCGGCCAGCGCGAGACGCTGATCGAGAACGGACAGGTCGACTACATTGTCGCCACCTACTCGATCAACGACAAGCGCAAGGAGAAGGTCGACTTCGCCGGGCCCTACTACGTTGCGGGCCAGTCCCTGCTGGTGAAGGCCGACAACAGCAACATCAACGGCCCCGATGATCTGAAGGGGAAGAAGGTCTGCTCGGTGAAGGGCTCGACCCCCGCCCAGAACATCGAGAAGAACTACCCCGACACCCAGCTGCAGACCAACGACACCTACTCGCTGTGTCTCGAGGGCCTCTCGGCAGGTTCGTATGACGCGGTGACCACCGACGACATCATTCTGGCCGGTTATGCCGCGCAAAGTGCGGGCTCGTACAAGGTCGTCGGCAAGCCGTTCACCACGGAGAACTACGGCATCGGCGTGAAGAAGGGCGACAAGGAACTCCGCGACAAGGTCAACGACGCAATCGAGGCGATGATTGCGGACGGCTCTTGGAAGAAGGCGTTCGACACGACGGTCGGTGTCTCGGGCTACCAGGCCCCGACTCCGCCGACGGTGAACCGGTACTGAGATTGCTGACTGGGTGGTCCGGAAGGGCCACCCAATCGCTCTCGACGTGCTGAGGGATGGTTTCACCGTCGCTACAAGCCCTGCACATCGCGCGGCCAGGATGATCCCCGGCCTCGCGCACCGACCCCGATCGGAGGGACGGATCCGCCGTGTTCGACCTGATCTCGAGGTATGACGTCCTCGGAGCCTTCTGGGTGACCATCAAGCTGACCGCGTCGTCCGCGGTCCTTGCCCTGATCCTTGGCACATTTGTCGCCGCAATGCGCGTATCCCCCGTGCCGGTCGCCCGTTTCCTCGGCAGCGCCTACGTCACCATCTTCCGCAACACCCCGCTCACGCTGATCATCGTGTTCTGCTCGCTGGGCCTCTATTCGACCATGGGCTGGAAGCTGGCACCAGAAGGCCCGAACTCGCTGGCGCAGAACAACTTCCGGTATGCGGTACTAGGACTCAGCATCTACACCGCGGCATTCGTCTGCGAATCGTTGCGCTCTGGCATCAACACCGTGCCGATGGGCCAGTCGGAGGCAGGCCGCTCACTGGGCTTCAGCTTCACACAGAATCTGCGCATCGTGGTGTTGCCGCAAGCATTCCGCTCGGTCATCGCGCCGCTCGGCAGCGTACTGATCGCACTGACCAAGAACTCCACGATCGCCTCGGCGATCGGCGTCGCCGAGGCCGCGACTCTGATGGCCAAGATGAACGAGAACGAGGCCGCGCTGATCACTATCGGCGCCATCTTCGCGCTCGGCTTCGTGATCCTGACCCTGCCGACCGGCCTGCTGTTCGGCTGGCTCGCCAAGCGATTCGAGGTGGCCCGATGAGTACCGGTGCTTCGGTTCTTTTCGACGCGCCGGGTCCCCGGGCGCGCATCCGCAACCAGATCTATTCCGTCATCGCCGTCATCGCCGTGTTGGCGATCGGCTGGGTGTTCTACCGCGGCTTCGCCGATAAGGGACAGTTCACCACGGAGAAGTGGAAGCCGTTCACAGAGGCCGACGTCTGGACGACCTACCTGCTGCCCGGCCTGCGGGGCACCCTCGTCGCGGCGCTGCTCTCGATTGTGTTCGCGCTCGTGATCGGCATGATCTTCGGCATCCTCCGGCTGTCGGAGCACCGTCTGGTGCGGTGGGTGGCAGGGGCGATCGTCGAGGTGGCCCGGTCTATCCCCGTGCTGATCTTGATGATCTTCCTTTTCTACATCTTCTCCGACTACAAGTTGTTCAAGGTCGATCAGCTCGCCCTCGCGGCCGTCGTGATCGCGCTGACCGTCTACAACGGCTCAGTTATCGCCGAGATCGTGCGCGCGGGCATCAAGTCGCTACCGAAGGGGCAGACCGAGGCCGCAGTGGCACTGGGGCTGCGCAAGGGGCAGCTGATGCGGTTGATCCTGCTGCCGCAAGCGATCACCGCGATGCTTCCCGCATTGATCTCGCAAATGGTTGTCGCACTGAAGGATTCGGCGCTCGGCTACCAGATCACCTACCTCGAGATCGTGCGTCAGGGCTCGCAACTCGGCGCGTCCGAACGGAATACGGTGCCCGCACTGATCGTCGTCGCGATCGTCATGATTCTGCTGAACAGCACGCTGACATTCGTGGCGAACAAGCTGGAGCAACGGTTGCGCTCGCGCAAACGGGCCAAGGGCGCAACGGTCCTCGCGGCCGACTCAGTCCTCACCGACGCCGCACCGGGCATGGATATCACGAAGAAGCCGTGAGCCTCGACGCGACGGCATTAGACGAATAACTGGCCCGGACCCGAGGGCCGGGCCTGCGGGCGCTCGATGCGGTAATCCGCTCGAGCGCACCGCCATTCGAAGCGACGGGCGGCGAACCGAGCCGGGCACCCGCCACAAGCCCCCTCCCCTCCCGATTGCACTGAAGGCCGCACCTTTTCTCGGCATCCGCCCACTCCAAGCGCTACATCCTCGACGGTAGGCACCGAAATCACCTACCTCCATACGGGCGGCATCCGACATAGAAGGGTCCAGATGAGCGCCGCAACAACCGAAATCATCGCCCGCGCAGTCATCCGCGACGGCGATCGGCTGCTCGTGGCACGCGCACGCGGCAAGAAATGGGCGTTCCTACCCGGTGGCCATGTCAAGCCCGGAGAGCCTGTCGAGTCAGCCCTGGTCCGTGAACTGTTGGAAGAACTCGGAACGGCGAGCAGGATCCTCGGCCTCGTCGGTGTCGTCGAGCACGGATACGTCGACGACGAATCGACCACACGTCATGAGGTGAATCTGGTGTTCGCCGCTGAGGTGGACAGTTTCCCCGCCAGCCAGGAAGGTCACCTCGAATTCTTCTGGTTGCCGATAAACCAGCTGTCGACGACCGATCTGCGACCGAGCGCGTTGAAGGGCGTCATCGCCAGCGGTGCACAGTCGTTCTGGCACGGTTGGAACGGCTGAGTATGGGATGTTCCGATCCGAAGGGAGACGGACCGGGATATGCAAACGAGTGCCAGGCCCGAGGGGCACCAGGCAACCGGTGAACCACCGAATCCAGTGGCGAGATTGTGGCCGGGACGACTTCGCCGAGGTCGCTGCGCGAGCTGCTGAGGGGGTACGGAGCAGCTGCCGGAGCTAGTCGATCGAGTCAGGAAGGTCTTCGATGTCGGAGGCTGTGCCGTGGCTTGCCAGTTCGGCTTTCACCACCTGGTAGGCGGTGGACTGGTTGTAGCCGCGGCGGGCGAGCATGCCGACGAGGCGGCGAATTGCTTTGTCGCGGTCCAGGTTTGCCGGCATCGAGCGGAGTTTGCGGCGAACCAGTTCGACGGCGCGGGATTCCTCGTCGTCCGAGGTGATGGCGTCCAAAGCGGGGGCGGCGTCGGACGGCGCGACGCCCTTGCGGCGGAGTTCTCGAGCAAGGGCCTGTTTGCCTTTACCGGAGAAGGTGTGGCGGGCGTGCACCCACTCTTCGGCGAAGGCGGCGTCATTGATGAGGTCGATCTCGGCGAGACGGTCCAGGGCGGCCTCGGTCACTTCGGGTGTGAATCCCTTGGCGGCCAAGCGTTGTGCGAGTTCTGCGCGGCTGCGGGCGCGGACGGCGAGCAGGCGCAGACTTGCGTCCTTTGCCTGCTCGACCGTCCCGCCCGGCGGGGTCGGTTCCGACGAGGACCGGTGCGCCCCGGCCTGTTTCGGCTCCGATCGACCCCGCTCGGATCCGGCCGCCACCGGATCCGCCTCCCATCGGCTTCCCGAACGATCAGAATCGCCCGATGAGGTGGCTTTCGCCCGCCTACGCTTGGATGTGGACCCAGTCGAGCGCGCCCGCTGCGGTTCGAGCGCGCTCGACCAGCTTCCTCCTATGTCCGGATCGGCCGAACCACCTTCAGCCGACCGGAATCGCCCGAATCCGGACTCGTGCGGTCGCGATCCAGTGTTGACCGGATCAGCGGAACGGCCAGAAGCGGACAGGAGTTCGTGCAGCCGACGCCGCGTTTCGTTCACCGGGTCGGGCCGCGCCTCATCGGGCGCGGCCGGACCGGAACGTTGCGGTGTGCGTCGGCCGTTCATCGGATCAGAAATCGGCGGGCACCTCGGCGACCGCATCGGCTGCGGTCACATCGGCGCCGATGCCGAGCTTTTCCTTGATCTTCTTCTCGATCTCGTCGCGGATATCGGTGTTCTCCAGCAGGAACTTGCGGGCATTCTCCTTGCCCTGACCCAGCTGGTCACCGTCGTAGGTGTACCAGGATCCGGACTTACGAACGAAGCCGTGCTCGACACCCATGTCGATGAGCGAGCCTTCCTTGCTGATGCCGAAGCCGTACAGGATGTCGAACTCGGCCTGCTTGAACGGCGGCGACACCTTGTTCTTGACCACCTTGACGCGGGTGCGGTTGCCCACCGCGTCGCTGCCGTCCTTGAGTGTCTCGATGCGGCGCACATCCAGGCGCACCGAGGCGTAGAACTTCAGCGCCTTACCACCCGTGGTGGTTTCGGGGGAACCGAACATCACGCCGATCTTCTCGCGCAGCTGGTTGATGAAGATGGCGGTGGTACCCGTGTTGCTCATCGCACCGGTCATCTTGCGCAGCGCCTGGCTCATCAGACGGGCCTGCAGACCGACGTGGCTGTCACCCATCTCGCCCTCGATCTCGGCGCGCGGCACCAGCGCGGCCACCGAGTCGATGACGATGATGTCCAGCGCGCCGGAGCGGACCAGCATGTCGGCGATTTCCAGGGCCTGCTCACCGGTGTCCGGCTGCGAGACGAGCAGGGCGTCGGTATCGACGCCGAGCTTGCGGGCGTACTCGGGATCGAGGGCGTGCTCGGCGTCGATGAAGGCCGCGACACCGCCCGCCGCCTGCGCGTTGGCCACCGCGTGCAACGCGACGGTCGTCTTGCCCGAAGATTCCGGGCCGTAGATCTCCACGACACGACCGCGCGGCAACCCACCGATACCGAGGGCCACATCCAGCGCGATGGAACCGGTCGGGATCACCGAGATGGGCTGGCGGGCCTCCTCGCCGAGACGCATGACCGCGCCCTTGCCGAAGCTCTTCTCCACCTGAGCCAACGCCATCTCGAGCGCCTTGTCGCGGTCATACGCCTGTGGTGCCATGTCCTGATCCCCTTTTCGCCGGGTAAGTCTTCGTTCTTGGTTGGCGCCCACATTAGAGGGCGGCACCGACAAGTTCTGACGCCAACATTAGACGAACAGATGTTCGAGTCAAGCGACGCGCCCGGTAACACGCGAACCGGCTTTCCCGCCCCTGGCAACCGGCCCGTTAAGCGAGGTCGAGCCGTGACGGAGCCGCCGAACATCGACGTGATCCGATCACCGCACCAAGGAAATCCGATCACTGTCCAGCAGCGTCTGCGCCTGCTTGAAGACCCGCAGCGCGGGCGTGACCTCGACGTCGGTGATTCCGTCGAGGGGGCCGAGCCGCTGCGTGACATAGCGGTAGAGGTGTGCAGTATCGCTACACACGATCGAAACCATCAGATTGGTAGGCCCGGTGGTCGCGGCGACGAACACGGTTTCCGGGTGCGCCGCGATCGCGGCACCCGTCGCCTCGAGGTCGGCGGGCCGGGTGCGCAACCACAGCGCTGCCCGCACGGCATATCCCATCCGCTCGATCGCGAAGTCGAGGTCGAAATACAGCACCCTGGATTCGACGAGTTCGGCCATCCGGCGGGCCACTCGCGTTGCAGTCCAGCCGATTTCGGCGGCAATCTGTGCGTACGGCGCGCGGCCGTCGCGGCCGAGAATCATCAGCATCGCCTCGTCCTGCGCCGAGAAGTCGACCGGAGCCTCCGGCCCGACGTGGTCGGCCGTCGATCCTCGCGGACCGAGTTGGCGCAACTGGGCCCGGGTCAGCAGGTGACTGTAATGCGGCCAATCCTCCGCGAGCGGGAACCGGTGGATCACCTCGTGCGCGATCAGCCCGGTCACCTGACTGGCCTGGGGCAGTGTGTGCAGCAACAGTCTGTCGCGACGCTCGGCGGAGCGTGGCCGGCTCACACAGGTCACCTCGGACCCGGTGGACAGCAAGGTGACCCAGCTCAGATCGGGGAACCTGGCCAGCGATTCGGCCAGCCGCACCGCCTTGTCCGGTGTCGACCGGAGCCGGATCACCCAGCGGGCGTGCCCGAGCGGCACCGCGTTCACCTGGCCCGACACATGCAGGATGCCGCGTTGACGCAGTGACCGATAGCGGCGCGCGACGGTCTGTTCCGACACTCCGAGGATGACGCCCAGCTTGGCGAACGCGATTCTGGCGTCGGTCACCAGTGCGTACACGATCTGCTTGTCGAGCACATCCAGCAGGGAGGATTCCTGCGCCTCTTCGAGCTGCACCGGAGGAATCTATCGCAGAGAGCGGTATAGCTATGAGGATATCGCCGGTTGTCGCACGCTGGGCGTCGAAATCGTTCGCACCCTTGGAGGCTTCCTGTGAAGAAATGGCTCCCCTTGTTCGCCGCGTGCCTCGGCACGCTGATGCTGCTCATCGACGTCACCATCGTCAATGTCGCACTCCCCGACATCGCCGCCGATCTCGGCACCGGCCTGTCCGGCTTGCAGTGGGTGGTCGACGGCTACGCGCTGGCACTGGCGGCACTGCTGCTGATACTCGGCTCGCTGGCCGACCGAGTCGGCGCGAAACGGACGTATCTGGCCGGGCTCGCAGTGTTCGCCGTCGCGTCCCTCGTGTGCGGGATCGCGCAGTCCGCATCGAGTTTGATTGCGGCACGGGCACTTCAGGGCCTCGGCGGCGCGGCCATGTTCGCCACCACGCTGTCGCTGTTGCACGCGACCTACACCGGCCGCGATCGTGGTGTTGCCTTCGGCATTTGGGGCGCGGTCTCCGGTGCGGCGGCAGGCCTCGGCGTCGTACTCGGCGGCGCGCTGACCGACGCGTTCTCGTGGCGCTGGATCTTCTTCGTCAATCTGCCGATCGCGGTGGTGGCAATCGCCTTGACCGCCCTCGTGTTTCCACAGTCGATGCGGCGGGCCGATCGCGCGGTGGATCTGCTCGGCATGCTGACCTTCGCGACCGCCGCAACCGGAGCGACCTATGGTGTCATCCGCGGCGGTGAGCACGGTTGGACCGACGGTCCCGCGCTGTCGGCGCTGGTGCTCGGCGGCGCGGCGCTGCTGGCCTTCTGGCTCGTCGAATCCCGTAGCGCGGCACCGATGTTCCCGCTGGCGCTGCTGCGAAACCGCGATTTCGGCGGCACCCTCATCGGGGCGAGCGGACAGACCTTCGCGGCTTTCGCGGCAACACCGCTGATCTCGCTGTGGCTGCAGCAGCAGTTGCAGATGACCCCGCTGCACGCGGGCCTGGCAATGTTGCCGATGGCCGCGACCGCGTTCGTGGTCGCGGGAGTGTTCGGGCGACTGCTGCACGACACGGCGCCGAAGTGGACGATCGGGGTCGGGCTCGTCGTCGTCGGCATCGGCGCCGGACTGCTCACCCTGATCGACACCGGATCATCCTGGAGCGCACTGTTGCCCGGGTTCATAGTGATCGGTGCCGGGATCGGCGTCAACGCACCGGCATTGGTCGCCGTCGGCATGGCCGCGGTGCCGCCGCAGCAGGGCGGCACGGCCGCGGGCGCGGTCAATACGGCGCGGCAGCTTGGGCTCGCGCTCGGAGTCGCGGTGCTGGGCACCGTGTTCCGCGAGGTCGCCGACGCCGATCAGCGGATGACACCGGCGCAGTTCGTCGATGGGCTCGACGCGGCCCTCCAGGTGGCGGCCGTCGTCGGCATCGCATTCGGACTGATCGCGTTCGCCCTGTTCCACCGGCAGCGCACGGTTGCCGGGGCAGAGCGGGGCGATCGCACGGCAGTCGCCGCACGGTAGCCTGCTGGTGCAGGAGGCGTGATCGAGCCCGCAGCTCCCGATCACGCCTTTCCCGGTAGTCATTCGATCGAGCGAGCATGGCAGCCAGGGGCCAGTGCCGCGATCCGCTCGACGGTCGTCCTCGGCACTATCGCCGCGTTCCGACCTGATCTCGTCAGCGTCGACAAACGCTGCCGCGCATCAGATTTCGATGCACCACGGTCTCGTGACTGCTACTGCTGCGGCTGGACCGAGTCGTCGCCTTCTTTCCGTGGGCCGAAAATGCGGCGATCGGATTCGCCGATGCGGACATCGTTGATACTCGCCTCGCGGCGCGACATCAGGCCTTCGGGGGTGAACTCCCACTGCTCGTTACCGTAGCTGCGCCACCACTGGCCCGACTCGTCGTGCCATTCGTACTGGAAGCGGACCGCGATGCGGTTGTCTTCGAAGGCCCACAGGTCCTTGCGCAGCGCATAGCCGTTCTCGACGGACCACTTCCTGGTGAGGAACTCCACGATCGCCGCGCGGCCGGTGAAGAACTCGTCGCGATTGCGCCACACCGAGTCCTCGGTGTACGCGGCGGCGACGCGCTCCGGATCGCGTGTGTTCCAGGCATTTTCGGCGGCACGGACCTTGACCTCGACGGATTCGCGATCGAAGGGTGGTAGTGGGGGTCGCATGACGACTCCTTCCTCGAGTGTTGACTGCCGTGGGTATCGCGATCTCCCCGGAAATGTTCAACCGCTATTCCTTGTTTGATCGGTTAGAACTTAGCCGCAACAAGTGGCCCGAGTCAACCTGTAAAATTACTTTATCCGGTTAGAACGGCGGTGGTTGCCTTGGTAGAACATAAAGGCTCGTTACCCTCAGTCATGCTCGATCCACGCCCCCACCTCGGTGAACCGCTGGCACTCGACCTGTTGAACACGAGGTGGATCGAGAACGGGCCACAGGACCTGCTGACCGATGTCGCCGGACTCGGTGTCTGGCTCGACTCGGCGGGCCTTGCGCACCGTGCGTCCGCGGACGAACGGACGCTGGAAGCGGTGCTCGCCGCGCGCACTGCCATCTACGACGTCGTGAAGCACAGCACCGCCTCCGGGCTCAACGACGTGCTCGAACACGGCCGCGTCCGGCGCACCCTCACCAGCACCGGCCCCACTGACGTCGACGACGTGGCCGACCCGGCCTGGCTCCCCGCCTGGCTGGCCGCCGACAACCTGCTGCGCCTGCTCACCGAAGCCCCCGACCGCATCCGTCAGTGCGCCCACCCCGACTGCGTGCTGTTCTTCTACGACACCTCGAAAAACGGCACCCGGCGCTGGCATTCGATGGCAACCTGTGGCAACCGCGCCAAAGCCGCGCGCCACTACGCGAAGAAGGGGTGAGGTCAGAAGAGTTCGTCGAGCAGCCGGTAATAGCCGAGACGGCGCCGATCGGGCTCGGCCAGGCCGTAGGCGGTGAAGAACGCGCGCACCTCGTCGGCGCCGAAGTCCTCCCGCAGATCGCGTTCGGCCAGCGCAAGATCGCGATACCGATCCGCGACACCGAGGCCGCCGACATCGATCAGAATGCCGCCTTCGAGCACGTTGGACGGCGTGAAGTCGCCGTGAGCGACCACGAGATCCTGCTCGTCGGGGCGCTGCGCGTGGAGTCGGTCCAGTATCTGTTCGGGGACCAGATGCTCATGGTCTTCATCGAAGTCCTCGGGATCGATCAAACCCTCGAGCACTCGGCGAGCGGCCCGGGTCAACATCGAATCGAGTCGGCCGTCGAACGGGCACCCGGCAATCGGGATGGTGTGCAGGCTCCGCAGCAGCGCACCCATGAGCGCCCCTACCGTCCCGCCCGCGTCCGAACCGTCGGCTGCGGGATATTCGCCGGGAACCTCACCGCTCCCGGACGACGCATCGCCCTCGGCGGCATGGGCCCTGCCTTCGGGGATACCGCTATCTCCCACCGCACCGATTTCGGCAGCAGCACGCCCGTCGCTCTCGGCGCGCGAGGCGAGACTCGGCACGCCCGCGTCGGCGAGCACCAGCACATCACCGTCGAACACGGCCACATCCGGTAGTCGAATCCCATAGTCGCGCAACCAGTTCAGGCGCGCATGCTCGGCCACCGCCAGCGGACCGCGCTTGACCCAGTACATGCCGTTGACGAACGAGACCCCGCCGCTCAGCCCCTCGTGATCGTCCGACCAGACCGGTGTGGCACCGAGCAGTGCGGCGATTGCGGGAGGTAGGGCAATGGGCAGCTCCTCCAGGGCGTCCAAGATCGCGCAAGTCGACTCGACCAGCTCGGAATCGGCCTCGGCGCTGCGCAGCGCCAACGCCTCGGCCAACAGTGTGCGCGCTTCGTCGAGCCTGTGCTGCTCGGCGAGCGCTGTACCGAGGTGTTGGAGCGCGAACGACAGCACCTCCGGCACATCGGTTCGGGCCAGGTCCAGCGCCTGCCGGTAGAGGATTTCGGCGGTCACCGCATCGCCTTGATACCGATAGACGTCACCGAGGTTGATCAGCACCGCGACCCGCCGTCGCTCGGTGTCGGCACATTCCAATGCCCGGTCGAGATGGTCGAGTGCGTCCTCGTAGCGCCCGAGCAGCAGCAGGTCGATCCCGGTCTGCTGCCATTCGACATAGCCGGTAGGCCGGACCGCTGCCACCCGCGCGGCCAGGTGCTCACGATCGGTGTCAGCCATGTGCAACCGCCCGTCGAAGGGGTAGCCGGAGGCCGCGCCTGCGTCCGGGCCGAGCGCGGGACCGCGGACGGACTGCGTCCGCCGGCTCGGGTGATCGGTCACCATCGGCCGCGTGGCACGTCGAAGTCTGCACATAGCGCCCGCCACACATCCCGGGGATCGACCCCCGCGTCGATGGCGGTGGCCCCGGTCCGACCGCCCAGCGACGGGATCACATGATCGGTGAGCAGGGCATCACCACGGGCCACACCGAACTCGGTGTGCAACAGCTCCTGAAACTCAGTCAACCGCACCGGGTTCAAGATACTCGTGCCCTCCGACCCGATGCGCTCCGCCTGCGGGTCCCCAACCCGTGCGCTACTGGGCTCGCACCTCGTCCAACACCGCATGGCAGCGCGCGATCGGGTCGGCGACGGTGGCCGCATCCGCGGCTGCGGATCGGGCCGCCGCGGTGTAAGCAGGGGTGTGCAGCAGGTCGAGGACTGCCGAGCGAACGGCGTCGGCGGTCAGTGGGCGGACCAGGATCGAACTACCTTGGCGGGCGGCGCGATTGGCCAGTTCCCATTGATCGCCGCCACCGGGGATCGTCACGATCGGGACGCCCGCGAGCAGGGATTTGGCCAGCAGGCCATGGCCGCCGCCGCCCACGACGGCGGCCGCGTGGGTGAGTAGTTCGTCTTGGCGACCCAGACCCGCGGTCGCCCACGACGGCAGATCGGCGGGTGGGGTGCCCAGCAGGGAGATCGCCACCCGCACGCCCGCGCCGTCGAGCGCCGCCAGCACGGTCTCGACCATGCCTGCGACACCGGTGTGCGCGGTCGAGGGCGCAACCATGACCAGTGGTTCGTCGCCGGGCGGCGGTTCGAGGATCGCGCTGGTCGGCTCCCACAGCAGCGGTCCGATCACGTCGGCGTGTTCCGGCCAGTCCGGGCGCGGCACCTCGAGTGCGGGCAGGGTGGCGATGAGCCTGGCGGCCGGACCCGGATCGGTAGCGGGTAGCCCAACACCCTCGCGGGCCTGCTCACGTTGGCGCTGACCGTTGCGAATGGCCCGCGCGGTCAGGGTGCGCAACACTCCGTCGCGCAACCTGCCACGCACGCCCTCCCCTGGTGCGAGTCCACTCCCGATGGGCGGCAACGCTTTCGACGGCAGATACAGCGGATGCGGGGACAGCTCGACCCATGGCACCCCTAGGCGTTCGGCAGCCATGCCCCCACCCGCGGTGAGCACATCCGACACCACCAACTCGGGCAGCATGGCGCTCAGATCCGGCAGGATCTCCGTCGAAATGTGCGCGGCCCGTTCATGAATCCGCTGCCCGGCGTCGGCGTCGTCGTCGGCGGCCCGCGGCGCAAGGCCCTTGAGGCGACGCACCGGAATGCCCGCTTCCCGCGCGACGTCGAACCACCGTGGCCCGGTAAACAACACGGGCTCGTCACCGGCCGCGAGGAATCGCTCGCACAGCGCCAACGCCGGAAACGCATGACCTGGATCCGGCCCCGCTACTACGGCAACACGCATTCGCCCAGCCTGCCACACGCTCTCTCGCGCCGAGCCGGCCCGTCGGGCCCGATGTTCACGCAGTGGTCGATCGCTGGACGCCGCACCTGGCGCCAGCGCCTGCGATGATGGTCTAGACCATTGAGGCCGTATTGGAGGATGCAGGTGCCCATCTCCACCGTCGACGAATTGATGAGCTTGCTGACCGGCTGTCACGACGTCTGGGACTCGCCGGACCGCAACGGCGACCCGGTCGACATTCTCGATCACGACCTGCAATGCGCGGAACTACTGCGCAGCGCCTATCCGGCCGATGAGCAACTACAACTAGCGGGCCTGCTGCACGACATCGGCCACCTACTCGTTCCCGGCGACGATGCAGGACACGGCAGGCACGGCGCACAGGCAGTGCGCCCGCTGCTCGGCAACCGGGTCGCCCGGCTGGTGGAACTCCACGTTGTCGCCAAGCGATATCTGGCCGCGACCGACGCCGCGCACGCAGACGGGTTGTCACCGTCCAGCCAGCGCACACTGGTCGCCCAGGGCGGGCCCATGGACGAGAGGGAAATCGCGGAGTTCCAGGCGGACCCGGATTTCACTGCCGCGATCGCCCTGCGCCGCGCCGATGACGCAGGCAAGGTCGTCGGGTTCGCGGTGGCGCGCTTGGAGTCGTGGCGCGCCGTCATCGAACGAGTCGCCGCCGCAAGCTGACGACCGAATCGCAGGCTGCGGCCGACTCGGACAGCCACGGCGGGGCGGCCGGCTCGGCACTGTCGCACCTAGAATCACCGGCGCAAGCCGGATCGAATGTCAGCCGCGGAAGTAATAGAGCTCGAAGCCGACAGCGTGAGCGGCCGGGAAGCCTTCCTTCGGACCGGTCGCCATCTCGATGACGGCGCGAACCTGGTCGGCGACCGGTTGGGGGCTGAGGATCTCCAGGTAGCGGCGATGCTCGGCGAGCGAGGCCGCGGCCTGGTCGAGGGTGTCGGTGACGTCGACGGCATGGGTAGCGGTCGGCCCGACTACCGCCGCCCACCGTGGTGACCACGGCGCGAGGTCGGAAAGTTCAGGAAAGATCCACTCGTTGCCCGCGTCGGAAATTGCGTCCAGGCCCGCGCGGCCGACCGCTCGGTGGTCGGCGCTGTTGGCATAGCCGGGAGCCCAGGCGTCCCCGAAGTTGAACAACACCACCAACTCCGGCCGATGACGCCGGATCGCGGCCGCCAGGTCCCTGCGCAAGGCCAGATTTTCCTCCACCCGACCATCGGGGTGACCGAGGAACTCGACCTCGTGAACTCCGACAACCTTGGCCGAGGCAATCTCTTCGGCCTCGCGCAGTGGACCGGCCTCGGCAGGCGGGATACCTGCCATCCCGGCTTCACCCGAGGTCACCAGAACGTACCTGATGTCCTTCCCCTGCCCGGTCCAGCGCGCCACAGCCGCAGCCGCTCCGTATTCGATGTCATCGGGGTGGGCGACGATCACCAGCCCGCGCTGCCAGTCCTCCGGAACCTGTTCCACAGCACACATTCAAGCACTCTAATTACCGAACCGGCCGCACCGCTCCGAGTTCCCGGCGCACCGGCCTGCGCCGCGCTACATCCACTCGCGACCACTCCTGCGCCGACCCCACGACGGCACAGCGGCCCGAACTACAGCTTGGTGACGGACTTATCCGAGCCCGATACCGCCTTGTACAGCAGATACAGGCCGAACACCACGGCGCTGATCACCAGGATCGGAAACAGTCCCTTGATGAGTGCGCCGATAATCGCCAGCGCGATCCAGACGACCGCGACGACACCGATGATCTTCCACAACATTGCCAGCCTCCAACAAGTCTCATGCGCATCGCCGTTCTGACGACCCGACTCCTCAATCCTGGCAGCCCGACGCCAATAAATCACCAGGTCAGCACCGACATCCGGGTGAAGATCAGGGTTCACCCTGACCCGCGACTCACCGTCTGCGCCTTCGGATCGAGGGGTCTATCACCACGAAGACCGAGGCCGAAACCGCGCAGGCAGTCGAGCGGCGCTACAGTCCCTGCGGCGGCAGTTGAGCGCCGACCTGGTGGTCGGCGACCTCGGTGAGCGCCTGCGCCCAGCCGTCGAGACGGTCGGCGGCATGACGCAGATCGGAGACGATCACGTCGAAATCGTGCCGGAGCACCACAGTTTCCGGCACCGCGAGAATGCGCCCGGCGGCAGCGACCACCTGCTCGTATTCCACGACGCCCGCATCGAGGCGACTGAGCGCGAACTGCACGTTTCCCGAAAGTGCATCTGCCGCATCGGAATTCGTTCCGCCCATCGTGCTGATGGCGCGCTCCATCGCGGTCACATCGGCGGCGAGCGCATGCAAGGCGGCAGCACCCGATCCCGCGGTCTCCAGCATGTCGACCAGTTCATCGTCGGGCAGCCGCTTCGAGCGCGCGATCTGCCCGACCAATCCGTGCATGGCTCGCTCCGCACGAATCAACCTGGTGATCGGTGCCCGCGTGGCCGACCACAACGGCGGCTGCTTGGGCGCGACGAATGTCGCCTGTGGCAGCGGCGCATTGCGCAGTCGCAGATAGCGACGCGCACTCAGCGCGGTCCCGGTCACCAGGGCGACGGCTCCCCCGCCGACGACAACGACCGCCCAGGCCGGCGCAGCGATGATGACGAGCCCGACCGTGCCCGCGGTGGTGAGGCCGGACACCGTACCGAGCTGGAAGCTGCGACGGCGGGCCCTGCGCCGCTTACGCAGCTCCCGTTCCCTCGGATCCGCCCAGCGGCGGACCGCGACCAACGCGTGCTGGCCGACCTCGCGCAGATTGTCGGGAAGACTTCCCGGCTGCGGCACGATCGCGGATTGTGCGCGCACCACAGCGCGACGTCCCGACCGCACGACACCCGCTTCCGCCCGGACCGACTGTTCCCGGATTCGCTTGCGGCTCACGGTTTCCCTCCCACCGGTGGTTCGGGCCGGTCGATACAAGGCCCGAGCGGCACCCGAGTGTTGCGCTCCGCCGAGAGCGCGTGCACCGAACAAGCCTTCACCGAACCAGTCCTCGCCGAACCTCCGGCAGCGTAGTTCCAGCGACCGGCAGCAGTCGCCGGTAGCTACTGCTGCGCGGTCTGGCCCTTGTTCATCTGCGGCTGCGCCGGATTGGCCTGGGTCTGTGCCGGGGTGATGGCGGGCGTGCCTGCGCCACCCGTGGGCAGTGCATCGCCACGCATGGATGCGCGGATCTGCTCGAGCTTGCTGTGTCCTGCCATCTGAATGCTGGCCTGCTGCACCTCGAGCATCCGGCCCTGCACCGAGTTCTGCGCGAGCTCCGCGGAACCGAGCGCGTTGGCGTAGCGGCGCTCGATCTTGTCGCGCACCGCGTCCAGGCTGGGGGTGGAGCCCGGCGCGGACAGCGTGGAGTCCATCTGCTGCAGCGAGGCGGAGACCTGCTCCTGCATCTTGGCCTGCTCGAGCTGGCTGAGCAGCTTGGTGCGCTCGGCGACCTTCTGCTGCAACATCATCGCGTTCTGCTCGACGGCCTTCTTGGCCTGCGCGGCCGCCTGCAGGGACTGGTCGTGCAGCACCTTGAGGTCCTCGACGGACTGCTCTGCGGTGACCAGCTGCGCGGCGAAGGCCTCGGCCGCGTTGGTGTACTGGATCGCCTTCTCGGTGTCGTTGGCGGCCGCGGCCTGGTCGGCGAGCAGGACAGCCTGGCGCGCATTGGCGTTGAGCTTCTCGACCTCGTCGAGCTGGCGGTTGAGCTTCATCTCCAGCTGACGCTGATTGCCGATGACCGACGCGGCCTGCTGCGACAGGGCCTGATGCTGGCGCTGGGCTTCCTCGATGGCCTGCTGAATCTGGACCTTCGGATCCGCATGCTCCTCGATCTTCGAATCGAAGAGGGCCATCAGGTATTTCCAGCCCTTCACGAACGGATTAGCCATCGATTGATCCCGCCTCCATCTGATGCGCCGCGCTTTACCGCGACTCTAGTGCGCGACCGTCACGCACCCGATATGTGCCTATCCTCCACCATGTGGGCACCTGACCGGGAGAACCCGGCCTTTCCGACGCCTACGGAGAATCTATCCGTTCCCGGCACCGGTCCGCAGCGTTGCCTGGGGCTGCCACCACTCGTTCTGCGTCAATTGCTCTTCACCAGGATCAGCATGTCGGATTTCGGCGCCGGAATGACGATCCGGGTGTCCTCCGCGATGTGCGGCGGGCGGACCTTCGTTGCGGCACCGGCCACCGACATCGTGGCCGTGGCGGGCTCCAACGCGGGCTCGGCGCCGGTCTCGGCGGGCTCGGCGGCGGCCGTCTGCTCCGCTTCGGCCGCGGGGGTGGCGGCGGACTCGCGGGCGGGAAGTCCGTCGGACCCTGCCATGATCGTGCTCACATCCCATAGCACCCGCGACAGTGGCACATCCAGGGCGGCGCAGATGGCGGCAAGCAGTTCGCTGGATGCCTCCTTGCGGCCGCGCTCGACCTCGGACAGGTAGCCCAGGCTCACCCGCGCCGAGGTGGACACCTCACGCAAGGTCCGACTCTGGGCGAGACGAGCACGCCGCAGACTGTCGCCGATCGCCTCTCGCAGCAGCGTCATCTCGTTCTCCTTCGCTCACTGACAGCGGGCCACGCGCGGCACCTACAAGCACTGCGCATGCCGTTCTTTCTGGCACAACGTCGGACACGGTCCGGTTGGTTCCCGCGGAGCGAACTTCGATTCGCCTCGCGCTCACTACGCCGAAACCGAGGTTTCTCCGGCCGTCACGTATCGCAGTAACTCCCGGATGGCCATGTGCGTTGCGCCAATCCTGATAGTCCACCGGTCACCGAGGAGTTTCAACCGGACGACCTCGGTATGCCCTGGACCAGCCAGTCCGAGGAAGACAGTGCCGACGGGATGCCCGTCCTGAGCATCCGGTCCTGCGACACCGGTCAGCCCGACGCCCCAGTCCGCGCCACATCGGATCCGAGCGCCGACAGCCATCTGCTCAGCGGTGCTCGCGGCCACCGGACCCTCCGTTGCCAGTACTTCGTCGCTGACGCCCGCGAGACTGTGTTTGAGATCAGTGGCGTACACCACCAATCCCCCGCGCAGCACCATGCTTGCGCCGGGCACGCCGGCGATAGTCGCCGCGAGCAGGCCCGCTGTCAGGGATTCCGCCGTAGCCACGGTCTGTTCGGCCGCGCCGAGTGCGTGCACCAGGTCGGCGACGGGCACGTCGGCGATCAGCGGATCCGTCATGCCCCGCGAGTCCGTCCCGGTGTGCCCGCGAACCACACCCTGGCGGCCTGCCCGACGTAATCGAGGCCGGTGAGGACCGTCAGCGCGACCGCCACGTACATCAAAGCCATCCCCGCGGTGGCGAATCCGCCTGCCAACGGCAACAGCAGCACCGCGATCGCGACGGATTGCATGAGGGTTTTGAGTTTGCCGCCGCGACCTGCCGGGATCACGCCGCGGCGCACCACAGCCAACCGCAACAGGGTGACCCCGATCTCACGGCCGCAGATCACGAGGGTGATCCACCACGCCAGATCGCCGAGAACGGAAAGGCCGATCACTGCGGACCCGATGAGCGCCTTGTCCGCGATCGGGTCGGCGAGCTTGCCGAAATCGGTGACCAACCCATATTTGCGGGCCAATTGCCCGTCGAAGCGATCGGTGATCGCGGCAAGGCCGAACAGCGCCGCCGCCGCGATCCGCCAACCGGTCTGATGCCCGCCGGCCGCGAACAGCGCGAGCACGAAAAGTGGCACCAGTGCGATCCGCATCATGGTCAGCACATTCGCGATATTCATCAGCGGAACGGCAGGCTCGGCCTGCGTCGGCACGAACCCGGAATGGATCGGAGCGGGCTCGGTCCACTGGCGGTCGATCTCGTCGGGCTGCACGCTCATGCCTCCGCCTCGGTGGGCGGCCTCATGGCCGCCTCTCCATCCGGTCGCGCTGCTCGGCGCGATGCGGTGAGCGGAGCGATCGGATGTGCGGCACACCTTCAGACTATCGGTAACCGGGCCGACTACTGTGCACCCCATGACCTCTCGGGGACCAGTAGGTGGTTCGACCAGCGACGCGCATTCCGGCGTGGCACCCGCCGCGCGCGACTCTGCCCTGCTCGTGCGCCGCGCCCGAACGTCCGATGTACCCGAGATCAAGGGCCTCGTCGATGTCTATGCCGGTCGGATCCTGCTGGAAAAGAACCTGGTCACCCTGTACGAGGCGGTCCAGGAATTCTGGGTTGCCGAGCTCGACGGCCGGGTGGTCGGCTGCGGCGCGTTGCACGTGCTGTGGGCAGACCTCGGCGAGGTGCGCACCGTCGCTGTGCACCCCGATGTCAAGGGGCACGGGGTCGGCAAGCTCATAGTGCAGCGCCTCGTCGCGGTGGCCAGGGAGTTGGAGCTCGGGCGCCTGTTCGTGCTCACCTTCGAGGTGGACTTCTTCGCAGGCCACGGCTTCGTCGAAATCGAGGGCACCCCGGTGACCGCCGAGGTGTATGCCGAGATGTGCCGCTCTTACGACACCGGTGTGGCCGAGTTCCTCGATCTCAGCTATGTGAAACCCAACACTCTGGGCAATACCCGAATGCTGCTGAACCTCTGACAGGAAGCGATCCTCGTGCCGATCTTCGCCGTTCACTACACCTATTCCGAGGCCACCGTCCCTGGCCGCGACACCTATCGCCCCGAGCATCGGGCCTGGTTGTCCGGTCTGGTCGAGGCGGGCACCCTGCTCAGCAGCGGGCCGTACCCGGACGGCTCGGGCGCCTTGCTGCTGTTCCGCGCCGACGACGAGACCGCGCTCACGGATCTGCTGGCCGATGATCCGTTCGCGCGGGAGAAACTGATCGACGCGGTCCGCGCCGTCGAATGGGTGCCGGTGATGGGCGCATTCGCCGTCTGATCGGATCCCGCGGCAAGCCCGGCTCCGCCGGCCGCGACCGTTGGCGTCAGCTGTCGCGATGACGCCAACGGGTGTGGCTCATTCGTCCGAGATATCGACCGGTCGCGATGCCGCCGCACCGCGGGTCTTGATCAGGCTGGCGACCGTCGCCACGATCAGGATGCCGAGGATGACCCCCAGCGACGCCGGCGTCGATATTTCCGGGACACTCACGTGCCGGCCACCGTTGATGAACGGCAGCGTGTTCTCGTGTAGCGCATGCAGCACCAGCTTGACGCCGATGAACGCCAGGATCGCCGAGAGCCCGTAGGACAGGTAGACCAAGCGATCGAGCAATCCGCCGATCAAGAAGTACAGCTGACGTAAACCCATGAGTGCGAACGCGTTCGCGGTGAACACGATGTAGGGCTCCGCGGTGAGGCCGTAGATCGCCGGAATCGAATCCAGCGCGAACAGCAGGTCTGCGAAGCCGATCGCGAGCAGTGCCAGTAGCAGTGGCGTGACCACGCGGCGGCCATCGATCCGGGTGACCAGCTTGTCGCCGTCGTAACTGTCGGTGGTCGGCAGCACCCGCTTGGCCAACGCGACGATCCTGCTGTCGCGTTTCTCCTCGTGCTCGACCTCGTGGCCGCTCTCGCGCAGCAGCTTGACGGCGGTGTACACGAGAAATAGCCCGAACAGGTAGAACACCCAGCTGAACGCGCTGATCGCCGCCGCGCCGACGGCAATGAAAATGCCCCGCATGACCAGCGCGAGCACGATGCCGATCAACAGCACCTTCTGCTGGTAGATCCTCGGCACCGCGAATGTCGCCATGATGATGACGAAAATGAACAGATTGTCCACCGAGAGCGCTTTCTCGGTGACGAAACCGGCGTAGTACTCCCCCGCGAAGGTAGAACCCCACTGCCAGGCGACGAAGCCACCGAACGCCAGCGCCAGTCCGATGTACACCGCCGACCAGGTCCCGGATTCCTTGAACGTCGGATCGTGCGGCGTACGGACATGTGCGAAGAAGTCGAAGACGAACAGCCCGAGGATCACGAGGATCGTGATCACCCACTCGAGAGCGGTTACGTGCATGCGGCGTCCTGGTGATTGATCATGACATCAAGCATGCCCGATTTGTCCGTTCTTGCCGGCTTGCGGGGTGGTTGCTGTCAATAATTTCACATGCGTGCACGCACCCCTCCATGCCACAGTGACGACGTGGTCGACGACTATCGAGTCCTCAACAAGGCGAACTGGGACGAACGGGCACCGCTGCACGCCGCCGCGCGCGACTACGCCGTGGACCGTTTCCCGTCGGAACCGGACTTCCTCAGCGAGGTGGTGCGATTCGATCTGCCGCTGCTCGGCGACATCCGCGGGCTGCGCGGGGTCCACCTGCAATGCCACATCGGCACCGACACGATTTCGCTGTCGCGACTCGGCGCCACAATGACCGGACTCGACTTCTCGCCCGCGTCCCTGACACAAGCCCGGTCGCTTGCCGAAAAGCCGGAGCCACAGTCGATTTCGTCGAGTCGGACGTGTACGACGCGGTGTCCGTGCTGGGCGGTGCGCGCTTCGACCTGGTGTTCACCGGGATCGGCGCACTGTGCTGGTTGCCGAGCGTGGATCGGTGGGCCCAGACCGTCGCGGGCCTACTCCGGCCCGGTGGGCGGCTGTTCCTGCGCGAAGGCCACCCGATGCTGTGGGCGACGGACGAAAATCACACCGACCGACTGGTCATCGGCTATCCGTACTTCGAAACACCTGAGCCGATGGTGTTCTCCGATGGCGGCACCTACGTGGCGACCGACGGCGTGCTGACCCAGACCACCACGCACGAATGGAACCACGGATTCGGGCAGATCATCACCGCGCTGCTGGATGCGGGCATGACGATCACCGGGCTCGTCGAGCACGACACGGTGCCGTGGGAGGCGCTACCCGGCCTGATGACCTGCGAGCCGAACGGCGAATGGCGGCTCACCGAGCATCGGGAGCGACTGCCGCTCAGCTACACACTGCAAGCACGCAAGACCTCCGGGACCGAGACTGTTCTCGGCGCGACGCACGAACGGTGACCAGGACGTCGGATCACGGTACGACGGGTTGCCCGCAGGGCTCGTCCGTGGTCGAGCCGTCACCGGCGCCGAGCATGTTGTCGGCGAGGAAGTTGTCCACATAGCCACCGACACGGGTGAAGACGGCGGAGTAGCCGGGGCGCGCGTTACCTCCGGCCCAGGAGTACAGGCCGACGAGCGTCGCCTTGTCGTTGCTGCGGGCGACCAGGGGACTGCCCTCGTCGCCCGCACCGGGCGATTTACCACCCGCGTCGAGGCCGGCGGCGATCATGTTGGCGGTGACCGCTGTGACCCCGTACTGGCCCTGAGCTTGTTGACGGCTGACGGTCGGCAGATCAACGCCCATCAGTTGCGAAGGCGTCTCACCACCTTCGCGCAACGCCCCCCACCCCGACGCCTGCGCGATCACACCGCCTCCGGGGTCACTCCCCGGTTCTGGCAGACACACCGTTGCGGCGTTCGTCCCGAACGACAGGTTCTCGGAGGTGTGCAGCACGGCGATGTCGTTTTCGCGGTTGACCACGTCGTAGCGGGGATGCACCACGATCTTCTCGATGTCGACCACGCTGCCGCCGGAATCGTGCCGCAGCGAGCCGTACCGCAGCTTCAACTGCTCCGGCCGGACGCCACGAACGCACATCGCCGAGGTGATCACGGTACGACTGTTGAGCGCAGCACCGCCGCAGGCGTGCGCGCCACCTTTCTGCACGCTGACCGTCCACGGAAATTGATCATCGGCCGCCACATAACCGCCGACGATCGCCGATGCAGGCGTAGACATCCCCACCACTAGCGCACTCGCGCCGAAAACCACCGTCGCGAACGCCCGCCACCGAACAAAGGCCTTGCTCATCGCTTCCCTTCCCACCGACCACGCTGACGAGGTGAAGTACCGCAACCGCCGGATGTCAACGGTAGCGGTGTGGATGCGGAGAACCCCCGAATCGCGAGGCGTGTCGTAACATCCGTACCGCGCGCCGGGTGGTAGCGCGATCGCCCACCGGTACCGATCGCCCTCGCATTCAGGTCCGGCGCCGACGCCCGAACAATAAAAATCAGTTCCCCACCGGGAGCCTCGGTGCTACCGTCGGAGACAACGAACCCACGAACCACAGAAAGGCACAGGCGGATGATCGGGCAAACCCAGCAGCGACGGCAGCGATTGCTAGACAATGCCTGGCTTGCCTATGCCCTACGTTCGGCCATGCGATTCGGCGATCGCGCGATGCGTGTGAGCGGCCCCTGAGGTCTCGATCTCGAGAAGACCTGCAACAGGGTCATTCCGCGGCACCCGCCGAGGAATGACCTTTTTTCATGGCAGCATGCCCGAGCGGCCGAAGGGACCTGACTGTAAATCAGGTGCGATCACGCCACCGGAGGTTCGAATCCTTCTGCTGCCACGTAGTTTTCACGCCCGCGTGGCTCAGTGGACAGAGCGGCGCCTGCCGAAGGCGCAGGTCGGTGGTTCGATTCCACCCGCGGGCTCGGGTTGCCGGACCGCGGAGCCGTTCTACGTAGCCGGTTAGCAGACATCGCGGAAGTCTCTCCACTAGTTGACAATTCGAGGAGGCAACTGATGATTCGAGATCACAGAACAGTTACTGGCCAGCTGAATGCTTTCCGCAGGCACAACTCACGCATTCACGCGTCTGCGGGCGCACTGCTCACCTCTGACACTTCTCGCACTGAAACGCACCGCCGCACCGGAATATCGACATCAGATGAACGCGAGAAACATCTGCGTGGCTCGCCGGGACACTGTGCAGAGCTGGATGAATTTGTCGGACCAGAGTATTGAGAACAACCGATCCCTCGTAGCCCAACGGGTAGAGGCACCGGCCCTAGAAGCCGGACAGTGCGAGTTCGAATCTCGCCGAGGGAACAATCCGCGTGCCTAGGCGGGTGAGCGCGCTCGTAGCTCAAATGGATGGAGCACCGGCATACGAAGCCGGCGGCTGGAGGTTCGAGTCCTCCCGAGCGCACTGATGGAGTGCGGTGTAACGGCTGCACAGCGGTCTCTGAAACCGTCGGTTCAGGTTCGAATCCTGGCACTCCAGCTGTTGATTCACTCCACACGGCTCATGCAGGATGCCGTCGGGCTCTCATAAGGCCCGATCGCGTGGTTCGACTCCACGATGAGCTACTACCGTCTCACTCCGCGTCGGTGCTGTCGGGCACCTCGCCGCCACCACGGATCGACCACAGCAGACCATCCAACTCGTCGGGCTTGATGAGGACGTCGCGGGCCTTCGAGCCTTCGCTCGGGCCGACCACGCCACGGGTTTCCATCAGGTCCATCAGCCGGCCTGCCTTCGCGAAGCCGACGCGCAATTTGCGCTGCAGCATCGAGGTGGAGCCGAATTGGGATGTCACCACGAGTTCTACGGCCTGGATGAAGACGTCGAGGTCGTCGCCGATGTCGGGGTCGACATCCTTCTTCTCGCCTGCCTTCGCGGCGGTGACACCCTCCTGGTATTCGGGTTCTGCCTGGTTCTTGGCGAAATCGACGACGGCATGGATTTCCTCGTCGCTGATGAAAGCGCCCTGCAACCGGGTCGGCTTGCCCGCGCCCATCGGCAGGAAAAGGCCATCGCCCATGCCGATCAGCTTTTCCGCGCCGGGCTGGTCGAGGATGACTCGGGAGTCGGTGAGCGAAGACGTGGCAAAGGCGAGACGGGAGGGCACATTCGTCTTGATCAGGCCGGTCACCACGTCCACCGACGGCCGCTGCGTGGCAAGCACCAGGTGAATGCCTGCGGCGCGGGCCTTCTGGGTGATCCGCACGATCGCGTCCTCGACGTCGCGCGGCGCGGTCATCATCAAGTCCGCGAGCTCATCGACGATGGCGAGAATGTACGGATAAGGACGGTAGACCCGTTCGCTGCCCAGCGGCGCGGTGATCGCACCTGACTTCACCTTCTTGTTGAAGTCGTCGATGTGGCGAACCTTGTTGGCCTGCATGTCCTGATACCGCTGCTCCATCTCTTCCACCAACCAGGCCAGCGCGGCAGCGGCCTTCTTGGGTTGGGTGATGATGGGCGTAATCAGGTGCGGAATACCCTCATAGGGGGTGAGTTCCACCATTTTCGGGTCGATGAGGATCATTCGGACCTCGTCGGGAGTGGCCCGCCCGAGCAGCGAGACCAGCATCGAGTTCACAAAGCTCGATTTACCGGAACCGGTGGAGCCTGCCACCAGCAGGTGCGGCATCTTCGCGAGGTTGGCCGAGACGAAATCGCCTTCGATGTTCTTGCCGAGCCCGATCACCAAGGGGTGGTGGTCATTTCGGGTCGAGGGTGCTTTGAGCACATCGGCCAGGCGAACCAGTTCGCGGTCGGCATTGGGGACCTCGATGCCGACGGCGGATTTGCCGGGGATGGGGGCGAGCAGTCGAACGTTCTCCGTCGCAACGGCGTAGGCGATATTGCGGGTCAGCGCGGTGATCTTTTCGACCTTGACGCCGGGCCCGAGTTCGACCTCGTAGCGGGTGACCGTCGGACCACGCACGAATCCGGTGACCGCCGCGTCGATCTTGAATTGCACCAGCACCTCGGTGATCGCCTCGATCATCGATTCGTTGGCGGCGCTGCGCTTCTTGGGCGGATCACCGTCGGTCAGCAGGGTGAGCGGCGGCAACACATAGTCGCCCTCGATCTCGCGATCAGCGATCAGTTCCATCTGCTTCGGCGGAGGTGGTGTCTGATCGGCCACCTTGGCCGGCCGCTTCTTCGGTTTGGGCAGCTCCTCGGGCGGCTCGACCGCAATCGGTTTGGCGTCGCGCAGCGGCGGCTCGCCGAGCACTTCGGTGACCGCGTCGGCATTACCGAATTCATCGGGCGGATAGTTCTCGACCGGGGTCCGTCCGCGTCGCGTCGACGCGCCGGCACGATGCAGTGGAAAGCCGTCCGCGTCGTATTCGGCCGGGTCGTAGTCGCCGTCGTACTCACCGTATTCGTCGCCACCGGTGCCGATGCCGAAGTAATCCCGCAGCCGGTCGGGCACCTCGCGCACGGTGGTGCCGGTCAGCAGGAGCACGCCGAAGACGCTGGCCAGCAATAGAATCGGCACCGAGAGCCACGCGGTGAGCCCGTTGGTGAGCGGGCCGCCCATCACGAAACCGACGAAACCCGCAGCGCGGGAGCGGCCGTGCGCATCGGCAGGCGATCCGGCGGCGATATGCCAGAGGCCGAGGATGGGCAACCCGGCCAGCATTCCGCCGAGCACCAGACGCGGCCGAATCTCCGGCTTCGCCTCGGTGCGCATCAGCACGATGGCGATAGCGGTGGCCACGAAAGGCAGTCCGGCCGAAGCGGATCCGGAGACCGCGCGGATGGCTTCCTCGACCCAGTGCCCGACCGGGCCGCCCGCCGACAGCCAGACTGCCGCCGCGATCACCGCGCTCAGCGCGATGAGGGCGAGGGCAATGCCGTCGCGGCGATGGCCGTGTTCGATCTCGCCCGCCCGGCTGATCGTGCGAGTGGTGGCGCCGAGACCCCGCGCCAGCATGGTCCAGCCGCTAGTGATGCCACGGCTGATCACCGCGAGCGGCGCAGTGTCGGACTTGCGAGGGGCCGGGCGGCGGGTGGCCGTGCCGCGGCGACGTGGAGTGGGGGCGGTGCCGCGCGGGGTGGCGGCTCCGCGCGGTGTTGCCGAGCGGGACCGTGCCGTGGTGGTCCTCCCCCGGGCCGATCCCGCCCGCGCACGAGAGGTCGTGGAGCTGCGGGACTTACCTGCCATGACCTCAGGCTAGCCGCAAACGCCCCATCCGGACCATCCGCAACACTGGTATCGGCCGTCTCAACCCTGCCGAATCATACGGAAGCCCAGGTCGCACCCGCCGCCGTCGAGCTCGCTTCGCACCCGAATCGCCGCGCGTGTGTCGAGCGTGCTGCGGCTACACCGAGCGATCGAGGGCCAGCACGGCGCGCACATCGCCCGGTGCGCCGGCGGTCTCGAGGCGAACTTCGTCGCGACCGAAGGCATGCAGCAGCAATTCCGAAGGCTTGCCGGTCAATGTCACTTCGGCCTCGGATTGCGTGTGCACAACCGCCCGGTCGCCGTCCGGCGTCGCGAGCACGACGGTGACCGTCGCTTTCCGATATGCCATTCGTGCCATCTTGCGCAGCAGCGACCACAGCCGCGCCTCGTCGGCATCCGACAGCGTGCGCGGTTCCCACCCCGGCGCACTACGGCGCACATCTTCATGGTGGACGAACATCTCGGACAGGTTGGCGACGGCATCGACCGGGCGCAGGGGTGACCACCACGGCGGTCCGGTGCGAACCTCCTCCAGCAGCTCCTGGAACGGCTTGCGCGCAGTCTTTGCCTGCACATTGTCGAGATACCCGGCAAACGGTTTCAGCATGATCCCCGGTGCCGCGTCGGGGCGGCGCTCACGAACCACCAAGTGCGCAGCCAGCTCTCGCACGGTCCACTTCCCACAAAGGGTGGGTGCGTCCGGTCCCACGGCGGACATCGTCTCGACCAGCGCCCGACGCTCCCGTTGTGCCATGCTCACGTGCTCGAACATAGTCGATCGGCTGAGGCATCGACATTGCCGCACAATAAGTTATCGAAGTTGCGCCCTGGCTTTCGCTCGGCAACACTGTCCACCGCACGCCCGGTGCGGGGAGCCGTAATTCCCCCGGCATCGCCCGGCGCCGAGTGGATCCGACGGCCGCGCCCCGAATTCTCGGGTAGCGCTCGAGGCCTCGGCTCTGTAGCTTGTCACTCGGTCCATCGGGTCGTGGACCTGTGAGCAAGAAGGGGATTCACCTGTGAAGAAATTCGTCACCGGTGCCGCCATCATGGCGGCAACGGTTGGATCTGTGCTGGCCACCGCGGCTCCCGCGCAAGCCGCGTACGGGTACTACGGCGCCATTGCCGTCTCCAACGACGGGGACTACGCGATCTCGAACAACTACGGCAGCTACTCGGCCGCGGAGAATTCCGCCGTGTCGGCCTGTGGCTACGGTTGCTCGGTGCTGATCTCGTGGACCAACGGCTGCGGTGTCCTCGCCAGCTCGTCGTCGCAGTGGAGCGCATCCGCTCGCGCCAGCTACTCCGCCGCCAAATCGGCCGCGTTGAGCCGGGTGCCCGGCGGCTATGTCGTGGACTGGCGCTGCACCAGCGGCTACTCGCTGTAACTCCGACACCCACCTCCGTCGGGTCCGTACAGGTCCGCGACAACTCATTCCAGGGGAAATTTAGTGAAGCACAGAACAATTCGAGCGGCGGTCGCGGTCGTACTCGCGACGGCGGCACTCGGCCTCACCGCGTGCACCTCCGACAAGGACTCATCGTCGGGCTCCAGCACGCCGACCTCGGCGCCGGGCAAGTTCGAGAGCGGTAAGAGCGGCGAGGGCACCGCGGAGGGATCCGCGAAGACCACGACGCCGCCGAACCTGGCGAAGCCGGCCGTCGGTCTGCTCAACGAGCGCATCACCAAGGCGTTCGACCCGAGCGTCAGCAGCGAGGAAAAGATCAGCTGGGTGCAGGACGCCGAGCGCGATCCCCAGCTGGTCGACAAGCTCGTCGAGGCCGCAAAGGCACAGAACGTCAAGGTGGAGATCACCGGCGTGCAGGAGCCAAAGGACGGCAAGCTGAAGGCCGACGCAAAGGTCACCATCAACGGTGAACCGGTGCAGAACGCCTTCGTCGAGTTCGTCGCCGAGGGTGACCAGTGGAAGGTCTCCCACCAGTTCACCTGCAACGTCGTGAAGTCGGCGAAGCTGGATTCGGCTGCCTGCCAAGCCAAGTAAGCTTCCACAACATACAAAAACCGCCGGATGATGTCACCATCATCCGGCGGTTTTCTGTGTGCTAGACCCCGATGACGGTGGGCACGATCATCGGGCGGCGGCGGTAGACGTCGGCCACCCAACGCCCGACCACGCGGCGCACGCTCTGCGCGATGCGATGCGTGTCGGTGACGCCCTCGCCTGCCAGCCGCAACAGTTCGGCCTCGACCAGTTCCGCGGCGTCGGTGAGGGCGGTCGGGTCGTCGGAGAACCCGCGGCCACTCACCTCAGGAGTGCTGACCGCCTTGCCGGTCGACGAGTCGACTGCGACGGTGATCGAGATGAACCCGCCCTCGCCGAGCACCAGCCGGTCCGACAGGGTCGATTCGCCGACATCGCCGACCGAAAGACCATCGACGTAGACGTGCCCGACCGGAACCCGTCCGACGATCGAGGCGATCCCGTCGACCAGGTCGACCACGACGCCGTCCTCGGCGAGCACGACTCGGTCCTCCGGCACGCCGGTAGCAATGGCCAGTGCGGCGTTGGCACGCAAATGCCGCCATTCCCCGTGCACCGGCATGGCGTTGGTCGGCCGGACCGCGTTGTACAGGTACAGCAGTTCGCCCGCGGAGGCGTGTCCGGAGACGTGGACCTTCGCGTTCTGCTGGGTGATCACCGTGGCGCCGAGCCTGGCCAGGCCGTTGACCACGGCGAAGACCGAGTTCTCGTTGCCCGGGATGAGCGAGGAGGCCAGCACAACCAAGTCGTCCTGACGGATGTTGATCTGTCGGTGTTCGCCGCGCGCCATCCGCGACAGCGCTGAGAGCGGCTCACCCTGCGAGCCGGTCGAGATCAGCACCAGCCGGTCCCCTGGCAGGGTCGCAGCGACATCGAGATCGACCACGACGGAGTCCGGGACCGTCAGGTACCCGAGATCCTGGGCGATCTCCATATTGCGGACCATCGAGCGCCCGACGAAGCACACTCGCCGCCCATATTTCTGCGCGACATCGACGACCTGCTGGATGCGGTGCACATGGCTGGCGAACGACGCGACGATCACGCGGTTGCGTGCCTTGCCGATCACCGTGTCCAGAACGCCGCCGATCTCGCGTTCCGGCGTGACGAAACCGGGCACCTCGGCATTGGTGGAGTCGACGAGGAACAGGTCGACGCCCTCGTCGCCGAGGCGAGAGAACCCGGCCAGGTCGGTGAGGCGACCGTCGAGGGGCAGCTGGTCGAGCTTGATATCGCCCGTGTGCAGCACGACGCCGGCGGGGGTGCGAATGGCCACCGCGATGGCATCCGGGATCGAGTGGTTGACCGCGAAGTACTCACACTCGAACGGACCGTGTGTGGTGCGCTCACCCTCGGCGACCTCGGTGAGCTTCGGACGCTGACGGTGCTCCTTGCACTTGGCGGCGACCAGCGCGAGGGTGAACTTCGAGCCGATGACCGGGATGTCGGGCCGCAGCCGTAGCAGGAAGGGCACCGCGCCGATGTGGTCCTCGTGGCCGTGGGTGAGCACCACGGCCACGACATCGTCGATCCGGTCCTCGATGGGCCGGAAGTCGGGCAGGATCAGGTCGACGCCGGGCTGCTGGTCCTCGGGGAACAGCACACCGCAGTCGACGATCAGCAGCTTGCCGCCGTACTCGAATACGGTCATGTTGCGGCCGATTTCACCGATGCCGCCAAGGGCGAAGACACGCAGACCGTTCTTGGGCAACTTCGGCGGTGCACCCAGGCGATCGGCGATGGGGCGATCGACCGGGCGGGCGGGAGCCTGTTCGGCGCGACCCCGGCCGGACTGCTGGCGGGCACGTCCCGGCTTCTTCGCAGGCGCTTGCTGCTCGCCGGCAGCGGACTTCTTGGCCGCGGTTCTCTTGGCGGGCGTCTTGTCCGGTGCGGCCTGCTTGGCACGCCGGGCGCCGGATTGCGTTGTGCCCGCGGTCTGCACGGTGCTCGCGGCCTGTCCGGCCGTCTCGAACTGCGCCGCAGCGGCGGCCTCGACCATGCTGTCGAGCTCCACCGGGCTGTCCTGTGGAGCCGGCTGCGCAGCGCGCTTGGCCGGGGCGGGGGCGGGGGCGGGGGCGGGGGCGCCCGCGGCACGGGAAGCGGTCCGGCGGGGACGGCGTGCTAGTGGTTCGCTCATCCGAGCACCCCGGCAATCTGCAGGTCAGCGGACAGCTCGTCGAGCTGTTCGGCGGTGGGCATCAGCTGTGGCAACCGTGGCTCCCCTACGTTTACGCCGAGCAATCGCAGCCCGGCTTTGCTCATGGCGACACCACCGAGCCGGGACATCGCCGCGTTCAACGGCAACAGACTGACGTTGATCTCCCTGGCACGCACCACGTCGCCCGCGGCCCATGCGTCGCTCAGCGCGCGCAGCCGTTCAGGCACGAGATGCCCGATGACGCTGATGAATCCGACGGCGCCGACCGACAGCCAGGGCAGGTTCAGCGAGTCGTCGCCGGAGTAGAAGGCCAGATCAGTCGTGGCGATCAGGTCCGCGCCCGCGTTCAGGTCACCCTTGGCGTCCTTCACCGCGACGATGCGCGGGTGCTCGGCGAGCTTGCGGATGGTGTCGGTGGCGATGGGGATCACCGAGCGCGGCGGAATGTCGTACAGCGTGACCGGCAGGTCGGTGGCGTCGGCGACGGCGGTGAAGTGAGCAAGCAGGCCGGCCTGGGTGGGACGCGAGTAGTACGGGGTCACCACCAGGAGACCATGGGCGCCTGCCCGCTGCGCGTTGCGCGCGAGTTCGATGGAATGCGCGGTGTCGTAGGTGCCCGCACCTGCGATCACGGTGGCACGGTCGCCGACGGCATCGACAACGGCACGCAGCAGATCGGCCTTCTCGGATTCGGTGGTGGTGGGCGATTCACCGGTGGTGCCGGAGATCGCGAGCAGATCGACGCCGCGCTCGACCAGACGGGCCGCCAGCGCAACGCCGGCATCGACATCGAGCTTGCCCTCGGCACTGAAGGGGGTCACCATCGCGACACCTACTGTGCCGGACGCGCGCAGCTCCGTTGGCGTCGATTCACCGTTCGTCATGGTCAGAAAGGCTACCCGCTCCAGGGAACGCCCTCGACACCCTGACCGCCGATCGGACTGCCCGTGCGAGTGATTCACCTCTTACCGCACAGCGATGGCGTCAGCCTGCGCCTTGTATGACATCACCAATGGCGTCACACTGATGTCATGGACCTCAACAAGTACACCACCCGGCTGCGTGACGACCTGATCGCCGCCGCCGCGCTAGGCGACGAAAAAACCCAGGCCACCGCCGCCGCACTGGCCGCGGCCGCGGAAAGCGCGACCCGGCTGGCGCTGCTCGCGGCGCTGTCGGACCTGGCCGCCGAGGTCAGCACTGCGCTCGGCGACCGCACCGTGCACGTCTCCGTGGACGGCACCGACGCCAGCGTGGATGTGCGCAAGAACTCCGCGACCACCGCCGACCACGACCATCCGAGCTTCGAAGAAATGACCGGCGACATCAGCCGCGTCACGCTACGACTGGTCGAGCAACTGAAATCGCGCGCCGAAGAGGCGGCCGCACAGAGCAATATGTCGCTCAACTCGTGGCTGTCGGGCGTCGTATCGGGCGCGCTGCGTGATCAGATGCGCGGTTACGGGCCCAAGCGCGACGTCTGATCACAACAGTGGGGCGAGGTCCCCGCGGTCACCGATCACCACTTTGTCCAGCTCCAGCCAGTCCGCCATCTCACGCAGTGCCTCGGTGAGCGCGGCCACCGTCTCCGGTGTGCGGTAACCGGGCTCGGCGAACGCGCCGGGAACGAGCAGCCGCCCGGTCGCGCGCTCGGCGCGCAGGTCGACCCGGCCGACGAGTTCACCGTTGAGCAGGAACGGGAAGACGTAGTAGCCGTGCACCCGTTTGGGTTCCGGTGTGTAGATCTCGATCCGATAGTGGAAGTCGAAGAGCCGTTCGGTGCGCGCCCGGAAGAAGATCAGCGGATCGAACGGGCACAGCAGGGCCGCGCCCTCGATCCGGCGCGGTGTCGCGGCGCCGACGCGCAGGTAGGCGGGTTTGTCCCAGCCCGCGACCTCGACCTGTTCCAGTTCCCCCGCGTCCACCAACTCGGCGATGGCCGGTTCGGTCTGGGTGCGATGGGTCCGGTAGTAGTCGCGCAGATCGGCCTCGGTCGCGACACCGAGCGCGGTTGCCGCGCGCCGCGTCAGCTCGCGGATCGCCTCTTCCTCGGATACGTTGCGCGCCAAGACTTCCGGCGGAATCACCCGCTCCACCAGATCGTAATGCCGGGCGAAGCCGACCCGTTTGTCCACCGACAGCGAGCCCTTGGCGAAGAGCTGCTCGCAGATCATTTTCGTATCGCTGAGATTCCACCAGGAACCCTTGGGGCGTGGCTTGTCCAGTTCCAGGTGGCGCTCCACCTCCCCGGCAGTCGCCGCACCGACCTCGGTGATGACATCCAGGATGTCCCTGCCGAGGGTGGGATTGCGTTCCACCGCCCGCCTCATGCCCTCCCAGCGACCGTGGTCGTATTTCGCCATCCGCCACCGCATCAACGGCCAGTCCTCGACCGGGATCAAAGCCGCCTCGTGCGCCCAGTACTCGACGAGTTTGCGCGGCCGTCGCACCCCGTTGCTCCAGGCGGCCTCGTCCAGCAGTGCGCGGTCGTAGTCGCCGATCCGGCTGAACACCGGCGCATAGTGTGCGCGCACCACCGCGGACACCGAATCCAGTTGCAGCAGTTGTGTTCTGCCCAGCACATCGAGCACCGTCCGGCGGGTCGGCGCGACCGGTTTGCGCCTGCCGAACCCCTGCGCGGCCAACGCTGTTCGTCGCGCCGCCGCCGCACTCATCTTCCGCATGACCGGCACTTTGCCACGACGGTCCGACAAGCGCCGCCGGGCCCGCCGCGGTCACGTCGACACCGACACCTCTCCCGCGGTGTCGATCTCGGTGCGCCGATCGCGCTCCGGCGCATTCGCGAGCACCGTGGCCAGGATCCGACGGCCCATCGGCAGCACGCGCACGGTCACCGAGCCCGCATTGGCCGCGTCCAATTCCTTGGTCGCCGACTCGATGACCTGCTGGCGCACCCAGCGCGGCACACCGGCGAAGCCACCGTCGTCGAGCAACACCACCTCGACGCCGCGAGAGCGGGCGCCGCGGGCGGCGCTGCTCAGCTCGTCGGTCACCAACTGTGGCGCGCGCAGCCCGTCGCGCAATTCGGCCTCCAGCAGCCTGCATTGTTCGCGCTCGGCCGCGCTGAGCTCGGCCCCGCCCGCGATGCGTTCGAGGATCGGACGCGCGACCTTGTCGAGCTTGGCCAGCTGTCGATCCCGCTCGCCGTTCTCCGCGGCCATGGTCGCCTCCGCCGCCGCGCGCATGGTCGCTTCTTCCCGCAGCAAACGCAGCGATCGCTGCATCGGGCGCATGATCGCCGCGCCGATCGAGATCCCGGCCACCGTCGCCACCGGCACCACCGATCCGACCACCACACCGACGCGCGCACCGGTCATCACACCCACGACGGCGATCACCGCCGCGATCCCGCCGACGCCGAGCCAGGCCGCACCCAACCGGCCGCGCAGCACCAGCACCGCGAGGACGTAGGACGACGCGAACGGTGTCCACACCGGTTTGGTCAGCCCGTGGTCGACGTCGATGATGGTCAGCACGGTCGCCACCGGTCCGGCGGTTGCTACGAACACGGTGGCCGGCCACGGCAGCGGGTCGACCGGAATCACCAGCACCAGCACACCGGCCACGAGCATGATCAGCAGTGCGGAGAGCCCGGATATCGGCGCGGAGTCGGACAGATTCCGCAGCATGTACAGCACTATGGTGACTTCGAAAATGAGCAGGAAAAGCCACGCCCAGCGGTCCCGCAGGCCGAGCAGATCGCGCAGCCCGAATTCGGTGTGGGTGTCAGCCATCGCCACCCCACACCAGCGTCACCGTAGTTCCTTCTCCCGGTTGGGATTCCACGAATCCGGCCCCACCGGCCAGCTGCCGCATCCGACCGAGGATGCTGACCGCAATGCCGAGCCGATCGACGGGCACCCGGTCCAGATCGAAACCGGCGCCGTCGTCACGGAACACCACACGGATGCCACCCGCGCTCACCGTGACGGTGACCGCCCGCTGCACCGACCGGCCCTGCGCCGTCGCGTGGCGCAGGCTGTTGCGCACGGCCTCGGTGAGCGCGGCGGCGATGGTGCCCGCAGCGTCTACCGGCAACCGCAAATCGTCGAGTCCGGCCCAACGCCGCGCGGTGAATCGGACGCCCGGATTCACCTCGTGCACCGCAGAGCGCAGGAAGCCGATCACCGATTGCGCGTCGAGGTGATCGGGTTCGCTGTCGCCGCAACGGCATTCGTCGAGCTGGTCGAGGGTGCGCTCCGCCTGCTGGCGCAGCACTGGTGACTCGGTGCCGCCGCGGGACGCATCGAGCAAGGTCGACAGCACCGCATCGTGGATCAGGGCGGCGAATCGTGCCTGCTCACGATCCCGGGCCGCGGCGCCCGCCACGGCTGCGGCACGCTTGCTCGCGAGCATTGATTCCCGGTCGACGCGGGCCGCCGATGCGAGCGCAAAGGTGGAGCCCCATAGGAACATCGCACACAGTCCTACGGCCCGTGCGAAGTCACCGATCAGCGACAAGGTGGTCCCGCCCGCCACGACGGCACGATTCGCCAGCGCTGCATCCGCTGCTGCGACAATCAGATAGACGACCGACAGCGGCGGCCGCCACGCCAAGGCGGCCGCAAGCACACCGAGCGCAAGCACCCGATACACCCACACCGTGGACGGGTCCGAGGTGGGCTCGGCGTAGGCGAGCGGGATAGCCGCCATGGCCGCAAGGAAACTCACCGCCGCGAGACCGGCGACCGTGCGAATCACCCGCCTGCCCCGCCCGAGCGATACCGCGGCGAGCACCGGAAACCAGCCGAGCGCAAGGACCACGGTCAACACGGTCCAGCCACCTGAGACGAATCGGCTCTGGTCGGCGATGTCGGGCAGCTCTACCACCGCGACGATCAACCCGCCCAGGCCGATGGCCAGGCCGAGTCTGCGCAGAATGCAGTCGGCCGTCGGCTCGGCATGGTTTTCTTCGGACACTGCCGCAACGCGACGGCGCCAACGACTCGACCGGAAACGGTCGAGTGTCACGGAGTCCGCGGCAGCAGGGGTGTCCAGCATGCTGGACGCGGTCATGCGCGCGATTGCCGCTCGGGAACCGGTAGCCATCCATCCTCCACCGCCCGCTTGTACAGATCGGTTTTGGTGGGGGCCGGACGCCCGGCATCGGCATACTTCTGCCGGATCCGACCGAGATAGTCGTTCACCGTCTGCTCCGAGAGACCGGTCAGCCGCGCCACCCGGGAGGCTTTCTCGCCGGAGGCATACAGGGTGAGCACCTCCTCTTGACGCGGGCTCAAGCCCACGTCGGACAGTTGCGGGTCGCCGTCGATGGCCGCAGCCCAGTCAGTGGTTACCACTTGCTCGCCGGAGGCCGCCCTGCGCACTGCCGCGACCACAGTCGGCACGTCCTCGGACTTGCGCACGACGCCGAGCACGCCGGCCTTCGCGGCCGCGCGCACCAGAAAGGCGTTGTCCGCACCGGTGAACACCAGGACCTCGATCCCGCGGTCACGCAGTGCATGCACATTGTCCTCGGGCGAGGACCCGTCGGCCAGCCGCAGGTCGAGCACCACCAAGTCCAGCGCGGACTCTGTGGTGGGCACCGGCGGTGTCGCGCTATCGGACGCCGCGCTCACCGCGGCGGCCAGCAGTTCCGACACGGTTCCCGCGGTCAGCACCAGATCGAGATCCGGTTCCGGTGCCAGCATTGCGGCGAGCCCGATCGCGACCGACTCGTGGTCTTCGACGAGACCAATCCGTCGCGGCGCACGCTCGCCACCTTCGACACAGGTCACCTCGAACTCCCATCCCGAGCAACTCGTCCACAGACCCACCGGTACAACGTCACCATGAGTATGCCCGGCAGATACTCCTGGAGGTCAGCCACCAAAACCGGGGGCCGACCGGATGCCATCGGTGGCAGATTCTGCTCGGTTGCGGCCGAGTTCGCGAAATCGGGCCGGATGTCGACGTGGCGGGCGACGAACGTCAGGACATGAGCTGCGCGGCGACGGTCGCGCCGAGCTCCCAGCAGCGCTGGATGTCGTTTTTCGTCGGCGGCCCCGAAACAACTACCGGGGCGGCGGCCTTGACCCAGCCCATACCTGTGGTGATGCTCTCGACGGCCCGCTCTGCACCCTCGGTCCCCTGGTTACCGTGCAGATACAGCCCATACGGGCGGCCGCCGGTCGAGTCGAGACACGGGTAGTAGCACACATCGAAGGCATGCTTGAGTGCGCCGGACATATAGCCGAGATTGGCCGGTGTCCCGAGCAGATAGCCGTCGGCTGCCAACATATCGACCGGTGTCACCGCCAGTGCCGCGCGACGTATCACCTCGACACCCTCGATCTCCGGGTCCGTCGCACCGGACACCACCGCCTCGAACATCTCCTGCATGTGCGGCGAGGGTGTGTGATGAACGATCAACAACCGGGGCACGTCGCTGAGCGTAGCGCGGCCCGCGCCCGGTGGCGGCGAGGCTGCGGCCGGCCGTCAGCCGACCTGCACCGATTGGCCGGTGTAGGTGCCGGAGACGCCCGGCGCAAGAATGGCAGTGGCAGCGCCCGTGCAGCCTGCCGTCCGGTAGACGGTGACGGTGCTGTTGGTGTCGTTGACGAACTCGGTTGTCTCCTCGATACCGAGGTTGATACACCCTGAGGGGTCGCTGTAGACGACGCCGCCCACGGTCAGATCGCCCGTGGCGGCCGTCGCCGCCGGCGCGGCCGCAATCACGGCCAACACACCCAGTAGCGCAAGAACGCCTCTTCGCATGTTGTGCTCCCTGTCAGTCGAACGGCCGGTCCACGCCGAATGTCGAAGCCGGACGATTGCCGGATTGTTGCTATCAACTGTAGTCCGTCGACACCCGACACAACATCGACTGCAAATAATGCTGACAGGTTCATGGGATCACCCCCACTGTGGCGGACGCAGGACCTCAGCCCTCACTGTCGTCGTGTTCCAGCCTCTCCAGTGCCACCGCACGCCGCATGGTTTCGCGGGCGCGGGTGCGGTCACCCGCGTAGTCGTAGGCGCGGGCCAGCCGGTAGGAGACGCGCCAGTTATCCGGATCCGCCTCCCATTCCTGCTTGACCCGGTCGAACAGTGCGTCCGCTGCCTCGCGTTCGATGCGGCCGGAGGGGCGGCGCGGCAGCGCGGAGGTGTCGAGTTCCAGACCCTCGTCATGGATGCGGCGAGCCAGGTGCTGATGCGACAGTGCCGCGCGCACGGTGGCCACCACCATCCACACACCGAGCAGCGGCAGGATCAGCACGCCGATGCCGATAACGATCGCGGCGACATCACCGGAACCGATGAGGCTCACCGCGATTCGGCCGAGCAGCAGGAAGTAGAAACCGAGCACGACGACCAGCGCCGCAAGCAGGGCGACGACCTTGCGAACCTCGGCGCCGCGGCCGGGATCGGACGACTCGACCGGTTCCGGTGTGCTCACAGATCCAGCAACGGGTCGAGTCCGACGGTCAGGCCGGGGCGGTTAGCGATCTCCCTGACCCCGAGCAGCACGCCGGGCGCGAAGGAGTTCCTGTCGATGGAATCGTGCCGGATAGTGAGGGTTTCGCCCTGGGTACCGAACAGCACCTCTTGATGCGCGACCAGCCCGGCCAGGCGTACCGAATGCACCCGCACCCCGTCGACATCGGCACCGCGCGCACCCTCGAGTTCAGTGCTGGTGGCGTCCGGACCGGGACCGACGCCCGCACGTTCGCGCGCGGCCGCGATCAGCCCGGCAGTGCGGTAGGCGGTGCCCGAGGGCGCATCGGCCTTGTTCGGGTGATGCAGCTCGATCACCTCGACCGATTCGAAGAACCGGGCGGCCTGTTCGGCAAAACGCATGGACAGCACCGCGCCGATCGCGAAGTTGGGCGCGATCAGCACGCCGGTCGCCGGGCGCTCGGCCAGCCAGCCGCGCACCTCGTCGAGCCGAGCAGCATCGAAACCGGTGGTGCCGACCACCGCGTGGATCCCACGCTCCACCAGGAACTTCAGGTTCCCCATTACCACGTCCGGGTGCGTGAAATCGACAACGACCTGCGTGTTCGACTGGGTGAACGCCTCGAGCGAATCGTCCTTGTCGACGGCAGCAACCAGCTCCAGATCGGTCGCCGCCTCCACCGCCGCACAGATCGCCTGTCCGACTTTCCCGCGTGCACCGAGCACTCCGACCCGAATGGTCACCGCACCTCCTCGTTCCGCTCCAGTTCCGCAAGCCTATAAGGGGGCACCCGCACACGGTCCGACCGCCGTCTTACGTTGGGTTGAGCGGAGGGAGACTTCTGTTTTTCGTGCGCAACCACAGATCGAGGCGGTGACCGATCCGGCGGGCAGCGTCGGCTCTGTCCGGTCGTATCGGCGAATGCTCGAACTCGCCGAGCGCGTCGACGAAATCATGGCGGGTCCGGCATGGCAAGGACCCACGCTGATCTTCCGCGCCGACGACGACCCGGTCATCACCACTACGCAGACCGACCGCTTGCTCGAGCTGCATCCGAACTGTGAATATCGCACCATCCGGACCGGCGGCCACTCGCTGCTGATCAGCCGCCCTGCTGACTATATAGCCTTGGTGACCGAGTTCCTCAGCGCGACATAGTCATTCACGCTAGGCACCAGCAGCCATATTTCCGGCCATCTTTTCGAGCATGCGCACCGTCTCGAGGTACTGCTCGTCGGTGATGCCCTCGACCATCGCACGTCGTCGGCGGCCGATTCGGATGAACGCTTCGTCATGCGTTGCGCGGCCCGCAGCGGTCAGCGACAGCGTGCCCGAATCCGCGACGACGAAGCCGCGCTCCACCAACTGCGCGACCTCCTGCTCCCATTCCCCCGCATGCGTCCAGAACGGCGCGAGGGCATCACGGATCTCGCCTGCCGGACGCGCCCCCTCGGCCAGCGAGTGCAGCATCTGCCAGTGCCTGCGACTGAGTTCACCCGCGGCGAGATCCTCGTCGAATCGCTCATTGATCAGTCGATCGAGTTCCTTGAGCCAGTACCCGATCGGGCGCTTCTCAGCCATCATTCCTCCACAGCATGTATTGTTACAACTACATGTAGTCTTACATGAAAGCGAATGGCAATGGAAGAGCACGACGTGGTTATTGCAGCGGTCGAAGCGGCGATGGTCCGAATCCGGCGCAGGCAAACCCGCGGCGCGCTGGCGCAGAAGTCCCCCGTACCCGTCGCCGTGTTCCGCGTCCTCGACGCCGTGGCCGAATCCGAATCCGCCACTGTCGGAACGTTGGCGCCCGCATTGGGTGTCGACCAGCCACGCGCGAGCCGCCTTGTCGCGCAGTCAGTTTCGTCCGGACTACTGGAGCGGGTAGCCGACCAGCACGATGGCCGCCGGGGTGTGCTGCGCCTCACCCCCGGCGGCGCAAGTCTGGTGGCCGCCGCGCGCGACGGCCGCCGCGCCGCCATGGCCACCGCGATGGCGGACTGGACCGCCGATGAACGCACCGAATTCGCCCGCCTACTCGGCCGTTTCGTCGACGCGCTCGACAACCCCGCCGCAGGGCGTCGAGGCCCCTGACGATTCGACGGAGCTACGCCGCGGCAACAGGCTTCTTCAATACTTCGATCAGCGCGGTAATGCTCTGTTCGCCATACCCTTCCGCGACGGCACGCCGCAACAGCTCATGCATCGGTGCGTGCCAGGACATATCAACGCCTGCCTCTACACCGAGCTCCTCGTCATAGCCGATTGCCGCGTAGAACAGATCGACGGACGATCCCAGCCTGGTGTAATCCCGGGCATCGATCTCCGCGGCGAGCATCGGCAGCAGCGTCTCGATCATCTGCAGCCACTTGGTCGAATAGCCCACCATCGAGCCAGCGGTGTAGCCCCGCGCCGACAGCACGGCCGCCTCTTCGAGAAACCCGAGCAATGCCGGCAACAGTGTCGTACCGACCGCCGACTCGTACAGCGCGGCCAGATCGGGTTCGGCGCCGAGATGGACGACGTCACCGCCCAGCACGCGCAATGTGTCGACCTGCCGATCGAATATCGCGCGGTCACTGCCGAAGTACAACAACGTGTCCGGATTCCCTACCGCCGCAGGCACATTCTTGATGGCGCCGCCCAGGAAATCGGCACCAAGCCCCGCCGCCCAGCTCGCGAATTCGCGCGCAGCATTCGGAGTCCCACTGTTCCGCGTGACAATGGTCCGTCCGGTCAGCGCGCCATCGGCGGGCCGCAGGACGTCCAGGGTGGCCGCGAAGGTGGTCAGGCAGGAGACGATCAACGGACTGGCAGCGACAGCCTCCCCGATCCGGTCGTGCAGCATCGCACCCCGCGCCACCAGCGACGCCGCCTTCTCCGGGCTGCGGTTCCACACGGTGGTCGGATGACCCGCCCTGACAAAAGCTTCGGCCAGCGCGCTGCCCGTCGAACCCAGCCCGATGACGGTCACCGGTGTGCGCTCACCAGCGGTCATGGCGGCTCCATTCCTAACGATCCGAACCGGGGCATCGAACCCCGGAGGTACGGAGACAAGTCTTCGAGGCCGCTCGGGCTGCCCGCAAGCACTCACTTTTCGGTCGAATACCTACGTCGAGGTAAGCGAACAGGTCACGCGCAAAGACCACGCCGGGTCAATGAGGACGATCACGTCCGCATCGAAGCTCGCTGTCGAAGGCGGCCGGCTGTCACTCGAAGACGATCACCTGGCGCAGCGCATGACCGGCGGCGAGTTCGTCCATCGCATGGTTGATTTCGTCGAGTCCGATGTGCGCGGACACCAGCCGCTCAACCGGCAGTCGTCCCTCGCGCCACATCCGGACGTACTCCGGAATATCGCGCGCAGGCACGGCCGAGCCGAGGTAACTGCCGACGATCGAACGGCCCTGCGCGACAAGGGCAAGCGGCGAAATGCTGGCCTTGGCATCGGGCGCGGGCAGGCCGACGGTGACCGTCGTGCCGCCGGGCGCCGTTGCGCCGACCGCGGTTTCGAAGGCACGGATATTGCCCGCCGCCTCGACAACGACCTCGGCCTGCACACCCAGCTCGACGACCTCGACCGGTGTGTATGCCGCGGTGGCGCCGAGTTCCTTGGCCAGAGCGAGCTTTTCCGGAACGGTATCGACCGCGATGACCTCCGCGCCGCCCAGCGACACGGCCACAAGTAAGGCCGCCATCCCGACACCGCCGAGTCCGACAACCATCACCCGGTCAGTGGGTCCCGGCCGCGCGGAATTGAGCAGCGCGCCGCCGCCGGTCAATACCGCGCAGCCGAGCACCGCGGCGACCTCGGGTGGCACATCGTCGTCGACCGCAACCACCGACCTGCGATCCACGACGGCGTAGGTGGCGAACGCGGAAACGCCCAGATGATGGTGCACTGCTGCGCCGTCACGGTGCAGCCGTCGCCCGCCGTTGAGCAGCTCGCCGGCATTGTTGGCCACACTGCCCGGCCCGCACGGTGTCCGGCCCTCGCTCGCACAGCCCGTGCAGGCACCGCAGCGCGGCAGGAAGGTCATCACCACGCGCTGCCCGACCTCGATATCGGTGCCGCCTGCGCCGAGCGCCTCGACCCGACCTGCCGCTTCGTGCCCGAGCAGCATCGGCACCGGTCGCACGCGGTTTCCATCGACCACCGACAGGTCCGAGTGGCACAACCCGGCCGCCTCGATCCGCACCAGCAGCTCACCGGGCCCCGGTTCATCCAGGTCCAGCTCGCACACGGTGATCGGCGCCGATTCGGCGAACGGCACGGGCGCTGCGATCTGCTCCAGGACCGCACCACGAATCTTCATGCCGCCGACGCTACCGCTCGCGATTCGCGTCGCCCAGCGAACGCACCGAAAGCGCTCCAGCGTCGGCCATCGACACCCGCTCGAGCCGAGCCGAGCCCCTGTCCCTCGGGTGCCGAGCACAGCGTGCGAGTGCGCGCCCGCGCATGATCAAGATCACGAAAGGCTGGCAGGGTCGGCACATTCGGTGCTAACGTTTTCGGCCGTGATGGTGCTCCTGTAGGCCGCCTTGTACCGAGCCCAGGGTCGGGACCGTCACTACTCGAGGAGAAATCCCCTGTCAGTACAGTTCAATCACACAATTGTCGGTTGTCACGACAATCGGGTGTCCGCCGAATTCTGGGCAGACATCCTCGGCTTGGAACTCGGAGCGGAATGGGGCCCGTTCATCCCGCTTCCCACGGGTAACGGAGTCACCTTCGACTTCGCGAACGTTCCCCCTCCCCACACCGAAATCCAGCCTCAGCACTACGCATTCCTGATCTCCGAGGCCGAGTTCGACGCGGCCTATGCCAAAATCCAGCGCTACAAACTGGACCACTGGGCCGACCCCCGCCAACAGGGCGTCAACGAGATCAACCACAACGACGGCGGCCGCGGCGTCTATTTCAAGGACCCCAACGGCCATTTCATGGAACTGATCACCGTCCCCTACGGCGGCTGGCCGACGTAACCACGACGGCGGGGCGGCGGTCACCAGGACGCCGCCCCGCCATCACCCAAACCTCGTCACCGGGTCGGCGCAGCGGGCTGAACCGGTGCCGGCGGCCAGGGGTTGGGCTTGACGCAGGTCGGCTTGCGGATGGGGTTGTCGTCCCAGTCGAAGTGTGCGCCGACCCAGGCTCTGGGGTAGTCGAATCGGACTTCGTTCGCGGCGAATCGGGTGGTGCGGAAGGAGATATCGCCGAAGAAGTCGCCGTCGGAGAAGTCGACGGTGCGGCCGCCGAGAGTGGCGCGGGCGAAGGTGACGCCACCGTGGAATTCGGCCTGCGTGAAGTCTGTTTCGCGAGTTCCCCTGGCGCGCAACCGGGATGACACGCCCAGTTGGGCGTCGTCGAAGTCGATGGTTGCAGCGTAGAACTGGGTGCCGGTGAAAGCGATTCGCGCGCTCGCGAACTCGGCGCCCGCGAAGGTGATCCGCTCGCCGTCCAGTGCCGCACGCTCGAACGAAGTGCGCTCGGCACGGAACTTTGCCTCCTGGAAGGATGTTCGGGCACCGAGGAAACGGGCACCGAGGAACGTGGTGCGCGGGCCGCGGAAGGTGACGCTCTCGAAGGACGCCGGGCAGTCGAAGGTGGTGCCATCGAACGTGGTTCCGAAGCCGGCGACCTCGTTCTTCTCGACACGAGTCGACCCGAACTCGGCGTGGTCGAACAGTGCGGAACCATTCCGGAACGTCGCTTCGCGAAAGGTGACATGCGAACCCGCGAAGGTCGTGCGCTCGAATGTCGTGGTGCCGGTAAAAATCGCACGCGCGAACGAGGTGTGTCGACCCGCGAATACCGCGTATCGGAAATCCGCCTGCTCGAGAACCGCTCGGTTGAAGGTGAAATCGCGATCCGACCAGGAGACGTCTGCCGAGCGCCGCAGGTGGTCGGCGATCACCTTGACGATGGTTCGCCGCACCTCGCTGTCGTTCTGCCGGAATTGATAGACCCGTTCGACCTTGACGCCGGCTGCCTCGGTCGACTCTGCCCGCGACACAAGGTGATCGGCTGCCTCATCGAGATCGAACGGCAGCCGCAGATAACCACACAGCACGTCGATGCACTGCTGCCTTCGGCTCGGAGTCGGGAACTCGTCGGCGACCCCCGCCATCGCATAGACACCCGCGATACGGACCGCGACATCGGCATCGCCCAGCTGTTTGGCCGCCGCCCCGAACAACTCCGCGAACCGCCCCCGCTCGAGATCCCGTTGCCGCCGGTAGGCCACCACCAGGGCGACCGCGCCACCCACTCCCGCCGCCACCGACAGCGCGATCTTGGTGAGGTCCAACTGATTCGGCGTCTCTGCCTTCGCACCCAGTGCCCACCACAAAAACCACCAGGTCAGACCAGCGATCGCCAAGCCACACACCACGACCGTCACCACCGCCAGCAACAATGCCGCGCGGTGGAGTCGGTCGCCCAACCTCCCCCATCGCATCTCCGCATGGTAGCGGGATTGTCGCTCCCCGACTACCGGACCGGATCGGTGACCGCTGCGCCCCAAACCTTTTCGAACGTCCGTCCATCCGTAGCACCGACACGCGCACAGCTCGCCGATAAGCGAGCCAGGCACGCGGCGGCCCTATGATTCGCGGATGTTTGCTGACGTCTCTTGTGATCCGGTGGCAGCGGTAGAGACGCTGCACGCCGACCTCGCCGCGTGGCTCGGTTCCGACGCGGCCGTGGAGGTCTTCGATCGATTCGCCGCGGCCCAGCACGAGGAGTTCTCGATGGTGACCACCGCAGGTGAGGTGCTCGGCCGGGCCGAGCTGCTCACGGGGTTGCGTGGCGCCCGAAATATCCAGCCGGGGTTGAAGATCGATATTTCCGACGTGCAAGAGCTGGCACGGGAAGGCAACACCGTTGTGGTCCGTTTTCTGGAGATGCATCGCCTCGCGGGCACGGGAAGTTGCCGACAGGTAACTGCCGTGCTGGTCGCCGAGGGCCCGGAATTCCGCTGGCGCACCGTGCACGAGACCGAAGTCTCTACCTGAGGACCGCTCGCCCGTCAGCGGTCGATGATCCGACTACCACGGCGATCACCAAGACGAAGGCGGCCAGCGCACATCCGGTCCTGGTGAAGTGGAACAGCTCCCAGCGCCGCAGGATCGCGGCATAGTCGCTGGGTGGGCCGCTGACCATCCACACCTTGATCTGCTGGTTGATCGGCACATTGCCCAGGCGCGTGACCAGGAACGAGGTGCCCGCGAGCGCCGCGGCGCAGGCAGCCGCCCATCGCGATCGGGACGTCGACCGCGTGGCGAGGGCGAGCGTGCTCAGTACGGTCAGCCCCATGAGGATCTGCATGACCGGGCCGTTGACCCGCATAAGTGTGGTGTGGAAGGTGAACCGAACGTCCAGCGGCACCGCACGGAACGCGTACAGCACATTGACCGCGCCGTATCCGAAGGCCCCGGCCAGCAGGCCGGGAAACAACAGCGCCGCTGACCGAACGAGTTTCGACAGCATGAGTAACTCCCGTCTCAATCATTGCAACTCCAAGTTGCGATAGCATCGAGCTTGCCTTGCTTCACCCAATATCGCAACAAGGAGTTGCAATGAGTTCCACCGCACCGCTCGGACGTGGCCCGAAGGTGCGCGCCGCCGTGCTGGCCGCGACAGTCGACGAACTCGGCGAACATGGCTACGCGGCCCTCACAGTGGAGAACGTGGCCCGCCGCGCCGGCGTGCACAAGACCACCGTCTACCGACGTTGGCCCGATCGCGATGCACTGATCGCCGATGCACTCGGCGACAGCGTCACCACCGACATCCCCATCCCCGATACGGGTTCCATCGACGAGGACCTGCGCGGACTGGCACGAGGCTTGGTCGCCTGGGTGAAAAGCTCAGGCGGACAGGCGGTTTTGTCGGTACTGCTCTCGGAGACGACGGGTGCCGCCCGGCCGCCCGATGCCGTCAGGCACGTCTTCCGCGATCGCATCCGCACGTCGCTCCCCGTGGTCGGCCGTGCCATCGAACGCGGCGAACTTCCCACAGGCACCGACGCGGCCGAACTCGTCAAGACGCTGGTCGCCCCGATCTACTTCCGCGCGCTCATCACTCGGGAGCCGGTGACCGACGCGACCGCCGACGCCGCTGCCCGACTGGCACTCACCGGTGCACGAGCGGGACTGTTCGAAAAGAGCGGATGACGGGATCCGAACCCGCCTGGCTCGCTGCACAAAAGCCTGGTCAACGACCCGAGTCGAGCCAGATTCTGGGTCCGACAGGCATCGCAGCGGGGGAATGCCACATACGTCAACTACCTATCGACTGCACCATCTAAACCTGCCGAGGACAGCAATGTCCGTTCCGCACGAACCTGGCGAGCGCCCGCGCCGTCGAGCTGCGGTTCGCCAGGTACGTCCGGACGCGTGGGTTCCGACTGTCCCGGTAGGCAGACGAGCTCGCGGCCGACTCCAGCGGGTCCGGCACGATCCGCGTGAGTGGTGGCTGCGACAAACCTGCGCAGCACGCGATTCATCGTTGTGACCGTCACGACTGTAATGATCTGGGCCGGGTTCGACGATCCTGCTGTGTGCACTTGTCGGCTATCGAGATGTGAGGGATCGTAAGTGAGAGTTGCTATTTCAGCAGCCGTTCTGGCCGCGGCAGTCCTGGGTGCCAGTGCCTGCCAGGACGATGCGACCGTGACCGGGTCCGTCTCGACGAGCAGTTCGACAGCCGCGTCCACCACGACGCCCGCTTCGGGCCCGGCGACGAGGACCGGCGCTCCGCCCACCTCAGAGGAAACGACGACCAGCGCTCCGGCCACGTCAGAGGAAACGACGACGCGATCAGCGCCGGTGACAAACCCAGCCGGCACGGCATGCGAGCGCGCAACCCCGCAGCAACTGCAGCAGGTGCTGGAGGCGAGCCGTGCCTCATCGGTTCCGATCGTGCTCGGGCAACCACAATGCAAGGAACACTGGGCTATGGCGTGGTCGGAACACACCGATGCCGCGCCGCAGCCCACCGGATACCTGTTCGCGGCGTCGGTGCAGGGCTTCTGGCACTACATCACGCAGGGCAGCGCGATCGACTGCACCGCGAACGGAGTGCCTGCCGACATCGCCGTGATGTTGCGCGGCTGCCGGAAGTAACGCCGAAGGCGCGCCGCGCCGGCACTGAACACGAGCCCCCAGAGACGACCCTCTGCGACACCGTTGACAGCAAGTGGATGTTTGTCAGGGACATCAACCCTGCAGGCGAAGTAATGCCCTTATCGGCGACAAGCCCTGAACATGCAGGTCAGAGGCTTGATAGCCCCGACCATCCAGGTGACGACAGGGCTTGACCATCACCATCGTCGGCGGTCGATCACGGCGTTCGGTGCGTGTTGCAGGTGGCGGTTGTCCCCATACCAGGTTGCTGTTGTCACCGACGTGGGCGGAGGTCCGCTGACTGGTCATACGTGAAGCGAACATCCCGCCATGTCGAACTCAGGTTGTGGCCAAGACTGGTGTCGGCCCGGCTCTATACCGTGGAGCCGGGCCAACATCCGCGCTGCTCGATACCGTCAGTTGTAGCCGGAAGTGAACCCGAAGCTGAAGCTGTGACCTTTCGAACTACACGACACCTCGGCACGGAAGCCGCTGCCGACGCATGTCACGCCGGCGTAGGTGATGCTGGCATCCGGCCCATAGGCCGTACCCGGAGCGGGCCGGCCGCCACTGAGCTGCAGGCTGCCCGGCCGACCGTGCTGGCCCAGCGGGCCGAAGGCCGGGTGGGCGGGCAAAAACGGCAGATCGATCGAAATATTGCCGACCTGGAAGCCATTCCAGTTCATCGTGCCGGAGGTGATGTCACAGCCGACATCGCCGTTCGGGCGGATGGCGCAATTCGCCATGTTGCCGTAGCTGAAATACACCGTGTCACCGACCAGGTAGCTCGCCGGGTCCCCTACTACCGTGTCGGCATTCGCGACCGCGGTACTGGATATCGAAACCGCTGCAGCGGCCAGAACGGTCCCGGCGATAGCGGTCCCCACGTGCGCAAGTAACCTCATGCTTCCCCCGTCCCCAGCATCGCCACCAGCAACCCGCAGCGGATCGTTCCTGCTTGCTTTCTCATCTCGCTCGTCATCTCCTTCACATGCGATGGCATACGACGACCGAGACTATATGGCCCTGCTGGCATTTCGCTGGCATTGACGGCCAGTAGTCGAATCGCGGCGCGGGCAACACAGGTTCGGTGACCGCAACGCCGCCAACGCGAACGAACTTCGCAGGCAAGAGAACTGGTGATAATCGTGCCGGCCGCTCTTGGTAGCTGCTGATATCAGGACTCAATGCACGGTGGCCACCTATCCCGCGTCCGGCCTGATGATAGATGCGGCCTGCATGTGACTGCTAGAACCTCATGAGAGCGGATGACGGGATTTGAACCCGCGACCCTCACCTTGGCAAGGTGATGCGCTACCACTGCGCTACATCCGCATGCACGCCCTGATGGCTTGGTCCTGCCGTCGTGGCGCGAAAAAGAACGATACCGGACACAACTCAGGAGTCGGGAATCGCGGTACTGCGTGGAATACATCGGTCCAGGTCGATGTCCGAAGTCGTCTGCACGGATGTTCGAAAGTCGTCTGCACCGGTTGCGTGGCGCTAACCGCTCACCGCTACGCCCGGTGCGACGGGTCGGCTTTCGCGTGAGCAGCATCGGCCTGGCACTGAGTGGGTGAGTTCTCGTCGTGCGCACGGTGGCCCCGATCCAAAGTGGCCCGACGCAAGGACCCGTGCTCGAGATCCCGCTGACACCACCGAGTCTCAGCCCCGGCGACCTCGGGTGTCGGGTTAGTGGTGCGGGTGCGGCGGGGTCGGGAAGGCGGGCGGGGTCGGGTATTCGGGCGTCGGCGGGGAGGGCGGCGTCGGGATGGGCGGCGTCGGGAAGTCGGGCCCCTTCGGGTGGTCGGCCGCGGGAAGAAGCTCGGTGGCCTCGGCGCCGCGGACGTAGGGTGCGGCGGCTACCCCGGACTCAGGTTCAGCACCTTGGGCGGCCATCGCGGCAGCGCCCGCCAGGATCGCGGCAGCGGACAGAATCGGAGCAAGAAAAGCAACAGGCGACATCACGAGCGCCTCTTTCGCGAAGTGCACCGATCCAGTGCCGGCGCAAGTGGGACAGACGACGGATCTCCGGCCATTCTACGCGTCAGCTACCCAACGGCTACTGATCAAATGAACCGACCGCGCATACCGTGCCGGCCCCTCTCGACACCGCAAATCTGCTCGAGCACGAAGGATTCGTCAGCGACGACATCGACCATGTATTCGGCGAGTACAACGGCGAGCAGGGCGAAAAGCTGATCATCCGCACCGACGGCCCGAGGACATAGGCGTGCTCATCTTTGCATCTGACGGCATGACCGAGCTGCGCCGACGCCCGTGAGCGAAGTGGTGACGATAAGCCGATCCAGAGGCAAGCCGGTCGCGGGCTCACTTTGCGTTGCACATCGCTGCCGCCGTTTGGTGCAGCAAGGCCGACACAGATCCGACGGTGACGCCCAATTCGTCGCAGACGACTTCGGATATTGACAGTCGAAGTGGGTCCCCGCAGCCCGGCTGCCACGGCGACCCGCTTCGCTCACGCCGCTGTTTGCCGCGCTTCCCGGTTTCGTCGTAGGCCCAAGCCCGCGGCCACCAGGCAGGCGAGGGCAACCACGCCGACGAACCACGGGAACACCGTGGTCAGGCCCCAGGTGGTCGCTGCCCATCCGGCCAGGATGGTCGGCAGCGCCATGGCGGAGTAGGCGAGCAGGTAGTACGCCGACATCGTTTCGCCGCGCTTGTGCTGCGGCACAACCTCGGACAGGTGGCGCAGCGAGCCGCCGAACCCGAGGCCGAAGGTCGCGCCGAGCAGCACGCCGGCACCGAGGACAACCACCCAGTTGTGACTACCGAGGGCGGGCACGGTGAGCACCAACGCGATCGCCATGCCGGTGTCGCCGAGGATCGCGGCCCTGCGCGCCGGAACTCCGGTCGCGAACAGCTGCGTGGCCGCACCGGACAGCGCGGTCGAAGCGACCACCGCACCACCGAACACCAAGTTGTGGATGCCGGTTTTCTGCGCGGCCAGCGAAGGGTACAGCGACAGCAGCACACCGAGCACCGACCATGCCGCCATCACACCGATCGCCGAAAACCAGAAGTCGCCACTAATCTCTTGTGGGACAGCCGGTTTGGCGATCCTGATCCGACCGGCGACCCGGGCGTTGTGCGGCTCGTTCAGCGCAAGCACGCCGACACCAATGATCAAGCAGACCACGGTGACGACGACATAGGGCGTGCGCAGTGGATTCGGCGCGTATTGAGCCAGCAGCGCCGAACCCAGAATCGCCACGGCCATACCGAGATTGAACACAGCACCACTGAGCTGTCCGGACCGCGCGCCCCGCGTGGGCCGTAAATCCAGCAGCGCCGCCGCGCCCGCCACCACCGTCGAGCCGACCGCTATGCCGTGCAGCGCGCGAGCCAACAACAGCATCGGCACCGAATCGGCCAGCACGAAGACCACGAGTCCGACGATCATGGTGGCAATCGCGCCGAGCAGCACCGGCTTGCGCCCGACGACATCGGAGATCCGGCCCGACACCAGCACCGCGCCGAGCGCGGCGACCGCGTACACGGCGAAAACAATGGTCGTGGTGAGCGGCGAGAGGTGCCACTCCTTCTCGTAGATGCCATAGAGGGGCGCGGGGACCCCCGAGACGCCGAGCGCTACGCCGCTGGCTGCCAGGACCAGCGCATAGGCCCAGCGTTGTGAAGTCTGTTCGTCGGCGGCCACCATTGTCGCTGCCATCGCAGCTCCCATCAGGTAAGTTTGATCCTCATCGAACTTGATCAGCCTACATCCGGTATGATGATCGTCAAACCCACCAGTGAGGCAGATCATGACCGGAGCTAAGGAACCGGCCTCGGAGACCGGAGCACCGCCGGTGGCGGCCCTGGCCACGGTGCTCGGCGCGCTGCAGGACCCGGTACGGCTCGAGATGGTGCGCCGCCTGAGCAACGCAGGCAACGCCATGCGGTGCGCCGCGCTCTACGAGGTGATCAACAAGTCGACTGCAACGCACCACTTCAAGATTCTGCGCGAAGCGGGCGTCATCGAACGACTGATTATCGACGGTCAAACCTGCCAGCGGCTGCGCACCGAAGACCTGGAAACCGCGCTTCCCGGCGTACTCCCCTCGATCGTCGACGCCGCCAATCGCGCCCGCGGAGCCTGACGACAGCCCGCCGGCGCTCGGCCTGCCCGGCTATCAATCCGTCAGCCGTCGACCAAACGGCGTACGGAAGCGGGCAATTCGCGGGTACGACGGTAAGGCCCGGCGACCGAAGCGCCGAAGGGCCTGGCCAACAGCGTGGCCGCGATCGCCGACACCTCCTTGGTGGTCACCGCGTCGATCCGCGCCAACGTTTCCGACACACTCCGATGGTTGCCGTAACTGAGTTCGCTGCGACCGATCCGGTTCATCCTGGATGCGGAATCCTCCAGACCGAGCACCAGACCGCCGCGCAGCGATCCCTTTGCCCGCGCACACTCGGCATCGGTGATCCCGTCGGCGGCAACAGCTTCCAGCACACCGCGGGCCAGCGACGCCACCTTGCCTAGATTCTCTGGCTGACAACCGATATACACCGAGAACGCTCCGGTATCGGCAAAGGTGTCGACACTCGAGTACACCGAGTACGCCAGCCCACGTTCCTCCCGAATCCGTTGGAACAGACGGGAACTCAACCCGCCACCGACCACGGTGTTGAGGACCGACAGCGGCCAACGCTGCTCACCCTCGTGCCGTCCGAAGGCGCGCACGCCGAACGTCAGGTGCGCCTGTTCGCTGTCGCGGTGACTCCGTTGCAGTCCCGGCACGCTCTGCGGCCGGAACCGCCCCTCTCGCCGCGGCGCGGGTACGGCAGCCGGATCGAGCCGATCGGTGAACGCACGGTGCACCAGCTCCACCGTGTGCTCGTGCTCGACATTGCCGGCCACCGCGACGACCATCCGATCCGGCCGGTAGCGACGCAAGTGGAACCCGCGCAACTGCGCGGCCTGCATCGATTCGATGGACTCGATGGAACCGATCACCGGCCGTCCGAGCGGATGATCGCCGAACAGCGCGGTGAGGAACGCGTCGCCGACCAGATCCTCCGGATCGTCGTCGCGCATAGCGATTTCCTCGAGCACCACCTGTCGTTCCACGTCCACGTCGGATGCTCGGCACAGGCCGTTGAGCACCACGTCGGAGACCATGTCGACGGCCAGTGGCAGGTCCTCGTCGATCACATGCGCGTAGTAGCAGGTCTGCTCCTTCGCGGTGAACGCGTTGAGCTCCCCACCGACGGCATCCATCGCCTGGGCGATGTCCAGCGCCGATCGCGTCGGAGTCGCCTTGAACAGCAGGTGTTCCAGAAAGTGCGCGGCACCGGCGACGGTGTGTCCCTCATCGCGCGAACCGACGCCGACCCACACGCCGATCGAGGCCGAACGCACACCGGGCACGTGCTCAGTGACCACGCGCAGTCCGCCGGGCAATACAGTGCGCCGCACACCCGAGTCGGTCATCCGCGCATTGTCCGCTCGCAGCTCTAGTGACGAACCCCCCTGCTCGCCGCGGAGCAGAGGGGTTGCCGTCTTCTTCTTCGTCACAAAGACAAGTACTACTCGGTCTCCGCCGCGCCCGCATCAACGGTGTCGTCAGCGGCAGGCTCGTCAGCATTCTCGTCGACCGGCACCAGCGAGATCTTGCCGCGGTTGTCGATGTCGGCGATCTCCACGCGCAGCTTGTCGCCGACGTTGACCACGTCCTCGACCTTGGCGACGCGCTTGCCGTTGCCCAGCTTGGAGATGTGGACCAGGCCGTCACGGCCCGGCAGCAGCGAGACGAACGCGCCGAAGGCAGTGGTCTTGACGACCGTGCCGAGGAAGCGCTCGCCGACCTTCGGCAGCTGCGGGTTCGCGATGGCGTTGATCATGTCGATCGCCGCCTGCGCCGCAGGGCCGTTGGTCGCACCGACGTAGACGGTGCCGTCATCTTCGATCGAGATGTTGGCGCCGGTCTCCTCGGTGATCTGGTTGATCACCTTGCCCTTGGGGCCGATGACCTCACCGATCTTGTCGACCGGGATCTTGATCGCGGTGACGCGCGGCGCGTACTGGCTCATCTCGTCCGGGGTGGCGATGGCCTCGGCCATGACCTCCAGGATGGTGGTGCGTGCGTCGTGCGCCTGGGCCAGCGCACCGGCGAGCACCTGCGAGGGGATGCCGTCGAGCTTGGTGTCCAGCTGCAGCGCGGTGACGAACTCACTGGTGCCCGCGACCTTGAAGTCCATGTCGCCGAAGGCATCCTCGGCGCCGAGGATGTCGGTCAGCGCGACGTAACGGACCTCGTCTTCGCCCTTGTCGTTCTTGACGGTGTCGGACACCAGGCCCATGGCGATACCGGCGACCGGTGCCTTCAGCGGCACACCGGCGTTGAGCAGCGACAAGGTCGAGGCGCAGACCGAGCCCATCGAGGTGGAACCGTTGGAGGACAACGCCTCCGACACCTGACGGATGGCGTAGGGGAACTCTTCCTGGCTCGGCAGCACCGGCATCAGGGCCCGCTCCGCGAGCGCGCCGTGGCCAATTTCGCGGCGCTTCGGCGAACCGACGCGACCGGTCTCACCGGTCGAGAACGGCGGGAAGTTGTAGTGGTGCATGTAGCGCTTGCTGGTCTCCGGGCCGAGCGAGTCGACCTGCTGCGCCATCTTCACCATGTCCAGGGTGGTGACACCCAGGATCTGGGTCTCGCCACGCTCGAACAGAGCCGAACCGTGCGCCCGCGGCACCACGGCGACCTCGGCGGAGAGTGCACGGATGTCGGCGAGACCGCGACCGTCGATGCGGAAGCCGTCCGACAGAATCCTTTGACGGACAAGCTTCTTGGTAACCGAACGGAATGCGGCGCCCAGCTCCTTCTCACGACCGACGAAGTCGTCGCCGAGGCGAGCGAGCACGTCGACCTTGATCTCGTCGATCTTGTCCTCGCGCTGCTGCTTGTCGGCGATCGACAGCGCCTCGCCCAGCTCACGCTTGGCGGTGCCCTCGACGGCCTCGTAGACATCGGCCTCATACGGCGGGAACAGCGGGAACTCGCCGGTCGGCTTGGCCGCCCGCGACGCGAGGTCCTGCTGCGCCTTGCACAGGCGAGCGATGAACGGCTTCGCAGCCTCGAGACCCTCGGCCACAACGGCCTCGGTCGGCGCGGTCGCGCCACCCTCGATCAGCGCGATGACCTTGTCGGTGGCCTCGGCCTCGACCATCATGATCGCGACATCGCCGGACTCGACGACGCGGCCCGCGACAACCATGTCGAACACGGCGCCCTCGAGCTGCTCGACAGTCGGGAACGCGACCCACTGGCCCTCGATCAGCGCGACACGCACGCCGCCGACCGGACCGGAGAACGGCAGACCCGCGATCTGGGTGGACGCGGACGCGGCGTTGATGGCCACCACGTCGTAGAGATCATTGGGATCCAGGCTCATCACGGTGACGACGACCTGGATCTCGTTGCGCAGGCCGTCGACGAACGACGGACGCAGCGGCCGGTCGATCAGGCGGCAGGTCAGGATCGCGTCGGTAGACGGCCGGCCCTCGCGACGGAAGAACGAGCCGGGGATGCGACCAGCGGCGTACATCCGCTCCTCGACGTCCACCGTCAGCGGGAAGAAGTCGAACTGGTCTTTGGGGTGCTTGCCCGCGGTGGTCGCCGACAACAGCATGGTTTCGTCGTCCAGGTACGCGACGACCGAGCCTGCGGCCTGACGGGCCAGACGGCCGGTCTCGAAGCGGATGGTGCGGGTGCCGTAGCTGCCGTTGTCGATCAGCGCGACAGACTCGAACACACCGGGTTCGACCTCTACGGCCGAGGACGTGCGTTCAGTTGTTTCGGTCATTTTCTTCTCTCAACCTCTCGTCTTCGCCGAGTCGAGCGCGTCATGGGCGCGACTCGGCTATTCGTCAGCCGTACCGGATACGGGCGCGCGGCAACCCTCCTGGCTGCAACGCGCGCACCCGGCCAGATCCCCTTGGATTCGGCGACGCGGAGGCGGTCATCGATCGAAGCCCGCCGGCGGAGTTTCACCTGCCGGGAGGCCACTACCGAAGACCGACGCCACGCGGCGGGTGCATACGGCTGTGCAATGTTGTCGTGTAGATGGGTGATGCTGTCTTTAGCAACCTACAAGCAGTCGCGACAACTTTTACCCCTCATACACAAATAGCCAACGGGGAGATTGTATGCCTCCCCGTTGGCGGGTTCGCCGACTACCTCCGGTAGCCGGTGTGTCGAGCGATCAGCGACGCAGGCCGAGACGCTCGATGAGGGAACGGTAACGCGCGATGTCGCTCTTCTGCAGGTACTTCGAGAGGCGACGACGACGGCCGATCAGCGCGAGCAGGCCGTGGCGCGTGTGGTGATCGTGCTTGTGCACCTTCAGGTGCTCGGTGAGGTCGGAGATCCGCTTGGACAGCAGCGCGATCTGGGCCTCCGGCGAACCGGTGTCCTTCTCGTGCAGGCCGTACTCGGCGAGAATTGCCGACTTCTGTTCGGTGGTCAGTGCCATGGGGCATCCACTCCTATTTCTCAGTCCCGCGCTCGGAATCCGGTTGCCCGGCTGGGCGCCACCGCGGACCGCAGCAAACCCGAGGATCCACCTTACCGGATGAATTCCGGTGAACCGAATCGCGGTCGCTCAGGCCTCGGGCGCTGTCGCCGTGTCGGTGGCGCCGAGCACCTTTCGGGCGTTGTCCACGTCGCGACCCATCGCTTCGAGCAGCTCTTCGATCGAATCGAACTTGCGCATCCCACGCAGGTGCTCCACGAAGTCCACCGCGACATGCTGACCATAGAGATCGGCCTCGCCGTCGAGCACGTACGCCTCGACCGTCCTGGCGCGGCCGGAGAAAGTGGGGTTGGTGCCGACCGAGATCGCGGCCATCGCACGCTCGCCCGGTGTCACCGTGCCGATGGTCGGACCGGGGCCCAGCACGGTGAACCAGCCCGCGTACACGCCGTCGGCGGGGATCGCCGCGTGCATCGGCGGCGCGACATTCGCGGTGGGAAAACCGAGTTGCTTGCCGCGTCCGTCGCCGTGCACCACAACGCCCTCGACACGGTGTGGCCTGCCGAGCGCTTCGGCGGCCGCGCCCATATCGCCCGCGTCGACGCAGGCACGAATGTAGGTGGAGGAGAAGGTGACCGCGTGCTCGCCGATCAGCTTCACACCGTCGACCTCGAAACCGAACCGATCACCGAGCTCGCGCATGGTGTCGATGGTGCCTGCGGCCTTCTTGCCGAAGGTGAAATTGTCCCCCACCACCACCTCGACCACGTGCAGCCGCTCGACCAGCAGATCGTGCACATAGCGGGCCGGTGTCAGCTTCATGAATTCCTGGGTGAACGGTATGACACAGAACACATCGACACCGAGTTCCTCGGCCAACTCCGCCCGCCGGGTCAACGTGGTCAGCTGCGCAGGATGCGAGCCGGGGCGCACCACCTCCATGGGGTGCGGGTCGAAGGTCATCAGCACCGCGGGAACACCGCGCGCGGCAGCGGCCTTCACGGCCCGGCTGATCAGCTGCGCGTGACCGCGGTGCACACCGTCGAACACACCGATCGTGAGTACACACCGCCCCCAGTCCGCGGGCACCTCGTCGAGACTTCGCCATCTCTGCACAGTCCGCAGCCTATCTTGCACAGCCGAACACAGTCCGACCGAAGTCCGTGCAGAGCCGGAGCAAAGCCCGAGACAGCCACCGATCTCACACAACCCGACGCAGTCCCATCGAAATCCAGCCCGAGCCGGAGCAACGCCGGGGGCAGCCGCCGATCTCAACCAGCCCGACGGAGTCCGGCTCGGCCCGGCGCACAGTGCGGGAGCGGAGCTGAAGGTAGCCACTGTTCGCACCCAACCCGACGGAGTCCAAGCCGAGCCGTAACAAGCCGGAGGTAGCCGCATCCGGCGCAGCCCAGCCGAAGCAGGCATCGAGCCGCAGCAAATCCGAAAGGTAGCCGCCCATCCTGCGTAGTCGGGGCAGCGTGAGGCCCCGATGTCACACAACGCTTCCGGTGTCGTATACGGAGGGTGAATACGGCGTTCGCCCGTGCGGCGCGATGTGTGATTCGGCAGGCATATGCCTAAGCTCGGGTATGTGCCCGGTAAACGAGATATCGCCACCCGACGCGAGCTGGCCGACACCTCGGCGCAGCTCAGAGATGCCGCGCAGCAGGCAGGCGGCCCGACGCACGGTGAACCGCACGGCAGCACCGTGACGATGGCGCCGGTGCTCTCGTCGGTGGCTCAGGACTACCTCAAGGTGATCTGGACCGCGCAGGAGTGGTCGCAGGAGAAGGTGTCGACGAAGCTGCTGGCCGAGCGGATCGGCGTTTCGGCCTCCACCGTCTCCGAGGCGGTCCGCAAACTCGCCGATCAAGGTCTGGTAGAACACGCTCGCTACGGCTCCATCACGCTCACCGAGGACGGCCGCCTCGCGGCCATCGCCATGGTGCGCAGGCACCGGCTGATCGAAACGTTCCTGGTCAGTGAGCTGGGCTACGGCTGGGACGAGGTGCACGACGAGGCCGAGGTGCTCGAGCACGCCGTCTCCGAACTCCTGATGGCCCGTATCGACGCCAAACTCGGCTTCCCGGACCGCGACCCGCACGGTGACCCCATCCCCTCGGTCGACGGCGCCGTCCCCACCCCACCGGCCCGCCAGCTCAGTGACTTCGCGGCCGCCGAATCCGGCCGCGTCGCCCGCATCTCCGATGCCGATCCCGACATGCTGCGCTACTTCGACTCCGTCGGCATCGCCCTCGACACACCGATCGCCGTCGTGGAACGTCGCGACTTCGCAGGCACCATCGCCATCCGCATCGAGGACCGCACCATCGACCTCGGCAGCCCCGCCGCCCAGGCCATCTGGCTCACCACCACCGACTGACCGCGCACCCACCGGGCCCCCTCAGCGCTGCTTCGACGAAAGCACCTCTGGGACAACGCAAGAGCCGATACGGTGCCCTCGTGGCAGCGCCAATGCGTGACCCGTCTCCGCAGCTGGGGCTTCTCGATCTTTCTGTTGATCTGTCCGTGCCGGAGGTCTACTCGGGGACCGCAGCCTTCTCTCACATCACACGGATGAAGATGCCCGGCGCCCCGCAATGAAAATGCTCTTGCAGGAAGACATCTCGCGACCTGCACGCAGGCGTTGGGCGAGGAGATGCTCGGGTTCCGCTGCGGGCAGCCAGCGGCCCTCAGCACGGTGGGAAGTAGCGCTGCAGACGAGCGGGGACGCCGTCGGCGAGGGCTTCGGTCCAGCAGGTGTCGTGTGGGAAGCCGACGTAGGTGGTCCAGCCGTCCGGGTTGTGGACGACGATGCGCTGGGAGTCGCCGGGGACATTCCAGACGATGACCGCCCAGCCGCCCTCGCAATCGGAAACCGCGGCCGGGGCGGCGGCGAGGTATGGCGGAGCGTCGAGGTCGTCGACGATCGCTTCCGCGGTGCACGGTGGCGGCACCGGATCTTCGAATCGCAGTACGCCGGACACGATCTGGCCGGGTGCGGTCACGAAGGCGCTGTGCATGCCCTCGGGCACCGGCGACGATCCTGGCGGCGGTTGCATGGTGAACAGGTAGCAGCCGACCGGGACGGCGAAGGTGGTGGTGCCGTTCCCGTCCGTGGTCCCGGTCCATTGCCGCGTCTCGGCCGTCTCGCCGACCGGAATGTCACGCCGCGCAGGGTCACACGGCTGTATTAGTCGAACCGCCACCGGCACGTTCGGAACTGCGCCGCCGGATACGGTCAGCGTCTTGATGACCAACGCCGAGTTGTCCGGAGGTGGGAAGATCGGCGGCGCCTCGGGTGCGGCCAGGGAGGGAATAGTGGTTCCCTGCGGCGCGCCCGGATGGGTCGTCGACCCCGGCGCTGTGCCCGTACTCGTCACCGCTACCGAACCCCCGCGCGATGACACTGACGATTCATTGCCAGCACCGCAAGCAACGGCGGCCACGACCACCGCGGCGCAGACCATTGCCCGCTGAACGACACGCATCCCCATTGCCATCGGCCTTCCGATCGATCGTGCCTCCTGACATCTGAACTATCGCCCGGACGGCAGCCGGAGTTAACCCAGGTCAACCCTCATACGCAAGGTCGCAGTCCGGTCCGTTCCGGGACCTACACCCGACCTGATGGGCTACCTACACTGCGGCTGGCACGACCGCCTGGGTCAGCACAGCACCACGACTAGCGCGACCGACGTAACAGAACAGGACCGCCGCTGTCAGCGGGAGAGGAAGTCGAGGAGGGCTCGAAATTCTGGGAGCGAAAGGTAGCCGTCGCCGTTGGTGTCGGCGGCGGCCAGGAGGGATACGGCTGGTTCGTCGATGCGGCCCGCACCGACATGGCGGATCAGGGATTCGAGTTCGTCGACAGAGATTTGACCGTCGCCGTTGGTGTCGAAGACGCGGAAGGCGGCGTCGGCGTCGGTGACCTCTATGCGGCCTGCGACGAGAGCGGCGTCGAATTCGGCCTTGGAGACCAGGAAGTCGCCGTTGGTGTCGGCGGCCGCGACCAGGCGTTCGATCGCCTCGGCATCGACGTCCAGTCCGAGGGCGCGGATGCCCTCGGTGATGTCGTCCACCGAAACCAGCCCGTCGCCATCACGATCCCACAGTTCGAAAGTGTCGACCGGTCGTTCACTCATTGCCCATGCCTTCCCACCGCCGCCGATCCCGAGTGCCCGCGTCCGGTCACTGGCCACTCTACGGATTCCGTTGTGCCGGAGCCTGTCCGGGCGAGCGGCGCAGGAGGCACAAGCCTGCCACTCGCTACGCCCGCAGCCGCTACATCGCGGTGCGCATCGGAGCCGACGGCATCGCGGGCGATTTGTGCTCGGCTGAGGCAGGTGAACTCCGGCCACATCACCGGAGAATTCTGGATCGCCCGCGAGCTGCCGCGCAGGTCCCCGACTGCGGCGACGTGACCACGTCCAGCAGTCTGGTGGTCGTCAGCCGATGTCCGCTGCGAGCTGCGGGGACTACCTGAATTCGAGCAGCGGATCCCGAGACCCCGCAGTCCATGTCGCCCCCTCCGGCTCAGGCCGGAGCCGTGACGCCGCGAGTGTCGCGCTCGAAGCGCGTTTCCTCGCCCCTGGACAGCACAAAGAACACGGGCGGGAGCACAAGCTCGATCGCGGTGAGCACGATCTGGAACCAGTGCGGCCAGCCGTAGACGGCCAGCGATATCCCGCGTCCGACAGCGCCGAGCAGGAAGATTCCGGCGAGCCAGCGGATCGCCACCGCCGAGATCGGCGACTGCCGTGCGGCCCAGATCCACACGACGCCGTAACCGACGAAGATCGCGCCGAAGAATCGAGTCTGGCTGTCGGCGGTCACGCCGGAGGAACCCATGTCCGGGATGCCATCGATGCCGAATCCCAGGTGAAAGAACCCGATCGCCACACACGCGACACCCATTGCCATCGTGAGCCATTTGAGTACGGCGGTCATGAAATTCCTCCCGGATGTGCGGGGCGTTTAGCGCTGGCACACTACGACCTTCGGGCGATGAGCCAACTAGTAGACGTTTGTCTACTAAGCCCGACCCTACGACGCTTAGTAGACAAACGTCAACTAAGCTCACACGGTGCCCACCCGCCGCCGCCTCTCCCCCGACGAACGCCGCCGCCTACTGCTGGACGCCGGTGCGAAGCTGTTCGCCGAACGCGCGTACGACACCGTGCTGATGGAAGACGTCGCGACCGCAGCAGGGGTGTCGCGGGCCCTGCTCTACCGGCATTTCCCCACCAAGAGAGATCTCTTCGCGGGGGTCTATCAGCTAGCCGCGGACCGGCTGCTCGTGGCAACGAAACTCGATACCGAAACCCCACTGCGAGAACAACTCTCAGCGGGCCTGGACGCCCACTTCGACTACTTCGAGGCCAACGGCACAACAGTGATCACCGCCAACAAGGTGCTCGCGGGCGACCCCACCATCCAGGCCATCATCACCGGCGAACTCGGCGAGCTACGCCACCGACTGCTCGAGGTGATCGGCGTCGAAGGCGCCACCCGGGATACCACCTCCGCCATCCTGATGAGCTGGCTCACCTTCGTCCGCGTGCTATCGATCGAGTGGCTGGAAAACCGCGCCTTCTCCCGCGCCGAACTCCGTGAGGTCTGCATCGGCGCACTGCTCGGCGCACTCGAACCCGTTCTCGGCGCCCGGGACGAGTGATCGGCAGCAGTCGGGCTCGGACATCGCATATCCGCAGCGGCCCGAATCGAACTCGGCTCAGGGCTTCTCGACAGCCGACGATACGGTTCGGACGCGGCGGGGAGCTCGCCATACATGCGGACAGGCTCATGACGCCACCAGCATTCGCGATATGACGGCGGCCGGGTCCATTCATGGATTCCCACCATGCCCAGCAGTGCCGACGGACTGTCGGCGAAAACATCCCTGCAATCCTTCTCGGCACCGAACCTCTCGCTGGCCGGGTCGAACTACAGCTGATATCCCTGTCTCACAGAATATTCAGCGCCGTGTCGTAGACATTGGTGTAGTCCGACAGCACGGGCACGATTCAGTCGACCAACCCGCGCGGACGCACGACCATCACCGAGGCAGCGCGTTTACCGCTCTCCTCCAGCAGCGCAATGGCTGTTCCGTCCTCGGTGAGCGCGGCATGTACACCCTTGATGCCGATCGGCTCGAGCCAACGCCCGTCGCGCAGCGACTCGGCCTCCTGCGCGCTGATCGTGCGGTGTGGAAAGGCGGTCCGGACGGCGTCGTCCACGCCCAAGCTCAGCAGCGGGGTGTCGGCTTCCGCGGCGAGCGCCAATTCGTCCAGGGTGCGTGCATGTTCGAGAGTGAAGGGACCGACTCGGGTGCGGCGCAACACGGTCAGGTGTCCACCGACGCCGAGAGCGGCACCGAGGTCGCGGGCCAGCGCGCGCACGTAGGTGCCCGACGAGCATTCGACTTCGACGTCGAGGTCTACGAAATCGCCGTCCGAAATATCGTGGCGGGCCAGCACATCGAAGCGGGACACCGTCACGGGGCGGGCGGCGAGCTGCACGTCCTCACCGGCGCGATGGCGCGCGTAGGCGCGTTCGCCGTTCACCTTGATCGCGCTGACGGTGGCAGGCACCTGTTCGATATTGCCGGTCAGTTCCGCTGTGGCCGTGGCAATTTCGCCATCGGACAGGTGGTTCGCCGGTGTCGTCGCGAGCACCTCGCCCTCGGCGTCGTCGGTGGTGGTGGCCTGGCCGAGGCGAATGGTCGCAGTGTAGGCCTTGGTGGTGAGGGTGAGCAGCCCGAGCAGCTTGGTGGTGCGCTCCACGCCGAGCACGAGCACCCCGGTGGCCATCGGGTCCAATGTGCCCGCGTGACCGACCTTCTTGGTGCGCAACAGCTTCCGACACTTCGCTACCACATCGTGGCTGGTCCAGCCGCCGTCTTTGTCCACGATCAGCAGACCACCGAGCACATCGGGACGCACCGTCGAGCCGGCCATCAGCCGTGCACAATCGCGGTGAGGATGAGCCCGTCGCCGATCATCCAGCGACCGTCGAAGGAGGTCAACGGCACGCCACCGTCATTGGTCTGCCCTGGCACCAGCAGCTCGCTGTGGAAGGTACCGGTACCGGCACCGTCGGAGCTCTCGTCGACGGTGAAGGTGATGTGCGCGTCCTCGAAGCCGAGCCAACGCGCCGTCAGCGGCCACCATGCCTTGTAGGTGGCTTCCTTGGCACAGAACAGCAGTCGGTCGAGATGCACGGCAACGAGGGGGCTCGCGCTGGTGAGCCACTCTCGCTCCGGCGGCAGGCTCACCGAATCCAGCACGCCCTCGGGCAGCGGACCATGCGGTTCCGCATCGATCCCGACAGACCGGAACCGCAGCTTGTGCGCCAGCGCCGCCGCCCGATACCCCTCGGTGTGCGTCAGGCTCCCGACGATGCCGCGCGGCCACACCGGCGCACCCCGCTCCCCTTTACCGATGGCCACCGGCGGCTCGCCGAGCTCCGCCAACGCGAGTCGCGCGCAATGCCGGGCTCCGATGAAGTCCCGACGCCGCTTCTCCACCGACTTCGCGATGAGATGCTCCTCCGCAGGATGCGCCGTCAGCTCCTCCGGGTACTCCAACAGCTCGGCCGAGGCCACACCAGCAGGCAGAATTTTCTCGATCATCGCCAACGAGCGTAGTCCAGCCCGGATGGCGCGAGCATGCGGAGTCAGACTCCGCGGCGACGTTCTGCTTTGCTCCGCATTTCGGCGGCGGCCGCTTCCATTTCCGGCGTGACCTTGAAATGGCCGCCCCACTTGTTCAGCGAGCCCGGCGGGTACTCCGGGGCAGGCAGGATCTGGCGCAGCAGGCGGTCGGGCAGGCCGCGGCGCTGCCATTCGCGGGGGTAACCGAGGGAGACCTCTTCGAATCGGACGCCGTCGTAGTAGGAGGTGCGCGGGATGTGCAGGTGGCCGTAAACCGAGCACACCACGTTGTATCGGGTGTGCCAGTCGGCGGTCAGGTCGGTGCCACACCAGAGGGCGAACTCCGGGTAGAACAACACGTCGGTGGGTTGGCGAACCAGCGGGAAGTGGTTGATCATCACCAACGGCGTGCCGGGCGCGAGTGCGTCCAGCTTGCGCTGGGTGACCTGGACTCGGGCATGGCACCAGGCGTCGCGGGTCGAGAACGGGTCCGGCGACAGCAAGAACTCGTCGGTCGCCACTACGTTGCGGTCGCGGGCGACGGCCAGTCCCTCGGCCTTCGTGGTGGTCCCTGCGGGCAGCCACGAGTAGTCGTAGAGCAGGAACATCGGGGCCAAGGTCACCCGTCCGCCGTGCTCCTCGGCGCCTGCGCCCTCCCATACCGGGAACGGATCCTCCGGTGTGAGCACGTCGAGATCGCGGCAGATCGACACCAGATAGTCGTATCGCGCCGCACCGTGCATCTGGACCGGGTCCTTTGCCGTGGTCCACAATTCGTGGTTACCCGGCACCCAGATCACCTTCGCGAACCGGCGGCGCAACAGCTCGAGCGTCCACCGGATGTCGTCGCTCTTCTCCGCCACGTCCCCGGCGACGATCAACCAGTCCTCCGGCGAATCCGCCCTGATCTCCTCGACCACCGGACGATTCCCCTGGTGGCCGACATGAACGTCGCTCACCGCCATCAACTTGGGTATCACCCCACCTACATTGGCACAGCCACACCACTCTCCGCCCGCCGACCCGCTCCCTCGCCTACCACTCACCACCCGCGAGCACGCGTCAGCACAGACCGCCGCACCCTCGCCACATGCGGCGCGCTGATGTCCGGCGCCTGGGAGTATGAGCCAGGCGCAGGGTTGCGACCTGGATGGCTCACTTCGAGTGGCAAGAGCTCGGCGGCGGGATTGTCACTGAAGGTGAGCCGAGTCGGCAGGTTTGCGGCTCGACGGGAGCTGCGGACTTCGGCGATGCAATGTGATCGTGAGCAACGACGTCCGATCGCCAGTTACGAGAAACCAGCTAGCAATCCCAGTGGATTCGGGCCGTGTCTGCGAAACCTGTTGCAACAGTGAGCTTTCCCGTTGCTTCGCGACGGCATGACGCTATCGCGATGTGGCATGGGCGGTCGATGTGCTCGGGGATGCGGACGCCGCCGTCGATCTCGTAGCGCATATTGGTGACCTTCCACGCACGGGCGCACGGGTCGTCCGGGGTGCTCGGCGGCTCGTCGGCACGGATCACGACCATTACTTCGGTGACGCCACTCGGCCAGGTGAACACCAGTAGGCCGTTTTGCTCGGCCAAGCCTGTGACAGTGGGGATCCCGCTGGGAGCGGGATCATCGTGCTGGTACGCGGGATCATCTTGTGCCGGTACACGATCGCCGTCGGAGCGCCCCCGATCGGCCAGCGGATACTCGCGTTCGGGCGGTGAGGACACATGCTCGCCGGACGAGCCACCGCCATCGCCCTGCGAACGCTCCGGCGGGACCGGCGAGGTCGCACCATGACTCTGCACATTTCCACGACTCTCCGGCGAGAACTCACCATCACCCCTCGAATAGCCGTAATCACGAGGCGAATGCCGGTCATCGCCCGTGGCGGGCCCAGCATCGTCGGACGATGACACAGCGGCACCCGGCGCATCGCCAGGATCGCCCTGCGCGGGCATGGGACGGACCTCGGGATTGATCGACGCCGGTATCGAATCGTTCAGCGCAGGTTCGGGCAGTGAGAGTTGTTGCTCACCAAGTGGTTTCGGTGACTCAGCTCCGGGATGCAGGGTGCGTGCGGTGTCGGATCGGGTGATCTCCGAGTACTTCCCGGCAACTGCGGCGGCTACCGCGTAGACGGGCAGCCGGCCTGCGGGTGCGCCACCGTCTTCGAGTTCGGTGGCTCGGGTGCGGCCGACTACGCGCCAGGAGCCGTCCGGTTGCAGGCGGGTCACTCGGTAGTCGACTGTGGCAGTCGATGATGGTGACCAGACCACCAGGACCGATCCGGTCGCGGTGCTGGTGGCCTCGACACGGGCCGGCGCCTCGACAGGCGCCTGCGCGAGCGCGGCTGCTGCGCCTTCATGGTCGGCGCAGATAGCTTTGGCGTCGACCAGACCGCGCAGCAGGGTCTCGGCGGGCCCCGCCTGTGCTACGGCAACGAGCCGGTCGGCTTCGGCGATCGCCGCCCGTGCTCCGGCAAGTAGTTCGTCGAGGGTACGACCCTGCTGTGGGGGCGGCACGTCGGAGGCGGTGCGCTGCAAGGACTCCAGGTGCGGCACGGCCTCGACGTATCGCTTCGCCGCGCAAGCCGCGCTCGCGCTGCGCCACTGCGCTGCGGCCGCCGCGAGCACTCGATCCACTTCGTCGGCGACCGACCTGATGGGTGTCAGGCCGTCATCATCGGCGCCGAGGAGCCGACGTGCCTCGGCGACCTGACGCGCCGCTTCGCTCGGACGGCCGGCTCGCAACGCCGCGCGTGCCGCCTTCAACGGCGCCTCCCATTGCCGAGGCACCGGCGTTCCCGATCGGGTCGGCGACGTACTCGACGTCGATGCTGTTCGCGGTCGGGGTGCGGTCGTGCCATGCGGCGCGGTCCTCGGCAGCGATGTATCGGACGACGTAGGTGTTCGGGGTGGCACGCCGTGCGACGAATCCTCCACGGAAGCACCGAGTTCCGCGGCGAGTCCGGTAAGCAGCCGAGTAGCGCCGGCGCGGTCGAGCCCCAACGCGACAGCCTCGTCGAGGAGATATTGGAAGTCCGCACCGACGAGCTCGTCTTCGACGAGCACCGCGGCCCTGACCTTCGGGCGAAGCTCGGCGGCAACATCCTCGGCCACCGCGCGCAGGTATTCCGCCATGGCAGTGTCACCGGACTCGAGCACGTCGTGAACATGAATCAGCAGTTCATCCAACACCACTCGAACCCGCCCCGGCGGCAGTTCCCGAGACCGGGCGCGCAATGCCTCGGCACGCAGCCGAATCTCGCGAGTCCGGCCCGCGTTTGTAGATTCCACTCGGAGCAGGGCGAACAAGGTCGGTGTCGGTGGTCCCTCCAGCAGCCGCTCCCATTCAGCGAGCAGTTGGCGGATCTGCCGTCTGCGCTGGTCGGTGAGCACGCTGGGAGCGGCGGGTTCGGCGTCGGCGATGACTCGGTGCCTGCGCATCCGAGTCGCAACCTCGGCGGCACTGAGCCCACCCATCGCGCCGATCTCGGTCAGCCCCTCGACTTTTCCGGCCGGTACGCCGCCGTAGCGCTGCACCAAGCGGGATATCGCGGTATCGAGCATGTCGTATCGATCCGCGTCGCGCTGGGTACGACGCTCACGCACCCGCGCCGCCTCGGCCCGCCGCGTTCCCGCCTCGAGCACCAGCCCCGACAAAATGGAGTGCGCCTCGACAAGCAGCCCCACCAGCACCCGGTACTTCGGATGATCGCGCTGACGCTGCCAGAAACCCCACACCTCGGCGACCCGTGCGGCCACCTCGGCGTCGCTCAGCATGTCTGCTTCCGCCAGCGGAATGTCGTAGAGCTCGAACGGATCCGAGTGCTCGATGCCGCCTCTGCGCTCGACGCCAGCGAGCACACGCTTGCGATAGTCGTTCGGGTCGAATGCCTCCATGAGGTGACTCAGCTACTGCGCCGGCGCGAGCGCTGGACCTGATCCAGCTCGAGCTCCACGTCGGCTTGTGACAATGTCGCCCCGGTCTGGGTAGATAGGACCAACGGAATGTCGGCGTCGATGTGATGGGCCGTCACGTGCAGCACGCCGTCGAAACCCATTTCGAAGGTCACCCGCACCTCGCTGCCTTCGGGATACCCGGGCGGAATCCCCCGAATGCGTCCCTCTATCAGTACTTTCGTGTCCTCCGGCCGCATCGACGCGGCTTGCCCCTGCTGCTCGACCACGGTCAGGGCGATCTCGTCCTGGTCGGGGCGGACCGTGCCGAAGGACCGCCGCACTCGAACCGGCAACGTCTGATTCCGGTTGACCAGCCAGGTCGCCGCCAACCCATACCGGTGGTCCAGCGCGAGCAGACCGAATCCGCGCGAGACGACCGTGTCGACCTGAATTTCCAGCATCCGGCGCACCAGGCTCACCGGCTGTCCGAACGACGCGGCGACCCGCCCGATCGCATTGTCCAGATCCTGTTGCGGCGCATCATGGATGCCCGCTCCGTCGCGGAGCCGGCCCCTTGTCACCAGGTCGGCGATGGTCAGCCGCTCCATCTCGAGCTTCTCCCCGTACAACGCGGCGCCGCGTGCCACCGAAAGATCGGGATCGCGCAGTTCACCGGCCAGCCCCAGCTCCCGTTGAAGGTCACTCTCCACCATGGGCATTCGGGACGAACCGCCGACCAGCAGCAAGCGGTCGACGGACGAGACGCCGCGCTTACTCGCCGCGGCCAAGCAGTCGCGGGTGAGATCTATCGTGCGCTGCATCAGTGAAGCGGTCATGGTCTCGACGTCGTCGCGGGTCAGCGAGATGACGGCCCTTGCACCGTCGTGGGCGACCACCACATCGGTGTGGTCGGCGTCGGTCAACTCACGTTTGGCCCGTTCGGCGGCCAGCACCAGCATCTGCGATCCCGCCGAATCGTCCAGCGGGTCTTCGGCATCCGGATTGGCCGCGCAGAATTGCTGCGACAGATACAGGGCGATCCGCTCGTCCCAATCGGCACCGCCGAGCTGATGATCGCCCTCGACCGCGAGCACCGAGATACGGCGATCAGCGAGCTCGATGACAGTGGCGTCGAACGTGCCACCGCCGAGGTCGTAGACGAGCACGGTCTCGCGCGCCGGGTGCTTATCGACATCCAGACTGCCGTCGAGGCGGCCGAACCCATAGGACAGCGCCGCAGCGATCGGCTCCGACAGCACACCGGCAACATCGAAACCGGCATAGGTGCCCGCCTGGATCGTCGCGCGACGCTCCTCGTCACCGAAATAGGCGGGGACAGTGATGACGGCACGTTTGACCGGCTCGCCACCACCGAATTCAGCATCGGAGGCAAGGCTTTTCAAGATCAGCGCCGATACCGCGGGCGCCGACCAGGTCTTCCCGTGCGCCGCGAACCGCCACTCGCTGTCGCCCATGCGGCGTTTGACCAACGCGCACACATGTTCCGGATCCAGCCGGGCCTGCCGCCGGGCGCCTTCACCGACGAGATGATCGTTCGCGGAGGCGAACAGCACCACCGAGGGAACCGTCGAGTCACCGGTCATCCCGACCATGATTTCGGGGCGGCCGTCGGCGTCGATACGCGCGATTGCCGAGTTCGTGGTGCCCAGGTCGATGCCGTAAACCCCCATGAGACGCGATGGTAGCAGCCGGATCCGACCGGTTCCCAGCCGCGAACACCGCCGAATGCGACCGGCGCCCAACCCGATCGATCACGTCCGGTTATGGTGCGAATATGACGGAACCAGCCGCCCGGTCGATCGAAGATCCGAGGACCACGATCGATCAACTCGCCGAGCGCATCGAGGACCTGTCCCGCGTGATCGCCCGCCAGGCCGCGACGATCGAGCGCATGGTCGATACAGCGAAGGCACGTGCCGATCGGGACCGCGCGGGAGCCGATCTTCCCTTGGTCGTCGAACTGTTCGCCCTGTACGCCGACACTGCCGCCTGCGCCGCCACCGCGCAGTCCCCCCACGAACGTGATGCCTTCGACGCCATGGCCACTCGCGTCGAGCGCCTCATCGTCGGCCGCGGCGGATCCCTCGTCACACCCCGACCCGACTCACCCTTCGACGCGCTCACCATGGAGGCGTCCGACGTCACGCCAACCGACGACCCGGCGGCGGATCGCACCGTCGATGGTCTGATCCAACCCGGCCTCACCGTCTCCGGCCGCTCCATTCGCCCCGCAACGGTGGTCGTCCGACGCTACGTCGAGCGCTGACCGACCCAGCCGGTCGGGCAGCTCGCCTTGTCTGCCATCCGAGGGATTACTCCGACAGCGCATCCACTGCCAGTGGACCACGGTGGAAGCCGGCCGTCCGGTACCCGAGTCGCGGAAGGCTGAGCCGGGTTCCCCGCCGGGCGCGTTGAGCTCTGCTCAGCACACTGCGGAGAGCTGAGCTCGACACCGGCGATTCTTCCAGGCTCAGGCCGCTGCACGGCCCCGTCCGGGAATTTCCATGCCGACCTGCGCCCATCGGCCCGACTCGGCCCGCCAGACCACGGCGATCAACCGCAGCAGCATGAATCCGACAAGGCCGGACCAGATCCCGGCTAGACCCCAGTCGAAGGCAAGCGATAGCCAAATCGCGGGAAGGAAGCCGAGCAGTGCTGCGCCGAGGGTGGTGGTCCGAAGGTAGGCCGCGTCGCCCGCGCCGAGCAGGACGCCGTCGAGCGCGAAGACGATGCCTGCGACCGGGATGATGGCGACGAAGAACCACCACGCGACATGTGTGCGGTCCAACACGGCGGGGTCGTCGGTGAAAAGCTTCGGTATCACGACGACGCCCGCGGCGAAGAACGCCGCCAAGATCAATGCGAAGAGCTCCGACCAGCGAGTGATGCGACGTGCCAGGCTGCGTGCGCCCCGTGCGTCGCCTGCACCGAGCGCGGCTCCGACCAGGGTTTGCGCGGCGATCGCGAGCGAATCCAGCGTCAAGGCAAGGAAATTCCAGAGTTGCAGAACCAATTGGTGGGCGGCGACGGAGGCAGCGCCGAATCGGGCGGCGACGGCGGCCGCCGAGACGAAACAGGCTTGGAAGGCGAGACTGCGGACGATCAGGTCGCGACCGAGCACCAACTGCGCACGCATAACCGACCAGTGCGGAGCGAGCGAAATCCGTTCACGCACCAGAGCACTGAGGAACAACACGGCCGTCACGGCCTGCCCGGCAACATTGGCCACAGCGGATCCTGGCAGCTCGAGGCGTGGTGCACCGAGCAGCCCGTGCACCAGTACCGGGCACAACACACCTGAAACCGACAGCCCGGCAACCACGAACAACAACGGTCGACGGGTCTGCTGTACCCCACGCAGCCACCCGTTGCCCGCCATCGAAATCAGGATCAGCGGGACACCGAACAACGCGATCCGCACCCAGAGCAGAGCCTCAGCCGCGATATCCCCACCGCCTGCGATCACATTCGTCAGCGGAATCGCGAACAGCTGCACCGCAATGACGATCAGCGCCCCCAATACGACGGCGATCCACGTCGCCTGCACGCCCTCGGCCACCGCACCGCGCTCATCCCCCGCACCATGCCTGCGGGCAGCGCGCGCGGTGGTGCCGTAGGACAAAAAGGTCAGCTGCGAACTCGCCTGAGCCAGAATCAATCCCCCGACTGCAAGCCCGGCCAGCGCCAACGCCCCGAGCCGCCCGACCACCGCCAGGTCGAACAGCAGATAGATCGGTTCGGCGACGAGCACTCCCAACGTCGGCACCGCAAGTCCGAGAATCCGCCTCGGCCCGGCATTCGCCGCCGGATCAGCACGCTCCGGCGGCGCGGCAACCACGATGGACTCGTGCCCAGCGCCCCCGCCGAGGTCCTCAGTACTCACCCGCTCACCCGAGAGCGGCCAGCAGTGCCGCGACAATGGATTCGGGCGTGCCGTTGGTGGTGTAACCGGCAGCGAAGCGATGTCCGCCGCCACCCAAGGCAGTTGCTATCGCGGCCACGTCGACGCCGTCGGCGCCGCCGGGTGTGGTGTCGCGGGAACGCAGCGACACGGTCCAGCGCTCCTGGATGGTGCGTGACTCCTTGAAGACCGCGGCAACGCCCGCTTCGGCGGTGGTGCGGACGATGTCGACGACACTCTCCGCCTCTTCCGAGCTGACCTCGGCCACATCGGCGCGACGCACGAACGCGTACACCAGGCCCGTGCCGCCATTCGCCGAGGGCACCAACTGCGCGGAGCCCAGGACGCGCGACAGCATCGGCAACCAGTTGAACGGGTGGGTGTCCATCAGCGTGCGGGAAATCTCCGCACCGTCGATACCGGTGGCCAGCAGTCGCTCGGCCAAACGGTGGGTGCCGGGCCGAACCCAGCGGAACGAGCCGGTGTCGGTGACAAGCCCTGCGTAAAGGCAGTGCGCCACTTCGGGATCGATCGGCACCTGCCACGCGTCGAGCAACCGGACGAGCACGCTGGTCGTCGACTCCGCGTTCGGATCGACCACATTGACCGTCCCGAACCTGGTGTTGGATCGGTGATGATCGAGCACCAGTGTTGTTGCGGCACCGGACAATCGGTCGGCCAAAGCGCCGAGCCTGCCCGCGCTGCCGCAATCCACGGCCACCAGCAGGTCCACCTCACGCGGTACCTGCTCCGGCGCGACCAAATGATGCGCGCCTGGCAACGACCGCATCGAAACGGGCAAATCGGCCGGTTCGGCGAACGACACCCACACCGGAATACCGCGACGATGCAGTATCAACGCCAATGCCAGCCCGCTGCCGATGGTGTCGGCATCAGGCTGCACGTGGCACAGGATGGTGACCGAGCGTGCGGCCGCCAATGCCGCGACGGCCGCATCGAGATCCGCCGCGCCGAGACCGAGTGCTTCGGGCATCGTCGTCATCGCCTACCGCATGTCACTCGTCGGTGTCGCGTTCGACCTTGTACGGATCGGACTCGCCTGCGTGGGTAGCGGTGGCCGCCACCTTCGCCACCGCTTCGTCGGCAGCTCTGGCCTTGGCCAGCAATGCCTCCATGTCCGCAGCCACCTCGGGCACCTTGTCGAGCACAAAGGCCAGCGTCGGGGTGAACTTCACGCCGGTGCCTGCGCCCACCTTCGAACGCAGCACGCCCTTCGCCTTCTCCAGGCCCATGGCCGCACCCTCGTAATCGGGTTCGACGTCCAAGCTTTCGCCCAGCACCGTGTAGTACACCTTGGCGTCCCGCAGATCCGGGGAGACCTTGGCATCGGTGATGGTCACGAAATTCAGGCGCGGATCCTTCACCTCGTACTCGATCGCGGTCGCCACGATCGCGGAAATCCGCTTGGCGAGTCGGCGTGCCCTGGCTTGATCCACCATGGCTGAACCCTCCTCACAATAAAACGTCAGTCTTCGGGTCCGAAGATCCTGCGGCGCACTGCCAGCAACTCTAACTCCGGACGGGCGGCAACGTGCCGCTCACATTTGTCGAGCACCTCGGTCAGATGATCCATTCCGGAACTGACCATGGCGACTCCCAGCAACGACCGGCGATGCCGATCGTGTTCCCCGCCTTCGGCGGCACTCACCCCGAAGCGTTGCAACTCGGCCAGGACCGGCCGGATCACCGAACGCTTCTCCTTCAGTGAATGCACGTCACCGAGCAGGATGTCGAACTCCAGTGCACCGAGGTACACGCACACCTCTTCAGTGTCGAGATTCTTCAGTATCGAGACGATAGCGCCGTCAGGTCGCGCCCACCCGAGCCCCGGCTTTTCGCCGGGGTGACGGGCGGGCGCGACGCTGTTGCGGCTATCAGTCGCGCGGCTTCTCGCGCAGCTCGTAGGCCTCGATGATGTCGCCTTCCTTGATGTCGGAGTAGGTGACGGTCATACCGCATTCGAAGCCCTCGCGGACCTCGGCGGCGTCATCCTTCTCACGCTTCAGGGAGGAGATCGTCATCGTCTCGGCGACCACCACGTTGTCACGCAGCAGCCTTGCCTTCGCATTGCGCTTGACCGACCCGGAGGTGACCATGCAGCCGGCGATGTTACCGATCTTGGAGGACCGGAAGATCGCGCGGATCTCGGCGCGACCCAGCTCGACCTCTTCGTAGATCGGCTTGAGCATGCCCTTGAGGGCCTTCTCGATCTCATCGATGGCCTGGTAGATCACCGAGTAGTACCGGATGTCCACGCCTTCGCGGTTGGCCAACTCGGTCGCCTTGCCCTCGGCACGGACGTTGAACCCGATGATGATCGCGTTCGACGCCGACGCCAGGTTGACGTTGGTCTCGGTGACACCACCGACACCACGGTCGATGACCCGCAGACGCACCTCGTCGTCCACCTGGATACCGAGCAGCGCCTCTTCGAGGGCCTCGACGGTACCGGAGTTGTCGCCCTTGAGGATCAGGTTCAGCTCCGAAGTCTCCTTCAGCGCGGCATCCAGATCTTCCAGGCTGATCCGCTTGCGGCTGCGAGCGGCCAGTGCGTTGCGCTTACGCGCATTGCGGCGATCGGCGATCTGACGTGCGATGCGGTCCTCGTCGACAACCAGGAGGTTGTCACCGGCGCCCGGCACCGACGTGAAGCCGATGACCTGGACCGGTCGCGACGGCAGCGCCGCAACAACATCCTCGCCGTGCTCGTCGACCATGCGACGGACGCGACCGTAGGCGTCGCCCGCCACGATCGAGTCGCCGACACGCAGCGTGCCGCGCTGGATGAGCACGGTTGCCACCGGACCACGGCCGCGGTCGAGGTGCGCCTCGATGGCGACACCCTGGGCGTCCATGTCCGGGTTGGCCCGCAGGTCCAGCGATGCGTCCGCGGTCAGCACGACCGCTTCCAGCAGCGCCTCGATGTTGGTGCCCTGCTTGGCGGAGATGTCGACGAACATGGTGTCGCCGCCGTACTCCTCGGTCACCAGACCGTATTCGGTCAGCTGCTGCCGGATCTTGTCCGGGTTCGCGCCTTCCTTGTCGATCTTGTTGACCGCCACCACGATCGGCACGTCGGCCGCTTGCGCGTGGTTGATCGCTTCCACCGTCTGCGGCATGACGCCGTCGTCGGCCGCGACCACCAGGATCGCGATGTCGGTGGCCTTCGCACCACGGGCACGCATGGCGGTGAACGCCTCGTGACCCGGGGTGTCGATGAAGGTGATCAGTCGGTCTTCGTCGTTGACGTGCGTCAGCACCTGGTAGGCGCCGATGTGCTGGGTGATGCCACCGGCCTCGCCCTCACGGACGTTGGCCTTACGGATCGTGTCGAGCAGTCGGGTCTTACCGTGGTCGACGTGACCCATGACGGTCACCACCGGCGGCCTGATCTGCAGGTCTTCCTCGCCCCCCTCGTCCTCGCCGTAGGTGAGGTCGAAGCTTTCGAGCAGCTCGCGATCCTCGTCCTCCGGGCTGACGACGTGCACGACGTAGTTCATCTCGCTGCCGAGCAGCTCGAGGGTCTCGTCGTTCACCGACTGGGTAGCGGTGACCATTTCGCCGAGGTTGAACAGCGCCTGGACCAGCGAGGCCGGGTTGGCGTCGATCTTCTCCGCGAAGTCCGACAGCGATGCGCCGCGGGCAAGACGGATGATCTCGCCGTTGCCGCGCGGCAGCCGGACGCCGCCGACGGCGGGCGCCTGCATGTTCTCGTACTCGGCGCGCTTCGCCCGCTTCGACTTGCGGCCACGACGGACCGCGCCGCCGGGACGACCGAAGGCACCGGCTGCGCCACCACGGCCACCGGGTCCACCGGGACGACCACCGCCGCCACCGGGACGACCACGGAAACCGCCCGCCGCGGGAGCACCCGCACCGGCACCGGGCGCACCCGTGCCGCCACCGCCACCGGGACCGCCGCGGTAGCCACCGCCACCGCCACCGCCACCGCCACCGGGACGACCGCCGGGTCCACCCGGACGACCGCCGGGACCGCCCGGACGACCGGCACCCGCGCCGCCGCCCGGACCCGGACGGGCCGAACGAGCAGGCATGGCACCGGGATTCGGGCGCGGCGGCATCGAGCCGGGGCTCGGCCGCGGTCCACCGGGACGGGGACCACCCTGACCAGCGGCCGGACGGGGACCGCCCTGACCGGGAGCCGGACGGGCGCCGCCCTGCGCGGGTGCGCCGGGACGCGGTCCGTGCCCGGGACCCGGGCGCGGACCGCCTTGGCCGGGGGCAGGACGCGGCGCGGGGCGCTCACGCTCGGGAGCCGAGGAATACGGATTGTTGCCGACCCGAGGGGTCTTGGGGCCTGGCTTCGGACCGCTCGCGGGACCTCCGGGGCGCGGGCCGGAGCCCTGCGCGGGGGTACCGGGGCGCTGTTGCTGCGGCTGACCGGGCCGCGGACCACCTGGGGTCGGGCGCGGACCGGCCGGAGCCGGAGCGGCCTTCGCCGCGGGAGCCGACTGTGCGGCGTCCTGAACCGGCGCCGATTCGCGCGCGACCGGGGCCGCGGGAGCCGGCTTCACGGCCGGACCGGGGCGCACCGCGTCGGCGACGCGCTCGGCGGGCCGGGCGACGGGCTCAGCGGTTTCCCGCGCGGCCGGAGCCGCGGGGGTGGCTGCCGGAGCCGGAGCCGGAGTACGTGGACCCGGACGCGGGCCACCCGGGGTGGGCTTGGCGGCCGGACGGGCGGTCGACGCCGATCCGGGCCGCGCCTCGGACTTGGCTGCTCCATTGGCCGGTGTGGACTTCGCCGCCACCGACTCGCGCAGCCGACGTGCGACGGGTGCTTCCACCGTCGAGGACGCCGACTTCACGAACTCGCCCTGCTCCTTGAGCTTTGCGAGTAGTTCTTTGCTTGTGACACCGAGTTCTTTGGCCAACTCGTGCACGCGGGCTTTGCCTGCCACTGCTCTCCTCACTGAGAGGTCGAGCAGTGCCTCCGCCTAGGGAAGGCGGGCCCGCACGACCTCGGGTTATCTCCGATGGACGTTCATCGTTGGTGCTTCACGGTGTGCTCATGAGTGCTCGTGCCTGTTCTCGAGGTACTTCTCCAGGGCTGAGATATCCAGATGTCCGGACACTCGTAGTGCTCTGCCGAATGCTCGGCGTCGCTCTGCTGCGGTCAAACAAACCGAAACGGGGTGCAACCAGGCACCCCGTCCGGGAAGTCTGCGCTGTGGATCGGGAACGATCGCAAAAGCATGAGAACCATTTGTGCCGGTCTCACATTCCCGCGCCACGATCCGCAACAGGTCGACGGCCAACTCGCGCTTCCGGCATCCGATGCAAGTCCGCACCGGAGCTGCCGGACGCTGGGGCGTTGTTGGCTGCTGGCTGGTGCGGTCGGGCAAGGAAACCAAAGGCTCGCGTTGAACCTGAGACCACTCTACCGCTGCCCCGGTCAGATCACCGAACCCCGCCCCCGCGGAAGTTACCAACATGTCATCCGAAGCATCCGGTATCGGGCCCATACGCGGCTCACCGCGAGCGGTGTCGGTCAACTTCGATGCGCTTCCGTTCGTACACTGCCGCCCATGTCAGGGGCCGCGTCGCTGCGGATATCGATGCGCCAGCCGGTCAAGCGGGCCGCCAGGCGGGCATTCTGCCCCTCCTTGCCGATCGCGAGCGAGAGCTGGAAGTCCGGCACCACGACCCGCGCAGCGCGCGCCTCCGCATCGACGATGGTGACCGATACCACTTTGGACGGCGAGAGCGCATTGCCGACGAAAGTCGCCGGGTCCTCCGCGTAATCGATGATGTCGATCTTCTCGCCTGCCAGCTCGCTCATCACGTTGCGCACCCGCTGCCCCATCGGGCCGATACAGGCGCCCTTGGCGTTGACTCCCGGCACGGTGGTGCGCACCGCGATCTTGGAGCGGTGCCCGGCCTCACGAGCGACCGCGACGATCTCCACCGAGCCGTCGGCGATCTCGGGAACCTCGAGCGCGAACAGCCGGCGCACCAGATTCGGGTGCGTCCGCGACAGCGTGATCTGGGGGCCGCGCGGGCCGCGCGAGACGCCGACGACGTAGCACTTGATCCGGTCGCCGTGCTCGTAGGTTTCGCCGGGCACCTGCTCGGCGGGCGGGATCAAGCCCTCGGTCCCGTGCATCTCGCTACCGATGCGTACCACGATGGTGCCGCGAGCGTTGGCGCGCGCGTCGCGCTGCACGACGCCGCCGACGATGTCGCCCTCATGGGTGGCGAACTCGCCGAAGGACTTCTCGTTCTCCGCATCGCGCAGTCGCTGCAACACCACCTGGCGTGCGGTGGTCGCGGCGATCCGGCCGAATCCCTCTGGGGTGTCGTCCCATTCGGAAATCATGTTGCCGTCGGCGTCGACCTCCATGGCCATCACCCGCACGACGCCGGTCTTCTGGTTGATGTCGATGCGCGCGTTGGGCTGGTGACCCTCGGTGTGCCGGTAGGCGGTGAGCAATGCCGACTCGATCGCGGAGATCACGGTCTCGATCGAGATCCCCTTGTCGGCGACAATCGCGCGCAGGGCTTCGATTTCGATGTTCATTCCACGATCCCTTCGGTCGGCGAATCGGACGCTGTTATTGATTCGGACAATGCATCGGTCGTTCCTAGAACTTCTTCTTCCTGTCCCGGCCGCGGACGGCCGGGCGCGACTCCACCCGCAAGCTCGAGCTCACCCGCACCGGGCGGCGAGAACTCGACCTGGACGACGGCTTCGGCGATGTCGGCGAGCGCGACGCTGACCCGATGCGGGTTGCGTTTGCCGCCGAGCACCAGCGCCACCGTGCCGTCGGTGAGCGCACCGACCCTGGCTTCGAACTTGTCCGATCCACCCGAATCAGGGGCGGGCACCCCGGGTCGTAGCGAGATCCGCACTTTACGCCCACGGGCGCGACGCCAGTGCCGGTCGGCGGTGAGCGGGCGATCGATGCCGGGTGTGGTGACTTCCAGCAGATACTCCGTCTCGCCGAAATCGCCTGCCTCGTCGAGATGCTCGGAGAGCTCCCTGCTGAGTTCCGCGATGGTGTCCAGATCCGCGGCGTCGTCGCTGTCCACGATCACCTTCACCCGAGCCTGCGCTTCCGCGTGCTTGCCGGCCGTCGAAATCTCGACGCCCTCGAGGTCGAATCCTCGGCGTTCGACGAGTCCAGCAACCAGCTGGCTCAGCCTTTCCTCGGTCGGCATCGGCATGTGGGGCGACTCCTGGTTCAGTTGTGACGTGGCGGGAAAATTCTCTACCGAAGGTCTAGCGTAACGCGCCACGAGAGTGTAAAGGACCAGCGGCCTGAGGCAAGTTTCCTGTGTATGCGGCGGCCGGTCTCCGGCGAACAGGCCGGTCGACGGGTGGTCGGGGAGACCGCGCGAATCTGGCACGATGGTGCCGTGCCCATCCGCCATCATGCCCCGCCGCGCGCCGGGTGTACCTCCGGCATCGCCATCGACCGGTATGGTTGCGCGGACCGCTTATCGGTCGGTCACCGCGTGATGGTGGACCGGCGCACCGCATTGCGCATCGCCGGTGGCGGCACGGTCGGCGCGCTGACGCTCGGCGCGGCGGTCGGTTGCGCCGACGACACGATCTACGAGCCGGATCCGCTTGCCGCACAAGAGGTTCTGGCCCGCGCCGACGCCGTAGCAGCGACCGCGGCGATCGCGCTGACGCCGCAGCGGCACGCCGCGCTGACCACGATCGCGAGCGAACGCACCGCACATGCCGATGCCTTGCGGGCCGAGATCAACCGGGTGATCGGGGTCTTCGGCGACGGCACCACCCCGACGCATCGCACCCGTTCGATGGACACCCCGGCCGACACTGGATCGGCACCGGCGGCGTCGGGTGCGGCCGTACCACCCATCACACCTCCGACGATCGATCAGTTACGTGATCGTCTCGCCGCGTCCCAACAGTCCGCCGGCGATCTCGCGCGCACCCTATCGGGTTATCGGGCAGGGCTGTTGGCCTCCATCAGCGCGGCCTGCGCAACCGAGGCGGGAGTGCTGCTGACATGACCGACGCCGAGCGCCTTGCCCTGATCGACGCGTTGAACGCCGAATACGCGGCGGTATACGCCTACGGCGTGATCGACGCCTACGCCTCCACCGAACGCGACCGGCTCGTCACCCAATACACCGCCGCGCACCGTGCCCGCCGCGACAGCACCGTCGAGGCCCTGACCGCGGTGGGCACCACCGCACCACCACCGGATGCCGCCTACACGACCCCGTTCCCGGTCGACGACCCGATCCCAGCGGCCAACCTCGCTGTCACCGTGGAAACCGACTGCGCGGTCGCCTGGCGCTCCGTGGTCGAACGCGCCGACACCGAACTCGTCCGCCGGATGGGCATCGAAGCGCTCACCGAAACGGCTCTGCGCCAAGCCACTTGGCAAGCGATCCTCGGCGCCGCCCCGCCGACGGTCGCCTTTCCGGGCATGGCTTGACGTCCGTCGGTCGGTCCCGCCCACAGCGCACTCCGACGCGTGCGACCGGCGCCGACCGCTGACGCTCGGTGGGCAGAACAGACAGCCATGTGCTTTTGGGATCCGACTTGTTTACGGGTACCCGCAAGTGGTCCAGTGTCGCGATAACGGCCGCGGCCACGGTACGCCCGCGCAGGGGTAGAACGGGATCGGCCGACCCCCTCCGAGGTCGGCCGATCCCGTCGAATTGCGGTGACTACGGGCGCATCGTGTACGCGCCGTCGTAGGAGGCGACCCGGTTCCAGACGCGGTCGAAACGCTCGCGGTCCGCGAGCGGGGTGCGCAGTGCGCCGACGGCCCACGCCTGCTGCGCGGCAGTAGCGGTGGGCTTGCCGTAGAGGGTGGTGGCGTAGGTGTTGAAGTCGCGGATCTGGAAGTCGAAGATCTGGTCGAGCACATCGCGGTCGAGGCCGGTGATCGCGGCCTGCTCCAGGATCAGCTGGCCGTAAACCACCAGGGAGAACAGGTGGCCGATGGTCAGCATGAAGTCCAGGTCCTTCTGCTGGTCGGCGTCGGGGGCGGCCGTGGTCAGCAGGGTGCGCAGGGCCTGGGCCTGCTCGTAGAAGCGGGCCACGTTCGCGACATCGGTGTGCTTGTCGTAGACGGGGGTCCAGTCGGCGAACTGCACCTTGCCCGCACCGCGCGCCGGGCCCTGCCGGAAGAAGAACTCGTCGTCGGCCGCGTCGAGGCGGGTGCCGACCTCCGGGTACTCCTTCGGGTTGAACAGGTAGTTCGGCATGAACTTCAGGATCTGGCCGACATTGACATGCACGGTGCCCTCGAGCCGGGGCAGGGTGCCGATGTAGCGGGCGACCTGGGCGAAGTAGGTGTTCTTCTCGAAACCCTTGGCGGCGAGCACATCCAGCAGCAGCGTCATGACGGTCTCGCCCTCGGAGGTCACCTTGGACTTCGTCATCGGGTTGAACAGCAGGTAGCGGCGGTCTTCGAGGCTGGCGGTGCGGAAGTAGTCGACGGCCCGGTCGCTGAACAGCTTCATCGCGGTGATGCGGGCGTAGGCATCGACGAAGTTCGTCCGAACATGCGGGAAGTCGGTGACCGGGTTGCCGTAGAGGATGCGGTTGTTCGAGTGGGTGATCGCCTCGTAGAACGAATGCTCGACCATGCCGATGCTGCCGTGGCAGAGATTGAACTTGCCGACGTTGACGGTGTTCAGCGCCGCGGAGAAGGCTTCGGGACCGGTGGAGAGGATGTCCTCGGCAGTCACCGGGTAGTTGTGCAGCGCGAAGGTGCTGACGTAGAGCTGGCCGTGGATGACGTTGTCGATCAGCTCGTAGTCGTCGTGGCGGCTGTCGGCGGCGAACCACACGTAGCCCTCGGCGCCCTCGATGTCGGAGCGGCGTGAGAACACCGACACCATGCTGGCGACGTTGCCGTTGCCGATGTAGTACTTGGTGCCGTTGGCGCGGAACAGGATTCCCGCTTCGGCGTCGGCGCTGCCGGGTTCGGTCGGCGTCAGCACCAGGTCGGTGTTGTAGATGTCGGCGCCGTGGTCACGCTCGGACAGACCGAACGCCATCACTTGGCCGTCGGCGAGGTCGGCGGCGGCCCGCTTCTTGGCGGCCTCGTTGTCGCTCTGCCAGATCGGGCCGAGGCCGAGGATGGTGACCTGCTCGGCGTACCAGTACGCGAGACCGTAGAACCCGAAGATCTCCGAGAGCGCCGCATTGCGGGCCGCGTCCCAGCGCCGGTTCGCGTCGCCGTCGGCATAGGCGGCGGGCGTCAGGAAGGTCGCGAACAGCTTTTCCTTCTTGGCGAACTCGAGAAACTCCGACACCCACACCGCGTCCGCGTCATCGGTGAGCAGCTGTCGCTTGCCCCGCGATTCGAACCACTCGATGGTGGCCTTCAACAGTCGCCGCGTCTCGGCGTCGAACTGCTGTGGGTCGTAGGTGGCGGGGTTGAACAACAACGCGTCGGTGCTCGTCATGTCGGTTAACTTACCAGCGAGTAACAGCAGCCCGGAGGGGGTCCACCATAGTCGGCCCGGCGAATCTTCCCTACGGAACCGTAGGTCGGACGGGCTATCCGCACTACGGTCCAATACATCCGGCGCGGCGGGACCGACAGTCACAGAAAGACACCTCGATGGTCGGCAAAGTCGGCGGCGCCTCCGTGCGAGGGGCCGTGGCTTTGTTCCCATCCCGCGCCCCGAGGGGAGGTGTGGGTCTTGTGCGCAAGCACCAGGAAGCCCCGGTCGACTGGGCCGCTGTATGCATCAGCGTTTGCCGCAGCCGCCGGGGCTTTCTACTTCCTGGTCCAGATGTCGAGGGCTAGGTAAACCCGCCGAATGGGGCGTCGTTCGCAGCGCCGCCCCCTCAGCAACCGTCACTCGAGGTGACGGACTGAGCCACCGTCAGCCGCGGACCTGCGCGAGCACCGAATCCACCACCGATTCCGCTGGTACCTCGATGGATTCGCCGGTGAACCGGTCGCGGATCTCGACCTTGCCCTCGGCCCAGCCGCGGCCGACCACCACGATCAGCGGCACACCGATCAACTCGGAATCCTTGAATTTCACACCGGGCGAGGCCTTGCGATCGTCGAGGACGACCTCGAGGCCCGCCGCATCCAGTTGTGCGGCAACCTGTTCGCCGCCGTCGCGAGCGGACTCGTCCTTGTTGGCGATCACCACGTGCACGTCGAACGGAGCGACCTCGCGCGGCCAGCGCAGACCCTTGTCGTCGTGCTGCTGCTCCGCGATGACAGCCACCATCCTGGACACCCCGACACCGTACGAGCCCATGGTGAGCCGGACCGGCTTGCCGTTCTCGCCGAGCACATCGACGTCGAACGCGTCGGTGTACTTGGTGCCGAGCTGGAAGATGTGTCCGATCTCGATGCCGCGCGCCGAAACCAGCGGGCCCGCGCCGTCGGGTGAGGGGTCGCCGTCGCGCACCTCAGCGGCCTCGATGGTGCCGTCCGGGGTGAAGTCGCGGCCGGCGACCAAGCCGACCACATGCTTGCCAGGCGCGTCGGCGCCGGTGATCCATGCGGTGCCGGTCACCACTCGCGGGTCGACCAGGTAGCGAACACCGTTGTCCAGCAACGCCTTCGGTCCGATGTACCCCTTGACCAGGAAATCATTGGCGGCGAAATCGGCCTCGGTGAGCAATTCCACCTCGGCGGGTTCGACACACGCGCCGAGGCGCTTGTCGTCCACCTCACGATCACCGGGGATGCCGATCCCGACGATTTCGGTCTTGCCGTCCGGATGGCGCAGCTTCACCATGATGTTCTTCAGGGTGTCGGCCGCGGTGACCGGACGACCGTAGCTCTCCGCGATGCCTGCGCCATTGGCCCAATCGACCAGCGTCGCAATGGTCGGGGTGTCAGGGGTGTCGTGCACAACAGCCGCGCGCAGCCCTTCCAGCGGGATCGCCGCGGGCGCGGGCGTGACCACGGCCTCCACGTTGGCCGCGTACCCGGACTCGACGCAGCGCACATAGGTGTCCTCACCGACCGGGCTCTCGGCCAAGAACTCCTCCGACGCGCTGCCGCCCATCGCACCCGAGGTCGCGGCCACGATTACGTAGTCGACGCGGAGCCGCTCGAAGATACGGCGATAGGCATCACGGTGTGCCTGGTAGCTGCGCTTCAGTCCGTCCTCGTCCAGGTCGAAGGAGTAGGAGTCCTTCATGACGAACTCGCGCCCACGCAGGATGCCCGCGCGGGGACGTTCCTCGTCACGGTACTTGGTCTGGATCTGATACAACGTGACCGGAAGATCCTTGTACGAGTTGTATTCGCCCTTCACAGTGAGCGCGAACAGCTCCTCGTGGGTGGGGCCGAGCAGATAGTCGGCGCCCTTGCGGTCCTGCAGCCGGAACAGGCCGGGACCGTATTCGGTCCACCGGTTGGTGGTCTCGTACGGCTCGCGCGGCAGCAGTGCGGGCAGCGAGATCTCCTGGGCGCCGATGGCGTCCATCTCTTCCCGGACGACATTCTCGACCCGGCGCAGCACCCGCAGGCCCAGCGGCAGCCACGAGTACACACCCGGGGCGACGCGGCGCACGTATCCGGCGCGGACGAGGAGTTTGTGGCTGGGCACCTCGGCGTCGGCGGGATCGTCGCGCAGGGTACGCAGGAACAGGCGGGAGAGGCGGGTGATCACGGAACGACAGGGTAGTCGCTGGCCGGGCGATGTCTGCAAGGCATTGGTCTAATTCGGCCTGATCGGGGGCTCTGCGTAGTTGCCCCGGCTACCGCCTCCGAGCCCCGACCGAGCACGCCGGTACCGTATCCGCTCGTGCTGGTGCTGCTGCCTCCCTCCGAAACCAAGTCCGACGGTGGTTGTGACGCGCCCCTCGACCTGACGTCGTTGGCGATGCCGCAGCTCACCCCGGTACGCGACCGCCTGATCAACGAGGTGGTCAAGTTGGCGGCCGACCCCGACGACGCCCGCGTTGTCCTCGGTCTCGGCAAGGGAGCCGACGTCGAGATCGCTCGCAATGCGAGCCTGCGTACCTCCCCGACCCGGCCTGCGCTGGAGCGCTACACCGGCGTCCTCTACGACGCTCTCGACGCCCGCGCCTTCACCAAGACGCAGCGGGCCAAGGCCGACGCCAGGCTCGCCATCGGCTCCGCATTGTTCGGCGCCATCCGCGCCACCGATGCGATCCCCGCCTACCGCCTTTCCGGTGGCTCCAAACTCCCCGGCCTGCCCACCCTTTCGGCGATATGGCGCGACACGCTTCCCGACGCGCTGCACGCCGAAGCCACAGGTGAGCTGGTCATCGATCTCCGCTCGGGCAGCTACCAGCAGTTGGGGCGGGTCCCCGGCGCGATCACCGCCAACGTCCTCACCGAACACCCCGACGGCACCCGGACCGTGGTGAGCCATTTCAACAAGCACCACAAGGGTCTGCTCGCCAGGGCTCTGGTCCTCACCCGTGCCGACCCCACCGACATCCGCGCAGTCGCGCGTATCGCGACAAAGTCGGGGCTGAAGACCGAAATCTCCTCCCCTACAGAGCTTTTGATCATCACCTGAGGCGGGCCACGCGGACTCGCCGACACAATGGCAGTGTTGTGCAGGCCTTCCATCTCCTGGGCATTCCTCCGGATCCACTCGCAGTGCACTGAACCTAGGCTGCCGCGATGGGTTTCTACGACTGCCGGTGCATGGTCACCGGTATCGGCCTGGACGGCATCGGTGCGACAGCGGTGTTGATTCGCCGCAATGGCGATGTGTACCAACCGATTTCACTGGGGATTGCGGGCAACTACGATCGGTCGGGAGCGGTCGACGGAGTTATCGAAGACCTCGGCACCGACGTGCTGCTGCGGTACTTCCTCGACCGCCTGAACGACGGCAGGCTGGTCCTCGACGCCGACGCGACCGAATTCGACCGCGAATCTCCGCCTACCGAAATCGACGAACTGCTCTGGTGCTTCGAACGCAACTGCCTCGACATCGATGACGAACCGGTCGCAGCCGCGATATTCGACGGGTCACCGATCCTGCTGGCACTGGTCGCCCAACCGATCTGGGATGCCGTGACCGCCGCAGCCACTGCCGACCGATTCGAGAACGCATTCCCGGATTCGCCCACCGCGTTGGAGATCTATCGGGACCATCCGTCGGAATTATCCGTACCGGCCGGGAAGCTGCGCGCCATCAACGATCTCCTTGCCGCCCGTGCCCTGGTCTGGGCCTCGCCCGCACACACCGCACAGCGGTACCCGACGGACTACGGTGGCCAGCACGACAGCGAGGACCTGCGCAGATTCCTCGATGAGGCCAGACGCGACTACCACGAACTGCCGATCGTGTTGTCGGCGATCGACTCCTACGAGAAGAAGATCCGCGACCTGCTGATCGACGACTGACTGCTGAGAGCCCGACCTTGCCCTCCAGGCTCTCCCCGCGCGCCCGGCGACCGCTGTGCGACCGCCGGCGCGGGTAGTTCGCGCCCTACCTCGGCCTCCTGCATGGCCCCATTGTTGCGAACCGCACCGATGCCGACAATGGACGTGAGCCTGTGTCCGCGAGCGAAGCAACGACCCGCTCGACCAACCGCGACTCGGTCCGCTCGGCAGGCGTCAGATACAGATGCTGAAACTGAAGACGCCCAGCGGGATGTTGAAGCAGAAGGCCACCGAACCCAGCGCAGGAGTCGGTGCCGGTGTTACCGGTTCGGCAGAGGCAGCGGGAGCTGCAGCTGTGCCGACAAGCAAGGTGATGGCAATCGCGGCGAGCGTCGAAGCAATCTTCGTGGTCATTTCAACGTTTCCTTAGCTAGGTGACGATGATGAGACTCCCGACCCGGTGATGGCTACTTCTACGATGGTCCGCCGATGCCAGGACTTCCACAAGACCGCTCCAGCGAGGGCGAAGCTCTTCCACACCGCAAGACATAGCGATACCACATGAGTCAGAACGGCCCGTTGATCCATAGAACGCGCGGTGGGATCAAAGAAAATGTCCCGAGGCTCACGAAATAACCAGTCGAGCAATATGACTTTCATCACAACTATTGCGATGTGGGCGGCGCCAGTGGCGTCGGCTTACAGTTTGTCGGCGTTCGCGGTCAGATCTCGAATGAGCAGAGCGGTGTGCAGCGAGGTGCGGGACTCACCGTCCTCGAGATCGACGTCGAGGATGCGCTCGATGCGCGCCAGCCGGTCGTAGAGCGTCGGCCTGCTGATGTTGAGTCTGCGTGCGAGTTCGGTTTTGTTGCCCGCCACATCGAGGAATTGCCGCAACGTGCGGGTCAGGTCGGCCGCATGCCGAATGTCGTAGCGCAGCAGCGCACTCAGCTCGGTTTCGGCGAAGTTCTGCACGCCGGGCTCGTTGCGGATGAGAGAGAGCAGGCCGCGCAACCGAACGTCCCCGCCGCGATAGAAGGGCCGCGGCGCGGACGTTTCCAGCGATAGCGCAACCTCGGCGACATGCATGGCGTGGGCCAGTTCGCGCGCGGTGTCCAGCAGCGATTCCGATTCCGCGCCAACGCCGACGACCACTTGCTGCACACCCTCGACGCGGCGCACTTCGGCCGTGATCGCCAGACAGATCCCGTGCAGCACCTCGTCGAGGTCGGCGGTACGCGGGACCGCGAGGATCATGCTGACGCGATCGCCGTGATCCGCCGCGGTCAGCGCGGCGGCTTTCGTCAACCCGAGGCCGTGCGTCACCGCGTCGAGCACGCCCACGCTGCGGCGCTGCCTGGCGACCTGATCGGTTTCGTCCAGCGCGGCAACATCCATCGCGAGCGGCACGTAATTCGCCCGGCGCGCAAGCAGACCCAGCGCCGCTGCCCTGGCCTGCGCGTCACGCTCGTCGAGCACTCTGCCGTTGACCAGGTCGTCGATAAGGCCGGTCTGCGCCTGCCGGTGCAGTCCGAAGCGATCCTTGTCGATCATCCGATGCAGGGTCAGGGTTTGGGCGGCGCGCTCGAGCACCATGCGCGCCCGTGGGGTCGGCACCCGGCTGGAGCGCAGGATCAGCCTGCCCCACCGCTGGGTGTGCGGACCGACCGCCACCACATCCCAGCCTTCGGGCAGCATGCGCGAGGTGGTCTCCCAGTTCTCCAGGATCGCCGAGGTGGTGGTGTGCCGCGCGGTCAGTGCGAGCACCCGATGGGAAAGGTCTTCGAGCACCACCGAGCAGTCGAGCATGCCCGCGGCGGTCTTGACGATCTCCGCCAGCGAGGCGCGCCGAACACTGAGTTCGGTGAAGGTCTCGTGCACCGTCCTCGCGAACTCCAGTTCGGCGTATTGATCGGCCACGATCACCCGGTGCACCGCCTCGGTGATCTCGACGAACCTGGTGATCCGGTGCAGTGCGATCACCGGCAGTCCGAGCGCGTCGGCGGTGGTCGCGACCACCGGAGCCAAGGCGGGCACGGCGTCGCCCAGCTCGACGACCAGACCGGACACGCCCGCTCCCGCCAACGCCGACAGATAGTCGACCGTCGCCGCGTCACTGCCGCTCAAGGCCGGTCCGGTGGTCAGAATCAGCTCGCCGCCGACCAGCAGCTCGGCGACCTCCGGCAGATCGCTGACATGGACCCACCGCACTGGACGATCCAGCGATCCCCCACCGACGACCTGTGGATCCCCCGCACGCACCACCGGCATGGCCAAGACATCCGCAACAGACAGCAGCACCGACGAATCGTAATACGAAAACGCAAATCACGTACAGATTGTCGGATCACGGATGCCGATTCATGCGGCAGAGTGAGACTCGGCAACTTCGATCCGGCGCACGCCGGGATCCAGCAAAGCATGAGCAGGAACGACAACCCGCGCGCATTCTGGATCCCGGCGCGCGCCGGGATGACAGCCGAATCCATGCCGATGACTCCGAGGGCACCGACGCCCGGAGGCAGCTACACACCGACGCTCACGAATCGAATCGAGGAGATATGCAGACAATCGCGCATTGGGTCGACGGCAAGGGGTTCGCAGGAACGAGTGCCGCGACCGCGCCGGTGACCAATCCTGCGACCGGTGTGGTGACCGGGCAGGTAGCGCTGGCGCGCGTCGAGGACGTGCAGGCGGCGATCGATTCTGCGACCGCGGCGTTCCCCGCGTGGCGCGACGCCTCGCTGGCCCGCCGGACCCAGGTGCTGTTCCGGTTCCGTGAGTTGCTCAACGAACGCAAAGAGGAATTGGCCAAGCTGATCACCGCCGAGCACGGCAAGGTGCTCTCCGATGCGCTCGGCGAGGTGACCCGCGGTCTGGAGATCGTCGAATTCGCCTGTGGCATCCCGCATCTGATCAAGGGCGGATACACCGAGAACGCATCGACGAAGGTGGACATCTTCTCGATCCGCCAGCCGTTGGGCCCGGTGGCCGTTATTTCGCCGTTCAATTTCCCGGCGATGGTACCGATGTGGTTTTTCCCGGTCGCGATCGCTGCGGGCAACACCGTAGTGCTCAAGCCGAGCGAGAAGGATCCGTCCGCGTCGCTGTGGATGGCCGAGCTGTGGCACGAAGCGGGCCTGCCCGCAGGCGTTTTCAATGTGGTGCAGGGCGACAAGGTCGCCGTCGACGAGCTGCTCGACAACCCGGGCATCAGGGCCGTCTCGTTCGTCGGCTCGACCCCGATCGCGAAATACGTCTACCAGCGCGGCACCGCGAACGGCAAGCGGGTGCAAGCCCTCGGCGGCGCGAAGAACCACATGCTCGTGCTGCCGGACGCGGATCTGGACCTGGCCGCCGATGCGGCGGTCAACGCCGGTTTCGGCTCCGCGGGCGAGCGCTGCATGGCGATCAGCGTGGTGCTCGCGGTCGGCTCCGTGGGCGACGAGCTGGTCGCCAAGATCGCCGAACGGGCCGGGACGATCAAGACCGGCGACGGCACCCGCGATACCGATATGGGTCCGCTGGTGACCCGGGAGCACCGCGACCGCGTCGCCGCGTACATCGACGCGGGCGAATCCGCCGGAGCCACCATAGTTCTCGACGGCCGCGGTATCGAAGCCGACGGCGCGGCGAACGGGTTCTGGCTCGGGCCGACGATTCTCGATCACGTCGGCACCGATATGAGCGTCTACACCGATGAGATCTTCGGTCCCGTCCTGTCGGTGGTCCGGGTCGACACCTACGACGACGCGCTGGCGCTGATCAACACGAACCCTTACGGCAACGGCACCGCGATCTTCACCAACGACGGCGGCGCGGCCCGGCGCTTCCACAACGAGGTCGAAGTCGGCATGGTCGGCATCAACGTGCCGATCCCGGTTCCCATGGCGTACTACAGCTTCGGCGGTTGGAAGAATTCGCTGTTCGGCGATTCGCATGCACACGGCACCGATGGCGTCCACTTCTTCACCCGAGGCAAGGCCGTCACCAGCCGCTGGCTCGATCCGAGCCACGGCGGGCTCGAATTGGGCTTCCCCCAGAACAAGTAACGCCCGCGAAAGCACCGCCCACAGACCAAGTGACGCAGGAGAACTCGCCGATGACGCTGCCCAACGGATTGACGCCCGACCAGGCGCGGCAGACCGCCGCCCGCGCCTATGAACTCGACCGCCGCCACGTTTTCCATTCGTGGTCCGCGCAGGCGCAGATCAACCCGATGACCATCACCGCCTCGCAGGGCTGCCACGTCTGGGATGGCGAGGGCAACAGGCTGCTCGATTTCTCCTCTCAGCTCGTCAACACCAATATCGGGCATCAGCATCCGAAAGTCGTTGCCGCGGTGCAGGAGCAGGCGGCCAAGCTCTGCACCGTGGCACCGCAGTACGTCAACGACGCACGCTCGGAGGCCGCGCGGTTGATCGCCGAACGCACGCCGGGTGCGTTGAACAAGATCTTCTTCACCAACGGCGGCGCCGACGCCGTCGAGCATGCGGTCCGGATGGCGCGGCTGCACACCGGCCGCTACAAGGTGCTGGCGCGCTACCGTTCGTATCACGGCGGCACCGAGACCGCGATCAACCTCACCGGCGATCCGCGACGCTGGCCCAACGACCACGGCAATAGCGGCGTCGTGCATTTCTTCGGACCTTTTCGCTATCGCTCGCAGTTCCATTCGAGCGACGACACCGAGGAAACCGAGCGCGCGCTGGCGCATCTCGAGCAGACCATCGTCTTCGAGGGGCCGAGCACCATTGCTGCGATCATCCTCGAATCCGTCCCCGGCACAGCGGGAATCATGGTTCCGCCGCCCGGCTACCTGGCCGGGGTGCGGGCGTTGTGCGACAAGTACGGCATCATTTTCATCGCCGATGAGGTGATGTCGGGGTTCGGCCGCACCGGAAAGTGGTTCGCGATAGAGCATTTCGAGGGTGTCGTACCGGATCTACTCACCTTCGCCAAGGGCGTGAACTCCGGATATGTGCCGCTCGGTGGCGTCGCGATCAGCCCGGCCATCGCAGCGACGTTCGACGATCGACCGTATCCAGGTGGGCTGACCTACTCCGGTCACCCCTTGGCGACGGCCGCGGCGGTGGCGACCATCAACACGATGACCGACGACCGCATCGTCGAGAATGCCGCCGACATCGGTGCGCGCGTGCTCGGCCCCGGCCTCCGGGATCTTGCCGAGCGCCACCCCAGCATCGGCGAGGTCCGCGGGATCGGCGTCTTCTGGGCCCTGGAACTCGTCCGCGACCGAGCGACCCGCGAACCGCTCGCCCCCTACGGCGGTACCAGTCCGGCGATGACCGAGGTCGTCGCGGCCTGCCGCGCGGCGGGGCTGCTGGTATTCGTCAACTTCAACCGGTTGCACGTCGTGCCACCCTGCATCGTCAGCGAAGGCGAGGCAAAGGAAGGTCTGACCATCCTCGACGACGCCCTGCTGACGGCCGACCAACACGTCGCCTGAGATGGCACGGGCGCCGTTTTGCCATCTCGTCGATCGATGATGGAGTTGGAGACGGAATTCCAACCACCTGTGGGCTGTTCCAGTTATACGTGACCCCTACCACTGTGCTTTCCGTTGACCTGAAGAAGTACCTGGATGAGTCGAAGGTGTTCGCGACCGCGGCGACCATCGGACCCAATGGGCAACCGCACCTGACCGTCATCTGGGTGCAGCGTGACGGCGAGGACCTGCTGTTCTCCACCACCGTGGACCGCCAGCAGGGCAAGAACCTCGCCCGCGATCCGCGCATCACCGTGATGATCAATCCGCCGGAGAATCCGTACGTATACGCAGAGATTCGTGGCACGGCGACCATGACGCCCGATCCCGACAAGACACTGCCGAACGAGCTGTCGCACAAGTACACCGGGCTGCCCTATCTGGAATTCAATCCGGCGTCGGTCGACGACGGACCCCGCGTCATTGTGCGCGTCACTCCACGCAAGGTCGCAGGCCGCATGTAATCCGCTCGGGGCCCGGCAGTTTCAGCTCTGCTGGGCCTCTTCCTGTGCGTGCTGCGCCTGCGCGACGTCGGCGGCGGTGTAGCGCAACGTCATTGCGACGAGCCCGACCAGCAGCGCGCCGACCGCGGCGACGAACAGCACCAGGGTGTATCCGCTGCCCAACGCATCGAGTTCGGCGACCGTCATGCCGGTGGGACTGCCGGTTCGACCGCCGAGTGCCAGTGTTCGCGAGGCAGCCACCGGGGCGAGCAGGCCGATCGCGATGGGGGTGCCGAGGTTCAGGAACATCTGGCCGACCGCCGAGAGCGGGCCGATATCCGCGGGCGCAACGCCGACGAGTACGCACAGCGGGATCAGCACGATCGCCATACCGATGCCGAGACCGATCATGACGAACAGGCCCAGCAGCGTCGGCACATACTGCACGCCGCGATCGAGGGTCGAGCCGAACAGCAATCCGCCGACCAGAATCCCCGCCCCCGCGCTCAGCAGCCAACGTGGTGCGATCCACATCGCCAGTCTCGACGACAGCGCGGTCCCGAGACCGGCGCCGATGGTGAACGGTATGAAGGCGATTCCGGCGACCAGCGGGCTGTAACCGACCACATTCTGAATGAACAGGCCCGCGAAATAGGTTGTCGCACCGAGCACACCACTTGCCAGCAGGATCGCGAGGAAGGTGGCGACCCGATCGCGGTGATCGAACAGCGACCACGGCAGCAGGGGATTGTCCACTCGGCGTTCGGCGAAAACGAAGACGAAGAGCAATACCGCGCCGCCGACCAGTGCACCGACGATGACCGGGCTGCTCCAGCCGAATTCTGGTCCTTCCGTTGCCCCGAACACCAGGGCGGCACAGGCCAGGGTGCCGAGCACCGCGCCGCGCACATCCAAGGTCAGCCGCTGATGGGTGGTGTCACGTAGCCGATACACCGCGCCGAGGATGATCAATACGCCGATCGGCACATTGATCAGAAAGATCCACCGCCAGCTCACCTCGGTCAGCGCACCGCCGATCACCAACCCGCCGACCGAGCCGACGGCCATCATCGAACCGAAGATCGCGAAGGCTTGATTGCGCACGGTTCCCGGCGCGAATGTGCTTGCTACCAAAGCGAATGCAGTGGGGGCCGCGAGCGCGGCTCCGGTGCCCTGGATCGCGCGGGCGGCGATGATCATTGCCTCGTTCTGGGCGAGCCCGCACAGCAGCGAGGCCAGCGTGAACAGCGCGACACCGACGATGAACATGCGTTTGCGGCCGAAGGAGTCACCGATCCGGCCGCCGAGCAGCATCAAGCCGGCCAGCGGGAGCCCGTAGGCGGTGACCATCCAGGCGCTGCCGGAACTGGTCAGCCCGAGCTCGTCCTGTAGTCGCGGCAACGCGAGGATCACCACGGTTCCATCGAGCACCACCATCAGCTGCAGCCCACTCAGCACGAGGATGGCGAGCCCGAATGCCCGCTGCGTCACCGGATACTGCACCGATGCAGCGGAGTCACCCGGCATCCGGTCAGCCCCGGTACTCGGACCGGCGAACGACCGGTATCGGACCGGTCTGGCGAACAACCGGCATCGGACCGGTCTGCTGCGCTTCCTCTTGCGCGTGCTGTGCCTGAGCCAGTTGCTCGGGCGTGAAGCGCAGCACCAGCGCGATGAAGCCGGCCACCACCGCGACGAGCGAGCAGACCGCGAGCACCAGCGTGTACCCGCTGCCCAGCGCGAAGATCTCGGCCTCGTTCATATCCGCCGCCTTACCGGTGCGGCCGCCCATCGACAGTGTGCGCGATGCCGCGATGGGGGTGAGCAGACCGATGAACACCGGCGTCGCCAGGTTCATGAACATCTGCCCCACCGCGGAAAGCGGGCCGATATCCGACAGCGGCACACCGACGAGCACGCACAGCGGCGCGAGCACCATCGCCACGCCGACACCGAAGCCGATCACGATCAACAGCGGCAGCAAGGTGGTCAGGTAGTTCACGCCGCCATCGAGCTGCGAACCGAACAGCAATCCGGCGGAAAGGACGAAGGCCGCACCACACAGCAACCAGCGAGGTGCGATCAGCAACGCTGCCTTGGAGGCCAGCGCACCACCGATGCCGATGCCGATGGTGAACGGAATCGACGCCACGCCCGCGACCAGCGGACCGTAGCCCAGCACGTTCTGCAGAAATTGCGCGACGAAGAAGGTCATCGCACCGAGCACGCCACCGGCGAGGAAGATCAAGAGGAAGGTCGCGACGCGATCGCGACTGTCGAACAGCGACCACGGCAGCAGCGGATCCTCGATCTGCCGTTCCATCACCACGAAGATGATCAGCAGCACGACACCACCGACCAGGGAGCCGATGATGGCCGGGCTGGTCCAGCCCATTTCCGGTCCCTCGGTCGCACCGAACACGATGGCGGCGCAGGCCAGCGTGCCGAGCACCGCGCCGCGCACATCCAGCGAGGAACGGTGGTGTTCGGTGTCCGCGAGCTGGTACATCGCCCCCAGGATGATCAGCGCACCGATCGGCACATTGATCAGGAAGATCCAGCGCCAGCTCATCTCGGTCAGCGCACCACCGACCACCAGACCACCTACCGAGCCGATGCCGACCATGGAGCCGACGATCGCGATTGCCTGATTCCGCACTTTCCCTGGTGCGAAAGTGGTTGCCACCAGGGCGAAGGATGTCGGCGCCGCGATCGAGGCACCGGCGCCCTGCACCGCGCGCGCCGCGATCAGCATGGCCTCGCCCTGCGCGAGCCCGCACAGCAGCGAGGCGAAGGTGAACAGTCCGACGCCGAGTATCAGCATGCGTTTGCGACCGAAGGCGTCACCGAGCCTGCCACCGAGCAACATCAGGCCCGCGAAGGTGAGACCGTAGGAGGTCACTGTCCACGCACCACCCGCGCTGGACATTCCCATTTCCTGTTGCAGCCGTGGCAGGGCGAAGATCACCACGGTTCCGTCGAGCACAACCATCAGCTGCAGCCCGCTCAGCACTAGGATCGCGAGCCCGAAGGCCCGCTGCGTCACGGGATACTGCATCGTCGCAGGGGGATTCTCGAGCACGGTGAGCCACTGTAGTTGACTCGGCGGTGTCGATTCGGCCCGACATGAGTCCGCGCGGGCGAGTCACAACAGATCAGGCGAGGACTTGTGACACTCGACCGAGTCGCCGCCACCGGCGCGGGTCAGTGAAAAATGCCCTATCCGCCCGTGGATTCGGCAAGCGGGCGCACGGAATCGGTGGAGAATCCGGCCGTCGGGCCGATCACCACGATGGCCGGCGGGCGGATGCCTTCGTCGCGCACCCGGGTGGCGACGGTACCGAGGTCCGCGCGCAGCACGCGCTGGGTGCGCAGGGTGCCCTCCTGGATCACGGTCGCCGGCGTGTCGGCGGACCGCCCGCCATCGATGAGCACGGTCGCGAACTGTTCGATCCGCTCGACAGCCATCATCAGCACGAGGGTGCCGCGCAACTTGGCCAATGCCGACCAGTCGACGAGCGAATCCGGGTGGTCCGGTGCGACGTGCCCGCTCACCACCACGAATTCATGGGTGACACCACGGTGGGTCACCGGGATGCCCGCGGCCCCCGGGACGGAGATGGGACTGGTGATGCCGGGCACCACGGTGACCGGGATCCCGGCCGCAACGCATGCTTCCACTTCCTCGTAGCCGCGACCGAACACATACGGGTCACCGCCCTTGAGCCGCACCACGAATTTGCCCGACTTGGCGCCCTCGACCAGCGCCGTATTGATCGCCTCCTGCGCCATCGCGCGGCCGTACGGGATCTTTGCCGCGTCGATCACCTCGACATCCGGTCCGAGTTCGGCGAGCAGTTCCGGCGGCGCCAGCCGATCGGCAACCACCAGGTTCGCTCTGGCCAGCAGCCTGCGGCCACGCACGGTGATCAGATCCGGATCGCCTGGTCCGCCACCGACCAGCGCGACGCCCGGGGTGACCGGTGTCGAATCATCGGTCACCACACCGGATTGCAGTGCCTCGAGCAGCGCGGTGCGCACGGCGGCCGAGCGGCGATGCTGACCGCCCGCCAGCACGCCGAGGGTGAGTCCCTCGTAGCGGGCCGTTGCGGGTGTGACGGCGGTACCGAGCCGCGCAACATCGGCGCGCACACAGAAGATGCGGCGGCGAGTGGCCTCGTCGACCACGGCGGCATTGGTCTCGGGTTCGTCGGTGCAGGCGATCGCGTACCAGGCGCCGTCGAGATCGCCGTCCGCGTACGCGCGCAGGGTCACGGTGAGCTGCCCCGAGGTGGCCATACCTTCTACTGCCGGAGTGACTTCACGGCTGATCACGTGGACATCCGCACCGGAGGCGATCAACAGTCCGAGCCTGCGCTGCGCCACGGTCCCGCCACCGACTACGACGACACGCCGCCCCGCGAGATCGAGCCCGACCAGGTAGTTCGGGTCGCCCTCGTGGCGGGTGACGGGATCGAGCTCCGTCTGGTCATCGGTGGGTGTTGGCGTGTTCGGCACAGTATTCGAGCCTACGTCCTGAATATTCGGGCTTTGTGTCAGACCCTGCACCGCAAGCCGCGGACGGTGGGGAACTCGCCATCACCTGCGGCATGCGGCCGTCGATATCAGGCCGGAGCTCCGTCGAGTACTTCGACCTGCCCGGTGTCTAGCGAGTAGTAGGCGCCGACAACCGAAAGGGCGTTGGTATCAACCAGTGGTGCGAGGTCGTCGTTGCGCCGTAGCTCTCCGGCGGTCAACTCGACCTGGATGCGGGTCATCGTCTCGACCGGGTCTGCGCCCGGCGAATCCATGCGCTCGTATGCCGGGCGCAGCGCCTCCACGATCGCCTGCAGATTGCCCGGCAGTGGCGGGCCTTCGCGCAGCGCTTTATAGGCGGCGGCCACCGCACCGCAGCGCTGGTGTCCGAGGACAATGATCAACGGGGTCCCGCCGGTCATCGGGCCGTATTCAACGGAACCGGTCACGACGGGGCCCACTGCGAGTCCACCGGTTCGCATGACGAATAGATCGCCGAGCCCGGTGTCGAACAGCAACTCCGGCGGGACCCGCGAATCGATGCACGACAGTATGACGCCATAGGGCTGCTGATTCTGGGCGAGTAACCGACGACGATCCGGATCTCGGTCCGGGTGGTTCAGGTTGCCGTCGACCCACCGCCGGTTGCCCGCCATCAGGCGATCGAAGGCAGCCTTCGCAGTCTGCGGAGCGGTCGGCGTCGTATCGGTGTGCTCGGATGGTTCATCGCGACTACATCCCGCTATCAGGGCGGTTGTCGCTGTCAGAGCACCTGCTAGGACAGTTCGACGGTCGAGCACACTCATGTCGTCACCTCCGCAGTTGATGGATCTCCATCGGTTACGAAACGGCGAAACCAAGCGCTGACTGTGCCGCTCAGTATGCCGGATATACCTTCGGAACACGGCATACGCCAGACGAGCTCGTCCCGGCTGCACACTGTGGAGCTCGCGATCCGACTGTCCGACACTGGCCCACCGATGCCGAAACGGTCTCCGCAGCCGGCCGATTTGCGTGCGCCGCCAACCGAGTACGACACGACGTCGTTCCTATACTCGAGCTCGTGACTCAGTGGGCGCGAGCGATGTGTGCGGTGGCGGTAGCGGCGACGCTGACCGGGGTCGGTACGACAGTGGGTGTCGCACAGGCAGATTCGCAGCCCTACCTACCTGCTCCCGGCATCGAGTCGAAGTACTTCCAGCAGGGCCCGTGGGCGGTGACCGAAGAAATCGGGTTCGGATGCTGCGATTCCACCGGGGCGAAATATGACGTCTGGTACCCGACCGATCTCGGCGCGGGCAGCGCAAAGCACCCGATTGTGGTGTGGGGCGACGGAACCAACGCCGTACCGAGCCAGTACGCCTATCTGCTTCGGCACCTGGCATCGTGGGGTTTCGTGGTGATCGGCACCGAGAACCAGCAGACCGGCTCCGGCCGCGACATTCTCGGCTCGCTGTCGTACCTGAAGGGGCTCGCCGCGGATCCGGCGAGCATGTTCTTCGGAAAGCTCGACACAGCGGCGGCCGGCGCGATGGGCCATTCGCAAGGCGCCAGCGGTGTGCTCAACGCGATGGTGGCGTCGGAGGGCGCGATCAAGACCGTGGTGCCGATCGAAATACCGGCGCAGCTGTGGTGCTCTTCGGGGACTACGTGCGCCGACAGTCGCAAGCTCACCTCGGGTTCGGTGTTCTTCGTCAACGGCTCGGCCGACCGGTTCATCTCCCCTTCGACGCAGGCGCTGCCATGGCAGGCGGTCGGTCTGCAGTCGAATCAGGCGTACTACGAGGCGACCGCGACGAGCGTGCCGAAGGTATGGGCGACGCTCGACGGCCCCGATCACAATGATGTGCAAGGTCAACCGGACTGTGCGCAGGCGTCGACTCCGTGCACCAGCGGCGTCTACGGCTATCTGGGATATCCGACGGCATGGATGCTGGCGCAGCTGCGCGACGACGCCGAGGCTCGCGGCGCATTCCGCACCGGCACCGGCGAATTCCTCGCTCCCGCGTCGAATTGGCGAAATCAGTCGAGCACCGTCAGCCGCTGATCCGCAACGATCGGTGGTCGGCTCGGCGAGGCATTGCGCTACCAGAGCGGTCGGCGGAGTTGATCGGTGAGTTGGTCTGCGGCCAGGTCGGTCGGTACAAGCGGTCGGTATCTCGACGACCCACGGGTAAGCCCGACAGACGGCGAGTCGACGGCACCAGGTCATTGTCATCCGAACCACGAATGGCACGAACAATCTGCGTGTTGCGGCACGGCCTCGGTTGCTTGCAGGGTGGAGCCATGACACAGGTACCGGCAGAACAGTTGCTCGAGGTGGCCTACGACGAGGCGCTACGCGGCCTGGCCGAGGGCGGTATTCCGATCGGCGCGGCCTTATTCGCCGCGGACGGTACGCTGCTCGGCCGCGGCCACAACCGCAGAGTGCAGTCCGATGACCCCAGCATCCACGCCGAAACCGATGCGTTCCGCGCGGCGGGCCGCCGCCGCGACTACGGACCGACGATCATGGTGACCACACTGTCACCGTGCTGGTATTGCAGCGGACTGGTGCGCCAGTTCGGCATCGGCGCGGTGATCGTCGGTGAAGCGCAGACGTTCTACGGCGGCCACGACTGGCTCGCCGAGCACGGGGTCGACGTCACGGTCCTGGACGACCAGCGCCTCATCGACATGATGACCACGTTCATCGCCGCACGGCCGGCACTATGGCACGAGGACATCGGCGTCGCCGACGACATCGAGGCGCGGTGAGCGGTCTGCCCCCGGTGGTCTCCGCCGAATTCCTGCGCACCCGTTTGGATGCCATCACGGTCGGTTGCCACCGCGACGTTCCGGTCCGCGACGGTCAGCGGAAGTGCGCGTAGTCCTGGATCGAGTGGAATCCGCGGCTACGCAGTGGGAAGTTGCCGAGATCCAGCTCGGTCAAGGACACGGTCACCGGGCGGTCGTTCACCTGCCCGCGCAGGACGAGCCGCTCGGGACCCGGCCGTTCGAAGGTGGTCCGGTCGGCGTGCGAGCTAACAGTGTCACGCCGAGTTCCCGCTCCAGGGCGCGGATCTGCTAGGACATCGACGGTTGAGCGACGTGCAGCAGCTCGGCCGCCGCCGTCACCGAGCCCGCCTGGGCAACGGCCAGGGCGTACTCGAACTGACGAAGGCTCATCGGCTCCCGCCCCTTCCTGCAGTGCACCGCGGTCCATTCCGTTGCGCTCGTTGACATGGCAGGTGAGTGAGCATTTCATCCTCGAGAGATCAGGCTCCCGATGGCGCGCGAGCCGTTCGCGGTCGTGCCGAAACCGGGCGAATCCTTTTGAGCCGTCGGCGTCTCTTACGTGTGGCATCCGGATCAGGACGGTATGGCCGAGGTCGCTGATCGCCGAGCCGGTTGGCGTGCCAACGATCGGGCTGTACCCAGCGGGACACTGCCTCGATTCTGATCCGTCCGCAACTAGAAGGAGCCCACATGTCCGCTTTCCATCCGCCGCAACCGACCTCGGTCGCACCCGATGGCGGGCCGTTGCCCCGCCATCTCCGGCCCGTCTCAGGACGCGGGAGACCCGTCGCGACCATGCTGGTGGCACTGGCCACCAGCATGCTGTTGGTCGGGCCCGGCGTCGCTAACGCCGACCCCGCTCCCAATGAGCCCGCCTCCACGACGGATATCGCATGGACAACGGCTGACGATTTCCGCAGTTCACCGTCGTTGACAGCGCCCACCCACGTCGTCGATGTCGCTGGAGTACCGATCGCTTACCGCAGCTTCGGACACGGACCGCCCCTGGTGTTGACTCCGTGCCTCGGACTCAGCATGGACGACTGGGATCCGGCGCTGCTCGATCGCCTGGCCGCGACCAACCATGTGGTCATCTTCGACTCCGACGGTGTGGGACGGACCCCGGCGAGCTCTTCGGCCATCTTGACCGTCCGGCAACTGTCCGATCAGGCCGCCGGTCTGATCCAGGCTCTTCATCTGGGCCGCCCCACCGTCGTGGGTTACTCCCTGGGAGGATTCGTCGCGCAACGTTTGGTCGTGGATCACCCCGGTGTTGTTGGCGCCCTGATTCTGATGGGTACGGGCCCCGGCGGATCGCAGCAGGTGCTGCCCGATTTTCCCGATCTGATCGCAGGCGCGCCAGCGTTCGATCCGTTGGCGCCCGCCGACCCGGTCAAGTTCACCCCGACCGGGTCGGGGTGAACTTGACCGGCCTCAACCGGCAACGCGCGGCAATGACCGACTGGCTCATCGACCCCACCGCCAATGTCATCGCCAGCCTGCCGAACCTGCGGCTGCCCACCCTGATCCTGGGCGCCGACAACGATAAACAAGAACCCGCCGCCAACTCAGCCCTGCTGCAGCGCTACATCAACGGTTCGGAACTGCTGATCGACCCCCAGCTCGGTCACGCGTTCCCCTTCGAAGCACCGGCGCGCGTTGCTGAGGATCTCGCCCGGCTCACTCGGTAGCAGCCCGACCCACCGTCAGCGCCACGTTTCTCAACGGCACGCCGCCGCACCCGGGGTTCTACGGCCGGTGGCCGAGTCGCGGGATCCGAACAGGACCCCGCGACACTGCCACCAACTGCGCTGCGCCGACCCCGCATCCGTCAGGCGGCGCCGAGTGCCTTGATGATCTTGCGGGCCATCGCAGCCACCGTTCGACTCGGAGCAATCCGGCCTCGATCATCTGGGCTTTTCCGTCGATTCCAAGGACAACCCCGTTCAGCACTGACACCCGACTGAAAAAGGCAACGACGGGCGCCGCTGAATTAATTCTCGAGAGCAATGGCGTAAAGCAACAGATGCACACATCAACAGACGCCACGGAACAGGCGTCATCGAAAGTAATCATGTCCGGCTCGAGGTCACCTGGGCGCGCCCGGTGATCAATGCTACAGAAGGCTTGGTCAACGCTGCAAAGCGCTTATCCGCGTCATTCCAGTCAATCGGACGGTGGTATCACGACCGGATAACGGGCGTGTCCGACCCAGTCGTTGACGGTGTGGACCACATAGTCGACCACGACCAGGACCACGACCTCCCTGATATCGAGTTCGCGGAGTCCGGGAAGCCGGGACAGATGGCGTATGCCGATGACGGCAGTGGCCATGCCAGTAAACCCTCGGACGATTTCGACGACTGGAATATGGATGATGACGATCCGAATTTTATACTCACCGAAAAAGAAAGGGCCGCGATCTTCGATTACACCTACGAGTCCTACAAATTCATCAATCCCGCGATGAGGTCGAGCAATATCCGTGATGGAATACGAATACAGATCGAGGTCCTGAAGTCTGCGCTCACAAAACTACGCGAGCATGACGGAATAGTATTTCGCGGAGTACGGCTACCCCCGGAGATCGTGGAGCGTTATCAACCCGGTTGCGTGGTCACCGAAGCAGCTTTTACGAGCACAACTACCGACCGGGACGTTACGTTCCGCGGAAATGTCGAGTTTCGGATCATGTCGAAGACGGGCAAGCGCCTCCATTGGCAGACAGAGTACCGGGAGGAGGAGGAGGAGGTCTTGTTCTTGCCCGGGACCCGATTCGAGGTATTCAGGCCGCCTCGGGTCGCTCCCGATGGTGGCGGGTGGGTAGTCATCGAACTCGTAGAGCGCGAGGGGAGAGCGGACGAAGGGGTCGCGGGTGGAGAGTTCTCCACGCCAGCGGACCTGGGTCTCGAGCCGCTGAGTGACGTCGCCGATCTCGAATCCGGGTTCGACCATATCGTCGATTACGTCGGCTTTTGAACGGTCGCCCCGGATACGTGCCCCTGCATGACTCGTGACGTCGATCATCCACCGCCCGCCGAAAATCAGGTGCCGGTACCGTACCTGCGTCATCGACGGGCGTCCTCGAACACTGACCCGCCGAATATGTCCGACGCCGCGCGTCTCGAACGAGTCACCGACACTGGGCCTTTCGCACCTACAGTTCGAAGCACTACTAACCGCAGCCCGCGACTCAGACAACCGGTTCGACTTCGCGCTCGTGGTGATGCTGGGGTTGCTCGGCTTGCGGATCTTCGAAACCTGCAACTGCGACATCGATGATCTCGGCGAACGAGGCGAACTGCTTCTGCTGTCGCGAGGCTTCCTGTGCGGGTGGCGCATGCCCCCGAAGAAGACCTGGTCTCGCTGATCTACTTCTACGAACTCGACCACGACGCCGTGGTCACCCCACTGGGACCGCCGATCGGCGAGGTGAGCGGTCTGCCCCCGGTGGTCTCCGCCGCATTCCTGCGCACCCGTTTGGATGCCATCACGATCGGTTGACACCGCGACCTTCCGGTCCGCGAGGGTCACCGGAAGTACGCGTAGTCCTGAACCCAGTGGAATCCGCGGCTACGCAGTGGGAAGCTGTCGAGATCCAGCTCGGTCAAGGACACGGTCACCGGACGGTCGTTCACCTGCCCCCGCAGGACGAGCCGGTCGGGACCCGGCTGTTCGAAGGTGAACGAGGCGAACTGCTTCGGCTGCCGCGAGGCTTCCCGCGTGGGTTCGGAAAGGGCGATCGTCCTCGCCTCCGGATCGACAACGGCCTCGGTGGGCACCCTGCTGCCGTCCATCCGCTGATATAACGCGCCGCTGGTATCGATAATGAGTCGTTGCCAACGATTTTCGTCGGAAGTCAGTGGTGGCAGTGCAACTCCGTCCAATTCGAATTCTGTGACATCCCAGATCCCGTACAGGGCCGGTTTCGCTGCCCCGTCGCCATATTCGCGCCACGCGTCCCAGCCACTGCGCACACATCCGATCAGCACCCAGACGCCGAGGAAGATCTGTACGACAACGAGGATGCGTTCGGTTCGCAGGGTGCGAAAGAGTCGCGGTTGGGTGGCGGGCTCGGACGGCCGTTCCAGCACAAGGACATTCGCCAGTCTGCGCGCCTGCGGAGCCAGCACCACCAGGCACAGCAGCACCAAATGGAACGAGAGGATCTTGACCGGAACGTCGAAGGTCATGTTCAGCACGAAAACCTGGGCCAGACTGACCAGGCTCAGCATCGCACCGAGCGTCGCGGTGCGCGGAACGAACAGCAGCAGCCCGCCGAGGACTTCCGCGCTGCCGAGCAGAATCTCGTACGGATGTGAACTGCCGACCTGCATCCACAGCACCGACATCGGGCTGAACTCGCCGTAGGGCTGGACCAAGGCGGCCAGCGGCGGACTCGTCATCTGTGTCGGAATGACTTTGGCCATCCCGTAGAAGATCATCTGACCGCCGAGGCACAGCCGGATGACGACCACGAACCAGGCATTGAGCCCGGAGTAGTCGCAGCGGCGGCGGTCGAGCGCGGTCCAGACGGCGGTGATCACGGCGGCGAGCACCAGCAGACAGAAAACCAGCAGCCAGATGATCGCTTGATCACCGCTGCCCGAGTCGTGCAGCACGGCGTCGACGCCGAATACCTGCCTGCCGACCCAGGCGACGATCGGTTCGACAGCGGTCATCTGCCAGAGGATCGCTTCGTCCGGAAGCCATTGCCCGGCAATCCCGGTGAATACGTAGGTGATCTGCGCGAAGACCAGGCAGAAGAGCCCGAAGTAGGCCACGCACATGCGAAAGGCGACCCGTGTGAGCGGGTGCCAGCGCGGGTTGCTGGACTCGGCGGCCGAATGCTGTTGTGCCCGAGCACGAGTCCGCTCCGGACCTACTATCGCACCCACGCGGACTCCCTGTCTGACGACGAAATGGTGACGGCTCGAAACTATCGAGGCCAACCACTCGTCGTCCTCAGAGCGAACCCCCGTCTCCGTCGGGGGGTTAACCGAACCAGAGTCGGGGTGCCTGCACCCGGTCAGCGGAAGTAGGGGTAATCCTGCACCCAGTTGAACCCACGGCTACGCAAAGGGAATTGCTCGAGATCGACCTGTTCCAGCGCGATGGTCACCGGCCGACCGGCCAACTGCCCCGCCAGCTTCAGCCGATCCGGGGACGGCTGATCGAAGGTGAAGGTGGCGATCGGGACCGACTGCCCGCCCGGCTGCGGCGGCGGATCGGACAGGACGATCGTGTGCGCAGAGGTGTCCACGACGACGGCAGCAGGCACGAGCGTGCCGTTCATGCGCTGATAGGTTGCGCCGATGACGTCGAAAACCAGTCGCTGCCAGCGGTTCTCGTCCGTCGTCAACGGCGGGAGCGGCTGCCCGTCCTGGGTGAACTCCGAAACCTGCCAGATTCCGTACAACGGCGGCTTCGACGCACCCCCGCCATCTTTTTCCCAGAACTTCATCCCGACCTGCACCGCACCGGACAACGCCCATACCCCGAGCGCAAGTTGCACCGTGACCGCGATGATTTTCGTCCGACGACGAGCAAACGGCTCCGGCTGGGTAGCCGGTTCAGCAGGCCGCGCCAACAAGAGCATGTCGGCCAGCCGCCGAGCCTGCGGCGCGAGCAGCACCACGCTCAGCAACAACAGGTGCAGCGCCAGAATCTTGACCGGAACATCGAAGGTCATGTTCAGTACGAATACCTGCGCCAAACTCACCAGGCTGAGCATCGCACCGAGGGTTGCTGTCCGCGGCAGGAACAGCAGCAGGCCACCGAGCACTTCGGCGCAGCCGAGCAGGATTTCGTACACCGGCGACGAACCGACCTGATTCCAGAGCACCGACGCCGGGCTGAACTCGCCGTAGGGCTGGAGCAATGCCGCGAGGGAAGGCTCCGGCATCTGGGTCGGGATCATCTTGGCCACCCCGTACCAGAGCAGCTGCCCGCCCAAGCACAGTCTGACCGCGAGCAGGAACCATGCATTCAGGATCCGATAATTCGGTCGATGCCGATCGAGCACGGTCCAGATCGCCGTCGCCACGACCGCCACAGCCAGCAGGCTGAACACGAACGCCCAGATGAACCGCTGATCGCCGCTGCCCGAATATTTGTGCAGCACAACGTCGGTACCGAAGATCAGCCGTCCGGTCCACTCGAAGATCGGACCGAGCGGACCCCACAGCCCCATCGCCGTGTCCTCGGAGAGATCCTTGGCGAAGAGGCCGGTGAAAACGAACGGGATCTGCGGGAACAGAGCACAGAACAAGCCGAAGTAGACGAAGCTGAGACGGAATGCGATCCGCGTCGCCGCGGTCCAGCGGGGCCTGTCTTCGGCGATCGGCGTGCCGCCGTCCGCTCGCTCCAGAACGTCCACACCGCTTGCGCTCACACCGAACCCCTCACTGCCTGTCGATGACTCCACAAGAGGGCAACGTATCGAGGCGGAGAGGCTGTCCGCTTCCAGGAAGTCCCCGATTTCCTCCCCTACCTCCGGGGTATGAGATCTAGCCCGAAGTATGAGTACCCCGGTACTGTCAACCCCCGATGCCACCCAGTGAGCGGGTTACATTTTCTTGCTGTTTTCCTGGCTATACGCAACTAGAACGCGTTACATTTTGGCCGAAGGTTCATGGTGCAGGAGGATGAAATATGGCCGAAGATCCCGATCCCACCGCGCAACGACAGCTGACTGTCAGCGACCGCGATCTCGATGCCCTCGCCGAGGATTTGTCCCGGTGGCTGGATTCGAAGGTCTCCGCTGACCACCCGCCGAAGATCTCGGCGCTGTCGCGTCCGCAGGGCGCCGGGATGTCGAGCCCGACGGTGCTGTTCGACGCCGAATGGAGCGTGGACGGCAGGCACGAGGCCGGATCGTTCGTGGCGCGGATGACGCCGGAAGCCGAATCGTTCCCCGTGTTCGAAAACTATGATCTGGAAACGCAATACAAGATCATGGCGGGCGTCGCCGCAGCCTCCGACGTGCCGGTGCCCGAACTGTGCTGGCTGGAAACCGACGAAAAGGTGCTCGGCACCAAGTTTTTCGTGATGAAGCGAATCGACGGACGGGTACCCGCGGACAATCCGCCGTATGTGTTCATCGGCTGGCTGTTCGATGCGAGCCCCGAAGAGCGCGCCCAGCTGACCGCCGGCACGGTGGACGTCATCGCCAGAATCCACGCGATCCCGGATCCGGCCACCCGGTTTCCGATGCTCGACGGCCCCGGCCAGGCGCTGCGCAGGCATGTCGAGTGGCATCGCAAGTGGTATCGGTGGGCGCTGGCCGACGACGGGTACCCGATCCCGATCATCGAGCGCGCCTTCGACTGGCTCGACGCGCACTGGCCCGCCGATCCGGGGCCCGATGTCCTCGCCTGGGGTGACTCGCGACCGGGCAACATCCTCTACAACGGCTTCGAACCGGTCGGTGTGCTGGACTGGGAGATGGCCGGCCTGGGTCCCCGCGAGCTGGATATCGCCTGGCTCATCTTCATCCACCGCTTCTTCCAGGACATCGCCACCCGCTTCGATCAGCCGGGCCTCGCCGACTTCCTGCGCCGCGACGACATCGTCGCCGAATATGAAGAGATCACCGGATATACGGTCCGCGATCTCGACTTCTACATCGTCTACGCCGCGCTGCGCCACGCCATCGTGATGGCCAGGGTCAAGCGCCGGATGATCCATTTCGGCGAGGACACCGACACCCCCGACCGCGACGACTACGTGATGCATCGAGCGAGCCTGGAGGCGCTGCTCGCCGGAACCTACGAGTGGGATTGAGACCAGCAATGCCTGTGCCCTTGGACGAGTACCCGATCCATCAGACACACCTGTCCCTGGCCCGAGTGGCCAGCAGCGACCGGAACTTCTACGACAGAAGCTATTTCAACGGCCATGACCGCGACGGGGGCACGTTCTTCGTCACCGGCTTCGGCGTATACCCGAATCTCGGCGTGACCGACGCCTACGCGGCCGTCCGGCGTGGCGACACCCAGCGTTCGGTCCGCTTCTCCGACGCGCTCGGCGATCGCAGCCTGGACCAGCAGGTGGGCGGCTATCGCATCGAGGTGCTGGAGCCGTTGCAGCGGATCCGAGTGATCTGCGAACACGACGACCTCGGCTTCGACCTCACGTGGGAAGGCTCGTTTCCGACAGTCCAGGAGCAGCCGCACCTGATCCTCAACGGCAACCGGCCGATCATCCAGGCGACCCGTTTCGCACAGGTCGGCTCCTGGGCAGGCACGCTGCACGTCGACGGCACGGATTTCACCGTCGACCCGGACATCTGGATGGGCACCAGGGATCGTTCCTGGGGTATCCGACCGGTCGGCGAGCCCGAACCGCCCGGCCGCGCCGCCGCGGAGCCCTCGGGTGGCTTCTGGTGGATGTATGTGCCGATTCGCTTCGACGACTTCGCCATCGTGGTCATCGTGCAGGAGGAGCCGGACGGGACCCGCACCCTCAACGACGCGGTCCGCGTCTTCCCCGACGGCCGCACCGAACAGCTGGGCTGGCCGCGGATCCACATCGACTACCGTTCCGGCACAAGGCATCCCGTCGGCGCGCGGCTGGAACTCACCACACCCGACGGCAAACCGCTCGAAGTCGAAATCAAGACCGTCACCAATGTCGCCCTGCATGTCGGCTGCGGCTACGGCGGCGACCCCGACTGGTTGCACGGCCGTTGGATGGGCCGCGACTGGTCCTCCAGCAGCAGCTACGACCTCACCGATCCCGCCATCGCGAGCCGAGTCCCCTTCGGCGTCATCGACCATGTCGCGCACGCCCGGTGCGGCGACGCCGAAGGTTGGGGCCTGTTCGAACACGCCAGCCTCGGCCGCCACGACCCGACCGGCTTCGCCGACTGGAGCTCGGTAGCGCCGTGATACCGCACCGGGTGCGGGCACTCCGAACGGTGCCCGCACCCGGCTGCGCTATGTTCCAGTGCGGAAGCAACGCACCACATGCCTCGCCCCGTGCGGATTTCAGCTCTCAGGTCGAGCCAGCTCCGGACGTTTGACGTAGTCGGTCAACCCGATCACATTCCCCCAGGGATCGGCGACCTCGACACTCCATCCCGTGCCGACTTCGTACGGCGCACCGAGCACTGGCACCCCGTACCCTTCGAGCTCCGCGGCCGCGGCCAGCGCATCGGGCACCTCCAACCACAACCGCATCCCCGACAACCCCTGCGCACCCGCGCTCGGATCCACCCGGACCATCACCCCGGCCACCTCCCCGCCGACATCGAACACCGCGATACCGTCCTGCGGCAGCGTGAACTTCACCGCCATCCCCAACGCACCCTCGTAGAACTCCACCGCAGCACCCAGGTCGCCGACCGGAACCAGCACGTTGTCGATACCTCGGATCTCCATCCCGCCATCGAACCACGCCGACGCCACCGATACGGGCACTGCCGGAGAATGGCGACCTGCGCCCGAGCGCAGAACCTACTGTGGGCGTGGCAGATTGCGGCAAGAATAGAGCGAGCCGCCCCGACACCGACGACAGCCGGACCAGACTGCGGCTCGGCCTTCCCAACTCTCGGACCGGTCGGCGGAGCACCACAGCAGAGGGGTGGCGGGATTCGCGGCCCGATGATTCTGCGTCATTGCCGATGCGCGATCTGCCCGCGTGGACCAACGACCTGCCTGCTCATTCGCCATCCTGGGCTGTTCGGGAGCAGGCTGATTCGCTACGGGCAGGCCGGTGGAGTGCGGCGGCGAGGACGATGTGGTCGATGGTTCGCTTGGGGATAGTGAGCGGGCCGTTGGCCGCCAGGATCGCGGCAGCTTCGGCAACGCTGGGGATACCGAGGAGGGTGTTGGTCCGGGTTGATGGATTGGGGACACGAACTACGGCCAGTTCTGCGTTGGTGTAGGCGCGGACCGGAATCGCGAGGTGGGCTGCCGCGGCGCGGATGCCGGGCTCGGCAGCGCGGCGATCGAGGGTTGCCAGGCAGCAGATAGGTTTGTCGCCCAGTGCTTCTCGGATAGCGGAGAGGATTCGCTCGGCCGAGGTACCCGGTCGGAAGCCGAGACCGACGGCGAACTCACGTGGCGGCACGGGTGGGTGCGTAGTCGGCTGCGGCGGCCACGAAACATGCCACAGCTTGCGGATTTCCGGCCGGGTGGGTGTGCAGGTAGGAGGCATGCACGCGGTGGACGATTGCGCCTTCGCGGATTCGGTCGCCGCCGGCGTGCCAACCCCATGCGGGGGTGTCGGGGCCGGTGGTGACGAGTCGGGTCCGGTGGAATTCGTGGCCGCGCACCCGCTCGCCCGCTCGCCAGAGCGGAGAATCGGTGAGCGCCACCGCATCTCGATAGCCGAGAGTAAGGCGCGGTCCGAATTCCGCAGTCGCGTCGACAACGCCTGCCATCGTGTGGCCGTCGAGCGATCGGGTGAGATACAGCAGGCCGGCGCATTCGGCGTGCACCGGCATCCCGTGCCCGGCCTGCTCGGCCACCTGCGCGAGCAGACGAGCATTGGCCGCCAGGTCGGCGGCGTGTTCCTCCGGGAACCCGCCCGGCAAGACCAGACCTGCTGTGCCGGTGGGGAGTTCGTCGTGCATCGGGTCGAAAACCACCACTTGGGCCCCCGCCGCGATCAACAGCTCACGGTGCTCGGCGTACCCGAAGGTGAACGCAGGCCCGCCGGCGATAGCGATCACCGGCGCGAATCTTGCCTTTGCCGAATGCGCGCGCAACTCCACTCCAGGATCCCAGATCGGACCTGTGGCCGTCGTGTGGGCAAGACTCGCGATGGCGCGCAGATCGACGTGGTCGGCAACGAGATCTGTCATTGCCTCGACCGCGGCAGTGGCGGCAGTGCCGTGTTCGACGGCGGGAATGAGGCCGAGGTGGCGGGAAGGGACTTCCAGCTCGGACATTCGTGGCAGTGAGCCGAGGACGGGCAGACCGACGCGGTCGCAGGCCGCGCGCAGTACTTGATCGTGGCGTTCGCTGCCGACGCGATTGAGGATTACGCCGCCGAGCCTGATCGTGCTGTCGAAAGTGGCGAACCCGTGCAGCAGCGCGGCGAGGCTCTGGCTGTGGCCGCGGGCATCGACCACCAAAACCACTGGTGCGCCGAGTAATCCGGCGACCTGTGCGGTGGATCCCTCGGCGATGGGCCCGGACTGGTTCTCGTCGATGCGGCCGTCGAACAGCCCCATCACACCCTCGACCACCGCGAGGTCACACCCCTGCGCACCGTGCCGATACAGCGGCACAACACGTTCCATGCCGACCAGCACCGGATCGAGGTTGCGCCCCGGCCGCCCCGCGGCAAGTCCGTGATACCCGGGATCGATATAGTCGGGCCCGACCTTGAACGGCGCAACCCGATGCCCCGCCCGCCGCAATGCCCCGATCAACCCTGTCGCCACCGTGGTCTTCCCACTTCCCGACGCCGGCGCGGCAATCACCACCGCAGGAACGCTCACCGAATCCGCACCCCTCGGGACCCGCATCCCCTCCGCCATTCAGCAACATCGACCGCCGACACCGGGCCCACGCACTGCCCGTCGGCGAGCGGTACATGGTGCGGCGGGCCGCTCGGCGTTCGGCGCAGCCATGTCCCACTCGTCGAAGCGAGGGTCACCATTCGATGCCTCGTTGGCCTTTTCGGCCTGCGTCCATGGGGTGTTTGACTTTGGTCATTTCGGTGACGAGGTCGGCGGCCTCGACGAGGGCCACAGGGGCGTCACGGCCGGTGATCACGACGTGTTGGTTGCCCGGTCGGTTTCGCAGTGTCTCGACGACCTCGTCGGTGTCGACCCAGCCCCACTTCAGCGGGTAGGTGAATTCGTCGAGAACGTAGAAGCGGTGCTGCTCGGCTTCGAGTCTGCGGGCGATCTCCCGCCAGCCTGCCAGCGCGGCGGCGGCGTGGTCCTCGTCGCTGCCCGGCTTGCGGGTCCACGACCAGCCTTCGCCCATCTTGTGCCATTCGACCGCGCCACCAGCGCCGGTTTCCTCGTGCAGCCGGCCGAGCGTACGAAAAGCGGCTTCCTCGCCGACCTTCCACTTGGCGCTCTTCACGAACTGGAACACCGCTACGTCGAATCCCTGGTTCCAGGCACGCAACGCCATCCCGAACGCCGCGGTCGACTTCCCTTTGCCCGGCCCGGTGTGCACCGCCAGCACCGGCTGATTGCGCCGCTGCCGCGTGGTCAGCCCATCATCCGGAACGGTTTCCGGCACACCCTTAGGCATCGAAACTCCTTGGTAGTCCATTGATCAGTACGCCCGCACTCATGTGGACGCCATCGCCTGTCGATCTACGCCGTGCCGAACAGTGCCGACGGTCGCCCGGCTGCGCGATACCTCGAGCCGTCGAAGGTTCGAGAGCAGACAGCTGTGCCACCACGAACAGGTAGTTCGTAGCGCTGTGCACGCACCGAGGTGACTGGATCAGGTCCAGACGACATCGACTGTCGAGGCCAGGGCGTAGCGGCGGTGCGCTGAGGCAACTCGCGGCGCGGTACGCCCGCCTCGACGGCCGGCGCAGGCGGCGTCGGCTATCGACGACAGGCAGTTGTGCCGCCACGATCAAGCGGCTCGCATTGCCGGGTGCGCGCCGAAACGACCCGAGCCTGCGCGGACTATGTCAGCTACCGATTCACCGGTCAGCTCGCCGAGTCGCAGGTAGCCGGCGCGCAGGCTGCGGGCCAGGTCGGCGGCGAGGCCGAGGCGGATCATGCCGCGTTCGCAGTCGACAACGATCGAGGTCACCGTTTCGTGGGCCAGCATCGCGGCCGCGGCACGAGCACGGGGCACCGGATCGGCACCGCCGGTGGCGCGACCGTCGGTGAGGAGCACGAGCATGGGGCGACGGCGAGGGTCACGGACTCGTTCGCGGTGCACCACCTCGCGGGCCTTCAACAGGCCCGCGGCGAGCGGGGTTTTGCCGCCGGTACGCATGCCGGACAGGCGGCGGACCGCGATATCGACCGAGGAGGTCGGCGGCAGCACGAGTTCGGCTTCCTGTCCGCGCACGGTGATCACGGCGACCTTGTCGCGGCGCTGGTAGGCATCGCGCAGTAGGGCGACGACAGCGCCGGTGACCGCGGAAAGCCGGTCCCTTGCCGCCATCGATCCCGAGGCGTCGACCACGAAGATGACCAGATTGCCTTCGCGCCCTTCGCGATACGCACCGCGCAGATCCTCGGCCGACAGCATCAGCGGACCGTCGCAGCGGCCGCGGGCGTGCTGGTGCGGGGCGGCCGCGAAGACGGTGCCGAGCAGATGTAGTCCGGCGGAAGTGTCCGTACTGGAGCGGACGGTGCGGCCCTGCCTGGTCTGCGCACGGGAGCGGCGGCCCGCCGCACCCTCGCCGACGCCGGGGACTTCCCAGCGCGGCGGAGCCACGACCGACGCAGCGGGAGCACCGGTTCGGCCTTCGCGAGCCGCGGGCGACTGCCCGCCGCCGGGTCCGCGGTCCGGGGAATCCGGGCCGCCGTCGGGTCCGTCGTCCGGGGAATCCGGTCCCTCGCTGTCCGGACCGAAATCGTCCGCGCGACTCGGATCCGGCGAAGGCTGATCCTGTGCCCGGTCGGTCCCGAATTCTTCTTGCTCCGTAGCGCTTTCGCTACCCGGCTGCTCGGCGCGCGCCGCTTCCTCGCCCGCGTCGCGCATCGCGTCGTCGAGCTGTTCTTCGCTGATGCCCGGCTCGTCGAACGGATCGCGCCGTCGCCGGTGCGGCAGTGCCAGCTCGGCGGCAACACGCACGTCTTCTTCGCCCACGGTGTCGGCGCCGCGCCAAGCCGCGTGCGCCGTGGCGGTCCTGGCCACCACCAAGTCCGCGCGCATCCCATCCACATCGAAAGACGCACACAGTGCGGCGATTCGGCGCAACTCCACATTGTCGAGCGCTACGCCTGCGACGCGATCGCGGGCAGTGAGAATCCGTTCGGCGATATCCCGGTCGGCGGCCGCGTAACTCGCCGCGAACCCGGCCGGGTCCGCCTCGTAATCCAGCCTGCGGCGTACCACGGCCATCCGCACATCCACCTCCCGTGATGCGGCGACATCGACGGTCAGCCCGAACCGGTCCAGCAGCTGCGGACGCAGCTCACCTTCCTCCGGATTCATCGTTCCCACGAGTACGAACCGCGCCGGGTGCGAATGCGAAACACCGTCGCGCTCGATATGCACCCGCCCCATCGCCGCCGCATCGAGCAGCACATCCACCAGATGGTCGTGCAGCAGGTTCACCTCGTCGACGTAGAGCACGCCGTGATGGGCAGCCGCCAGCAGGCCCGGCCGGAACGCCTGTTCCCCGTCCCGCAGCACCCGCTCCAGATCCAGCGAACCGACCACTCGGTCCTCGGTAGCGCCGACCGGCAGTTCCACGAGCCGAGCCGGCCGCGCCCCCGTCTCATCGACCACCGGCGGTAGCAGCTGCGCAAGCGCACGCACCACTGTCGATTTCGCGGTGCCCTTCTCCCCGCGCACCAGCACCCCACCGATCCCGGGATGCACCGCACACAGAATCAACGCCAGCTGCAACCGCTCCTGCCCCACCACCGCCGAGAACGGGAACCCCGCCTCACCATCCGCGCCAGGACGCGAACCACTCAGCGAATGGGCATGCGGTGCAGTTTCCGTATGGGACAAGGACACGCCCCAACTCTATTCGCGCCACACCAGCCGATCCCCAGCACCCTCCACCAGCCGCGACCTACCGCCACCCACCGCGGCAAGCCCCAGCACCCGCGCGCAGCAAGACCCAGCACTAGAGCTCGCGGCCCGTCCCACCTCCGCAACAGCCGAAGCGCATCACCGAAGTCGCAAGCTCAACTACCAACGCCCCCACTCGGCGCGATGACACCTTCCGAGCACAGCGAGACCGAGCACTAAAGTTCGCGGCCCGTCCCACCTCCGCAACAGCCGAAGCGCATCACCGAAGTCGCAAGCTCGACTACCAACGCCCCCACTCGGCACGATGACACCTTCCGAGCACAGCGAGACCGAGCACTAAAGTTCGCGGCCCGTCCCACCTCCGCAACAGCCGAAGCGCATCACCGAAGTCGCAAGCTCAACTACCAACGCCCCCACTCGGCACGATGACACCTTCCGAGCACAGCGAGACCGAGCACTAGAGCTCGCGGCCCGTCCCACCTCCGCAACAGCCGAAGCGCATCACCGAAGTCGCAAGCTCAACTACCAACGCCCCCACTCGGCACGATGACACCTTCCGAGCACAGCGAGACCGAGCACTAGAGCTCGCGGCCCGTCCCACCTCCGCAACAGCCGAAGCGCATCACCGAAGTCGCAAGCTCGACTACCAACGCCCCCACTCGGCGCGATGACACCTTCCGAGCACAGCGAGACCGAGCACTAGAGTTCGCGGCCCGTCTCGCTTCCGAGCCGTCGAAGCGCATGCGACGAAGTCGCGAGTCTCGACGGCTCGGAAGCGAGACCAAGGGGGCCGCGAACACGCAGCGCCGCAGGCGCTGCCAAAAAAACTCAGCCCCTGCGCATGGGGGTGTGCATAATGCCGTCGTCGTCGAACTCTTCGCCGTCGGGCTTGAAACCGAACTTGGTGTACATGTCGACCAGGTAGGTCTGGGCGCTCAGGCGTACGGTGGCGGAGCCGGCTTCGGCCAGGGCGGCTTGGACCAGCCTGGTGGTGTAGCCATGGCCGCGGGCGGGGACCGCGGTGCACAGGCGGCCGATGCGGAAGGACTTCACGCCGTTTTCGTGCTCTTCGAGCAATCGCAGCGTCGAGATGACCTCACCCTCGTCGTCGAGCCAGAAGTGTCGGGTCTCCGGCAACAGATCCAGGCCGTCCAGTTCCGGATAGGCGCACTTCTGCTCGACCACAAAGACTTCCACGCGAAGTTTCAACAGCTGATAAAGGGTGGCGGTGTCGAGATCCTGCGCCCATGACCGTTTGAGTGCAACCGTTGACATCATCGCGTTTTGGTACCACACCTACGCCGTCGGCGCGACCCTCTCGTACTTCGGCGTGTTGTCCGACACGCCCGTGAGGTTCAACGTCTTGGCGGTCCAGTCCCACACTTCGCGGTACAGAGCCTGGTTCTCCGAGAGCTTCACGCCCAGCGAGGGGACCATTTCCTTCAGCTTCGGCATCCAGTCCGCGTACTCGCGCGGGAAGCAGCGCTCCAGCACATCGACCATGGCGCTCACACAGGTCGACGCGCCGGGCGATGCGCCGAGCAGACCGGCGATGGAGCCGTCCTCCGCCGCGATCACGGCGGTGCCGAGCTCGAGCACGCCGCCCGCACCCTTGCGACGGATGATCTGCACGCGCTGACCCGCGGTGATCAGTTCCCAGTCGTGGCCGTCGGCCCGCGGGACGAACTCCTGCAGCGTGTACACCTTGCCCGCCTCGGACTTCAGCAGCTCACTGACCAGGTACTTGACCAAGCCCAATTCGGTGACGCCGACGCCGAGCATCGAGAACAGGTTGCCCGGACGCACCGACTTGAACAGGTCGGTCAGCTTGCCGTCCTTGAGGAACTTCGGCGTCCAGCCCGCGTACGGTCCGAACAACAGGCCCGGCTGTCCGCCGATGACGCGAGTATCCAAGTGCGGCACCGACATCGGCGGCGCGCCGACGGCGGCCTTGCCGTACACCTTGGCTTCGTGCTGGCCGATCAGCTCAGGGTTGGTGCAGCGGAAGAACTGGCCGCTCACCGGGAATCCACCGAAGCCCGCGATCTCCTTGATGCCCGCCTTCTGCAGCAGCGGCAGCGCGCCACCGCCTGCCCCAACGAAAACGAATTTGCTGATGAGCGTGCGGGTTTCGCGGGTACGCAGATTGCGCACCCGCACCAGCCAGGTGCCGTCGGACTGCTTGGTCAGGTTGCGCACCTCGTGGCCGAAGGCCAGGTCCGCGCCGGACTTGCCGAGGTAGGCGAGCAATTCCTTGGTGAGCGAACCGAAGTCGATATCGGTGCCGGCATCGCTCCAGTTCAGCGCGACCGGGTCGGAGAAATCGCGGCCCTTGGCCATCAGCGGCAGTCGTCGGCTGAATTCCTCGGGGCTGTCGATGTACTCCATGCCCTCGAACAGCGGGTGGCGCGACAGCGCCTCGTAGCGCTTGCGCAGGTACTGGACGTCGTCGGCGCCGTGCACGAAGCTGACATGCGGGATGGGGTTGATGAAGCCCGACGGATCGCTGAGCAGGCCGTTTTCCACACCGTAGGCCCAGAACTGCCGTGAGACCTGGAAGCGCTCGTTGATGTCGATCGCCTTGGAGACATCGACAGAGCCGTCCGGCTTCTGCGGGCTGTAGTTCAACTCACACAGCGCCGAGTGGCCGGTGCCCGCGTTGTTCCACGGGTCGCTGCTCTCCGCCGCAACGGCGTCGAGCCGTTCGAACAGGGAGATCGACCAATCCGGCTGCAGCTGACGAAGCAGCGCGCCGAGGGTGGCACTCATGATGCCGGCACCGATGAGTACCACATCGGTCTTTTCAGTCATGGCAGCGTTCGGCACGGGTAGATCGACTTCCTTGTCACTTCTGCGGCTGCCACCCTCTTGGTGGTTAGCCTTGGCACGGGCGCTATATGGAGTTTTACGAGCCTGGCGTGACTCGGCGGTGAGTAGGTTACCCGCCGTTCACCTATTGCCAATTGTGCACCTCACCGGTTCGATCACCGGCAACGAACCTGCCGAATGTGACATAGATTCCTCCCCTGCCCTCGGCGACGCTGGAACTTCAATCCGACGCACACGTCGCCTAGATTGGTTGTCGTGACGAACGAAACCTCGCTAGGCGTGTCGGACATCACGATGGGCGCGAAGTGGCAACCGGACGTTCTCGGCGCGGGCTACGAGCAGCGGACCCTGGCGTTCGGCCCCGATCCCGACGGCGAGGGTGACGCGGTGGCCACATTGGTCAAATACACCCCGGATTCCGGCGCCGCGGCCACCGAGCTCGCGGTGCTGTATGTGCACGGCTTCACCGACTACTTCTTCCAGCAGCATCTCGCCGAGCACTTCGCCGGGCGCGGGCACCAGTTCTATGCCCTGGACCTGCGCAAGTGCGGACGCTCGCTCCGCGATGGGCAGACACCGCACTACGTCACCGATCTTGCGCTCTACGACGCCGAGCTCAACGAGTCGCTGCGCATCGTGCGCGAGGAGACCGGTGGCGAGGTGCTGCTCGTCGCGCACTCCACCGGTGGGCTGATCGTGCCGCTGTGGCTGGACCGGCTGAATCGGGCCAAGGGCACCGTCGCATCCGGTATCACCGGTTTGGTGCTCAACAGCCCGTGGTTCGACCTGCAGGGCCCCTCGTACTACCGGACCATCGGCACACCCGTGATCAAGGCGCTCGGCAAGTTCCGGTCGATGATCGAGCTACCCGGCGGGAAGATCAGCTCCTACGGCGACAGCCTGCACCACAGTGTCGCGGGCGAATGGGACTACAACCTCGATTGGAAGCCGCTGAGCGGCTTCCCGGTCCGCTTCGGCTGGTTGCGGGCTATCCGCAATGGTCATGCCCAGCTGCAGGCCGGTCTCGCAATCGGGGTGCCCGCGTTGATCCTGCGTTCCCGGATCACCAAGTTCGCACGCAAGTACGGGCCCGCGGTCGACGTGGCGGACGCGGTGCTCGATGTCAGGCAGATCCAGCGCTGGTCCGGCTGCCTCGGTGATCGCACCAACATCGTCCCGATCGATGGCGCACGGCATGACGTCTTCCTGTCCTCTGCCGAGCCGCTGGCGAAGGCGTTCACCGAGCTCGACAACTGGCTGGACTGGCTGGCGATCTACCTGCGCAAGTCCGCGTCACCAGAGGCTGGTGCGTAACACGATCTCGGTGGCCAGCTCGTGGTCGGCTTCGGTCGCCACATTGTCGACGTCGATCTCCACCACCCGGAATTCGCCGTAGACGTAGCGTCCGGACGTATCCGCGACCACACGCGGCATGTTCTTGGTCACCAGCACGGTGACAGCGAGCTCGACCGGCCGGCACGCTGCGTCCAGCACGGTCCCATCCGCGGCGGGTACCGCGGGGTGGCCGCGATCGGCGACCACCAGGCTGATAAACCGGCCGAAACCGCCCGCACACAGCTGCCAGGCCAGTTCCGCGCCCGACCCACGCCCGGCGACATTCACCCACGGCACGCCGAGCTCGTCGAGAATGCCGTGTACACCGGCGGTGTCCAGGTCCGCTATCGATTCCACCGCGATGGTGCGCAGGTCCGAATTGTGCAGTCGAGCACAGACCTGGTCGTACACGTCGACCGGATCACCCGCGTCGGGCAGCAGCAACACGCTGTGCCGAGATTCGGGCCCGTCGACCCGCACGGTCCAAGCCCGGTCACCGACCGTGATCCGCCGAGATTTCATGCCGGAGTACGGTACACGGCCCGGTTGAACAGAGCCGCGTGTCGAACCTCACCTGCGAGTCAGACGTGGGGTTCACCACTATTTCTCCGGCCATGTATTCAGGGGTTCACCCAGCTCAGCGACCTGCGGAGCTCGGCGTCATCGCGGAGGTGAGGACAGGAAGACCGCCGGGCGCACCGTCGACGATCAGGCGTTCCAGCTGTGGGAAGTCGAGGTGCTCTTCGACCAGATCGGCGAGCAGATCGAGTTGGGCGCAGCGAATCGCAGCAACCGAAACATCCTCGGCGACAAGGAAATCCGGTCGTTCGGCCGCGGCGGCGATCTGCCGCAGCCACATTCGACGGAACCCGTCCGATTCCAGCAGACCGTGCAGGTGGGTGCCCCACACCGCGCCGCGGACGCTGCCCTCGGGTACGCCGGCCAGCTCGAGCCAGGCGGGATCGGTGCTGCGACGCACCCGTCCGTGATGAATTTCATAGCCCTGCAAGGGAATTCGCTCCGACAGCAGGCTGCGTCCGGAGGCCCGGCGTAGTACCTTCGGGTCGGCGAATTCGATATCGAGATCGAGCAGTCCGAGGCCCTCGACGACGCCCGCACCGGATTCGACGGTGTCGGCGATCCGGCGGCCGAGCATCTGATAGCCGCCGCAGATGCCGAGGATCGGTTTGCCCGCAGCCGCGCGAGCCGTCAACGCGTCGGCGAGCCCGGTGCGGCGCAACCAGGCCAGGTCATCGACCGTCGCCTTGCTGCCGGGCAGCACCACGAGGTCGACCTCCGACAGCCTGGACGGCTCGCTCACCCAGCGCACCGCGACTCCCGGCTCACAAGCGAGGGCCTCGACATCGGTGGAGTTGGAGATGCGCGGCAGCCTGATGGCGGCAACGGTCAGCCACTCGGCGCCGACGGGCGGGCGGGGACGGCCGACCGGTGCATCGGCGACGGTGCCGAGTGAGTCCTCGGCGTCGATCCAGAGATCGTCGGCGAAGGGGATCACGCCCAGTGTGGGACGGCCGGTGAGTTCGGAGAGCCGTTCGAGTCCGGGCCGCAGCAATTCGACATCGCCGCGGAATTTATTGATCACGAAGCCCGAAATCAGTTGCTGATCTTCGGGATCGAGCACTGCGACGGTTCCGAAGAGGTGGGCGAGCACCCCGCCGCGATCGATGTCGCCGACCACGAGCACCGGCAGCCGAGCTGCCTGAGCCAGTCCCATGTTCGCCAGATCGGTGGCCCGCAGGTTGATCTCCGCGGGCGAACCCGCCCCCTCGCAGATCACCACGTCGAATTCCGCACGCAGAGAGGCGAGTTCGGCCGCAACGACCTCCCGCAAATCCTGTCGGTGCCGGAAGTAATCGCGCGCTCCCACCGTGCCGACCGCTTGTCCGCGCACCACCAGCTGAGAACGGCGGTCGCTGCCCGGCTTGAGCAGCACCGGATTGAATCGCACGCTCGGTTCCAGCCCGCACGCCTGCGCCTGTAGCGCCTGTGCCCGCCCGATCTCCCCGCCGTCGAGTGTGACGACGGAGTTGTTGGACATGTTCTGCGCCTTGAACGGCGCGACGCGCACGCCGCGGCGCGCCAGCATTCGGCAAAGCCCCGCCACCACAACGCTTTTGCCCGCATCCGAGGTGGTGCCCGCGACGAGCAGTGCGCCTTTCACGCCGCTACCGCGCCGCCCGGGTGTACCCACACCCGCGTCGGCCCAACGCAGCCATCTGTCACGGCAGGGTCAGGATTTCAGCGCCCGTGTCCGTGACCACCAGGGTGTGCTCGAACTGCGCGGTCCACTTACGGTCCTTGGTGACCACGGTCCATTTGTCGTCCCAGATCTCGTAGTCGATGCCGCCGAGGTTGATCATCGGCTCGATGGTGAAGGTCATGCCCGGCTCGATGATGGAGTCGACGGCAGGCTGGTCGTAGTGCAGGATGACCAGGCCGCTGTGGAAGGTGGGGCCGACGCCGTGACCGGTGAAGTCCCGGACCACGCCGTAGCCGAAGCGGTTGGCGTAGGACTCGATCACCCTGCCGATCACATTCAGGGCACGACCGGGCCGAACAGCCTTGATGGCCCGCGCGGTCGCTTCCTCGGTCCGCTCGACCAACAGCCGAACCTCCTCGTCCACATCGCCCGCGAGGAAGGTCTTGTTGGTATCGCCGTGCACCCCATCGATGTAGGCGGTGACGTCGATATTCACGATGTCACCATCCTCGATCACGGTCGAGTCCGGAATCCCGTGGCAGATCACCTCATTGAGCGAGGTGCAGCACGACTTCGGAAATCCCTTGTAACCGAGGGTCGATGGATAGGCCCCGTGATCACACATGTACTCGTGTGCGATCCGGTCCAGTTCGTCGGTCGTGACGCCGGGCGCGACCGCCTTGCCCGCCTCTTCCAGCGCCTGGGCCGCGATCTTCCCCGCGATCCGCATTTTTTCGATGGTTTCGGCCGTCTGCACCCAGGGCTCGTGGCCCTCGTTGACGGTCTTCTTCCACGCGTACTCCGGACGCTCGATCGAGCGCGGAACTTCCCGAGTCGGCGAGAGGGTCCCGGGAACAAGCGGCTGACGGGTGCGCACTGACATGGACCAAGACTATCTGCACCACCGTTGCCCCACCCCCTGACGTCCACCGGCCGAGCACCTCGACCGTTCCGTCGACCCAGACGGAATATCGCCGGACCGTAGTCCGTTTACCGCATTGGTTGACATCGACACTACTCGAGGACGGGACTCCAGCCGTGGAATTGGGACTTACGACGTTTGCCGAGTTGTACGCGGTCGGCGATCGCCCCGCGCCGAGCGCCGGGGAACGGCTGCGCGAGGTGGTCGAGGAGGCAATGGCGACCGAGGCAGCAGGACTGGACGTCTATGGCGTCGGCGAGCATCACCGCAAGGACTTCGCGGCGTCGTCGCCTGCCGTGGTACTGGCGGCGATTGCGGCGCGGACCGAGCGGATTCAACTGACCAGCGCGGTCACTGTGCTGAGTTCAGCAGATCCGGTACGCGTGTACCAGGATTTCGCAACGCTGGACGGGCTATCCAAGGGCCGCGCCGAGCTGATGGCCGGCCGCGGCTCGTTCACGGAGTCGTTCCCGCTGTTCGGTTACGACCTCGCCGACTACAACGAGCTCTTCGAGGAGAAGTTGGCACTGCTGCTGAATCTTCGCGAGGACCAGCCGGTGAACTGGGCGGGCAAGTTCCGGGCTCCACTGCGGGGCGCGGTCGCGTATCCGCGCACCGAAAACCGGCCGTTGCCGGTGTGGATTGCCGTGGGCGGCAGTCCTGAGTCGGTCATCCGAGCCGGGCTGCTCGGACTGCCGTTGGCGATCGCGATCATCGGCGGCGAGCCCGCACGGTTCAAGCCGCTGGTCGATCTCTACCACCGCGCTCTCGAAGAAGGCGGACACGATAAGCAACCGGTGGCGGTGCACGCGCACGGCTACATCGCCGACACCGATGAGCAAGCCGTCGCGGATTTCTACGAGCCGTATGCACTCGCGATGAGCACCATCGGTCGCGAACGCGGCTGGGGTCCGATGACAAGGGCCCAGTTCGACGGTCTGCGCTCACAAAGCGGTTCACTGTTCGTCGGCACGCCGGACTACGTGGCGGCCAAGGTCGCCGATATTCGCGACACCCTTGGACTGGATCGGTTCATGCTGCACACCAGCGTCGGCACACTGCCGCACGAGAAGGTGCTGCACAACATCCAACTCCTCGGCGAGAAGGTGGCACCGCAGGTCCGCTGATAGGCGGGAAGCCGCACACCACGCCAGGCGACCAGCATCGCAGGGCGCGGCGTTCGGTCTCCCGCGGCCGCTGCCTACTTGGAGAGCTGGGCTTCGAAAGCGATCCGGTCGCCGCGATACAGCGACCGGACTCGCTCGATCGGCTCTCCCTTCCCGTCGACACTGCGGCGGTTCAGCAGCAAAAGCGGTAGGGCCGTGGTGCATTCGAGCAGAGCGGCTTCGCGCGGGGAGGCGAGAACCGTCTCGATACGTTCGGTCGCCCTGCCCAACTCGACACCCGACGCACGCACGGCCGCGTACAGCGACGTGGTGGGGTCATAGGTGTCGTACAAAGCACGGAAGCGGGCGAGCGGCAGGAAAGTGCTCTCCAATCCGATGCGCTCACCATCGGCGAGCAGCACTCGCTCGAGGTGCATCACCGGAGTGCCGAGCGCGAGCCCGAGCACGTCGGCGGTGTCGGCGTCGGCGGGCACATCCTCCCAATTGACCAGCAGTCGACCGGGCACCCGACCGAAGCTGATCGCGCCTTCGGTATAGGAACGCAACGACAACGGCTGCACCATCTTCGGCCGCGACACCACGGTGCCCCGGCCCTGGCGCCGAATCCTGCCTTCCACCAATAGATCTCGCAGCGCTTGCCGGACGGTTTCGCGGGCGACCTCGAACCGGACGGCCAGGTCACGTTCGGAAGGGACCGGGTCGCCCTCGGACATGCCACTCAGAATTTCTTCGAGTTCCGTGCGCACCAGATACGACTTGGGCAATCGACTCGGCTGCGCAGAATCAATGCGCCCGCCGTACCTTTCATCGCTGCCGGCCGTCACCGCCGCTGGGGCGTCGACCCCCGCCACGTCCACTCCGTCCATACCGACAGCGTACCCATGATTGGTCTATACCAATTATTAACCTAGCGTTTGCGCAAGAAACACCCATCGGTCTAGACCAATGCTCACTATGTGTCCATGCGATTGGTCATCATCGGAGGCGGAATCCTCGGCACCGCACACGCCCTGGCCGCGATCGGCCGTGGGCACGAGGTCGTGCAGGTGGAGCGGGAGCCCGAAGCCCGCGGCGCCACGGTACGAAACTTCGGTCTGGTGTGGGTCTCCGGGCGCTCGGCCACGGAGCTCGATCTCACCCTGCGGTCCCGGCAGCTGTGGGAGGAGATCGGCGGCCGGGTCCCCGGCGTCGGGTTCCGCCCCGCGGGATCGATCACGCTGGTGCGCACACCCGCGGAACTCGCCGTCGCCGAGGCCGCCGCCGCAGACCCGAGCGCGCAGGTCCGCGGCTTCGAATTGCTCGAGCCGGAGCAGGTGCGCGCGATCAACCCCGCCCTGCGCGGCAAATTCCTTGCGGGACTGCATTGTTCGACCGACGCCGCAGTGGAGTCGCGCCAGACGCTGCCCGCGCTGCGCGCGCATATGGCGGCCTCGGGCCGCTACACCTTCTACCCGGGCACCGAGGCCAGGTCGGTCACCGACACCGGTTCCGGCGCCACCGTAATCGACGACCAAGGCCGCAACCACGACGCCGATCTGGTGCTCGACTGCCCCGGCGCGGCACACTCCGGCCTGACCCGCGAACTGGTCGGGACCATCCCGGTCCGCCGCGTCCGGCTGCAGATGATGCAGACCGCGCCGCTGGGCGAGCCGCTCACCACCGCCATCGCCGACGGCGACAGCTTCAGGTACTACCCGGGATTCGCGGGCGCCGAGACCGACGCACTGAACCGGGAGCAGTCCCAGACCGCCACCGCCGCCGAGCACAAGATGCAACTGCTGTGCGTGCAGCGTCTGCACGGCGGCCTCACCATCGGCGACACCCATGAATACGAGGAGCCTTTCGCCTTCGACGTGGACGAGGCGCCCTACGAACACCTCACCGCCATCGCCGAGGAAATGCTCGGACGCAAACTGCCGCAGGTGGTTCGGCGCTGGGCCGGTGTCTACAGCCAGAGCATCGACCCCACCGCCATCGTCACCCGAGCCGAGGCCGACGAGCACATCTGGGTGATCACCGGCCCCGGCGGCCGCGGCATGACCCTCGGCCCCGTCCTCGGCGAGGAAACCGCCGACCTACTCAATTTGTGAGGAACGCTGTGCCGGACAAGAACATCCGACTGGCCGTGCTCGACATGGCAGGCACCACTGTCGCCGACGGCGGCCTGGTGCTGCGCGCCTTCGACATCGCCGCCACCGCCGCGGGCATCGAAACCGAAGGCCCCGAACGAGACACAGCGCGCAAGTACGTACTCGACACCATGGGTCAGTCGAAGATCGCGGTGTTTCGCGCCCTGCTCGGCGACGAAGACCGCGCCGAGCAGGGCAACCGCGCCTTCGAGGCCGCCTACGAGGCACTGATCGACGAGGCCGACATCACGCCGATTCCCGGTGCGGCCGAGGCGATCCGCGCGCTGCGCGCTGGGGGTGTGAAGGTCGCGCTCACTACGGGCTTCAGCCGCAGCACCCAGGACCGGCTACTGAATGCCCTCGGCTGGAACGACATTGCCGATCTGAGCCTGGCGCCGTCCGATGCCGGGCGCGGACGCCCCTACCCCGACATGGTCCTCACCGCACTGCTGCGCCTCGGCGTCGACGCCGTCGATCAGGTTGCGGTGCTCGGCGATACGACCAGCGATATCGGCACCGGCCTCGCCGCCGGCGCCCGGATCGTGGCGGGCACCCTGACCGGCGCGCACGACGAAGACCAGCTACGCGCCGCAGGCGCCACCCACGTGGTGGCGTCGGTCACCGAGTTCGCCGAGCTGGTGCTCGCCGACCGAACCTGATCCGTCACCCCCGACGGAGCCGAGGAAACCACCCGCCCCCTTCGACACCTCACTCGACACGAACCGAAAGTTGCAGCAATCGTGCGTACTTCGAACACACAGGACCGCCTGACACGCACCATCTCCCGCACCGCGCTGATCATCGCGTCCGTCTCTGCTGTCGCACTCACCGCAGGATGCGGTGGCACCGGCACCGACAGCGGCGACGGCAAGACCGTCACCGTGTACTCCGCCGACGGCGTCGGCAGCTGGTACACCACCCAGTTCGCCGAATTCGAGAAGCAGACCGGCATCTCGGTCGACCTGGTCGAGGCGGGCTCCGGCGAAGTCGTCAACCGGGTGGACAAGGAACAGTCCAACCCGCAGGCCGACGTGCTCGTCACGCTGCCGCCATTCATTCAGAAGGCGAAAAGCGCCGGGCTGCTGCAGGACAGCGGTGTCGACACCACCGCGGTCGCGGCCGCCGACAAAGACCCCGAAGGCAAGTACGTCACCCTCGCGGGCAACTACTCGAGCTTCATCGCCAACCCCTCCGTGGACACCACCCACATCACCTGGGACGACCTGCTGAAGCCGGAGTACAAGGGCAAGCTGCAGTACTCGACCCCCGGTCAGGCCGGCGACGGCACCGCGGTGCTGATCCTGCTGCAGAACCTGCTCGGCAAGCAGGGTGCGCTGGACTACCTCGGCAAGCTGCAAGCCAACAATGTCGGCCCCTCGTCCTCCACGGGCAAGCTGCAGGCCAAGGTCGACAAGGGTGAGCTGGTCGTCGCCAATGGCGATGTCCAGATGAACCTGGCCAACATCAAGGACAAGGGTTCCAAGTTCACCCTCTTCTTCCCCGCCGCTGCCGACGGCAAGCGCTCCACCGTTGCCGTGCCGTACGTGATGGGCATGGCCAAGGGCGCCCCGCACAAGCCGGCGGCCGAGAAGCTGATGGAGTTCCTGCTGTCGGCCGATGCGCAGAAGACGCTGCCCGATGCCTTCGCGGTGCCTGCTCGCACCGAGCTGCGCGACGCGCCCGCAACCGGCACCGGACCCTCGGCAGCCGCGACGCTCAAAGGTGTCGAGATCGTAAACGTCGATTGGAACAAGGTGCTTCGAGAACTGGACGGCGACGTTGCCGCGTACCAGCAGGCCACCGGTAGCTAGTTCGCCAGAAGTGAGGAGCCGCAACATGTCCGACGGTGACGCGCCCCCGAAATCGTCCCCCGTGACCACCACCGCGATCGCAACCGCGCCGGCCACCGCGCCCACCGGCGTCGAACCCGCCATCGTGTTCGACCGGGTCGGGGTCAGCTACGGCCGCGGTCGCAAGACCACCGTCGCACTGACCGATTTCACACTGCGCGTCGCCGCCGGGGAGACGGTCGCGCTCCTCGGCCCCAGCGGCTCGGGCAAGTCGACCGCGCTCGAGGCACTGGCCGGATTCGTCCGGCCCACCTCGGGTGCGGTACGGCTGTCCGGCCGCGACGTCACCGACCTTTCCCCCGCCAAGCGCGGGATCGGCGTCGTGGTGCAGTCCTACGCACTGTTTCCGCATATGAGCGTGCACAGCAATGTCGCTTTCGGCTTGAAGTCACATCGCGTGCCGCGCAAAGACATTGATGGGCGGGTAGCCGAGGCACTTGCCATGGTCGGCATGACCGCCTACGCCGAGCGCCTGCCCCGTGAGCTGTCCGGTGGTCAGCAGCAGCGCGTCGCGATCGCCCGGGCACTTGCGATCCGACCGAAGGTACTTCTGCTGGACGAACCACTGGCCGCGCTCGACGCCCAGCTGCGGCAGTCGATGCTCGGCGAGCTCCAGGAGTTGCGAAAGGCGTTGCCGGACACGGCGATGCTGTATGTCACCCATGATCAGTCCGAAGCATTGGCGCTGGCGGATCGGATCGCGGTGATGCGCGATGCGCGGCTTGTCGATATCGACACCGCCGAAAACCTATGGCAGCGCCCACCCACCGGGTTCACCGCCGGCTTCCTCGGCGGCGCAAACCTGTTGCCGTGCACCGTCAATCGAGTGTCCGGCACCTCGGCTCTAGTCACGGTCGGCACGCACACGCTACGCGCCGATGCGCCGCACCCGGGTGTCGGACGCCCAGGTTGGGCAGTGGATTCGGCTGCACTGCTGTGCATTCGGCCGCACACCGTGCAGATCGGCGCGACTTCGGAGCGCAATGCCGTGCGCGGCACTGTGGTTTCCAGCGTCTGGCGCGGCGCGGTCACGCACGTGCATCTGACGATCGACGGACTCACCGACGAGATCAGCGTCGACGTACCCGGCCACTTCGATACCGAGGCTGGAGCGGTGCTCGGCGTCCGGTTCCCGGACCCGGCCGGCGTGCTGATCCCACCGACACTCGGATCCGAATTCGACAGTTCCGCAACCGATTCCGTTGCGGATGTGCTGGGAGCGCAAGTATGAGGGGCTGCGCGCTCCCGGACCGGCCGGTCGGCGCGCTCGCGTCCGACCCGGCCGGTGCCCCGACTCTGGCCGGACCGAGCTCGGACTCGCGACGGTGCGGTGGACCGGATCTCGGACTCGCGACGACTGCCGCCATGAACTGGGTCACCGCGGGCGTCGGGTGGCGACCATGAGCGCCTCCGCGATACTCGAATCCCCTGCCGAGACCGTCGCCGCACCGTCGCCTACACAGGGGCGCACCTGGCGGCCGGTGCTCTGGAGCCTGCCGCCGCTGCTGGTGGTCGTGGTCATCGCGGTGTACCCGATCGTGCGGGTGCTCGCCGAATCCACGGTGACCCCGGAAGGCCGCGGCACGGCCGTCTGGTCGCGGGTGCTCGGCTCGGAGTCGTTCCGTGATGCGTTGTGGCGCACCATTTCCATTGCGGTCTTCTCGACGGCCGGGTGCCTGACCCTCGGCACTGTTCTGGCGATCGTGCTGGCGTTCGTCCCTTTCCCCGGTTCCACGCTGGCCGGCCGTCTGATCGACACGATCTTGACCATGCCGTCATTCCTCATCACGCTCGCCTTCACCTTCCTGTACGGCACGGCGGGCGCGGTGAACGCACTTGCCACCGAGATCACCGGCCGCACCACACCGCTGCTGGACTTCCTGAGCACCCCGCTCGGGGTGATCCTCGCCGAAATCACCTTCTTCACACCGTTCGTGGTGCGACCGCTGCTGGCCGGTTTCGCCCAGCTGCCGCGCGAGCAACTGGACGTCGCTGCCAGCCTCGGTGCATCGCCATGGCGAGTGTTGCGTCAGGTGGTCATGCCCGAAGCGTGGCCGGCGCTGGCCGCGGGCGGCAGTCTCGTACTTCTGCTGACGCTCAACGAGTTCGGCATCGTGCTGTTCACCGGCGCGAAGGGCGTGACAACGCTGCCCGCCTTGATCTACACCCGCGGCATCGTGACCTTCGATCTGCCGGGCGCGGCGGTGCTCGCCACCGTGCAGGTGCTGCTGTCGCTGAGTCTGTACATCGGCTATCGGTTGATCTTCGCCCGAGTCACCGGACCCACGAGAAAGGAGCGCTGACCCATGCTGGTGTGGACACGACGCGGACGGGCCATGGTGCTCACAGTCTTCGCACTCATCGTGCTCGTGGTGTTCCTCGCCCCGATTGCCACCGTGGCCGCCGCGGCGCTGGCCGGTAGCTGGACCGGTCCGCTGCCCTCGGATCCGGGTCTGTCGAACTTCCGGCAGGCCTTGTCCGGCCAGGAGGCGGCCAGCTTGTCGGTGAGCCTGCAGACCGCTCTGTTGGCGGGCGGACTCGCCCTGGTGCTGGGCACCTGGGCGGCGCTCGCCGCGCGCGAGGCGCCCGACTGGTGGCGAAAGTTCACCGATGCGGTGTTCCATCTACCGGTCGCGGTGCCCTCCGTCGCCATCGGTCTCGGGGTGCTGATCGCGTTCAACGAGCGGCCGCTGCTGCTGGGTGGCACCAAATGGATTGTCATCGTGGCCCATTCGGTGCTGGTGCTCGCCTACGCCTTCAGTGCCGTCACCGCGGCGCTCGATCGCCTAGATCCCGCCTACCGACAGGCCGCGGAGTCGCTCGGCGCGGGACCGTTGCGGGTGCTATTGCTGGTGACGCTGCCCTTGTTGCTCCCTGCCCTCGGCGCGGCAACCGGTCTGGCAGTCGCCCTGTCCATGGGCGAGCTGGGCGCGACGATCATGGTCTACCCCGCAACCTGGAAGACATTGCCGGTCACCATCTTCGGGCTCACCGACCGCGGCGAGGTATTCGACGCAGCCGCCAGCACCTGCCTGCTGCTGCTGGTGACGCTGGTCGCCTTGGTCGCCCTCGGTCGCTTGAAGAGCCGTGCCGCATTGCGTTGAGCATGAGCCGCACAGCGTTCTTCCCGATCCGTACGGCGTCGAGCCCAGATCGGCACGGTGTCGAGCAGAACTGCGCGCCATCGAGCTCGGCCTCCGGGTCGGCGGTGAACTTGTCCGGCATCGAACCCCGAACGCGCAGTGTTGACCCCGAGCTACGCGGCATCGGCCCAGGCTGTGCGGCATCGAGCCCGAATCGCCCTACGATGACCAAGTGGAAGCACTTCCTCTGATCTTTACCGCAGGCTGGGCGAGCGGGGTCAATGCCTATGCCGTGATCTTCCTGTTGGGCATATTCGGCGCTACCGGCCTCTCCGACGACGTGCCGGAGGCGCTGCAGCGGACCGATGTGCTGATCGCCGCCGCTGTCCTGTTTCTCATCGAGGCCGTGGCCGACAAGATCCCGTACCTGGATTCCTTCTGGGACGCGCTGCACACCATCGTCCGGCCCGCATCGGGCGCCGTCGTTGCCGCGCTGCTGGCCGGCCAGGACGGCTCGCTCCCCCAGCTAGCCGCGGGCGCGGTGGGTGGAACCATCGCGCTGGTAAGCCATTTGGTCAAGGCGGGCACGCGAATGGCGATCAATACCTCGCCGGAGCCTGCGAGCAATATCGTGATGAGCGTGGTCGAGGACACCACCGTCGCCGGCATCGTCACCCTCGCCATTTTCTACCCGATCGCGGCCGCGGTCTGCGCGGGCATCCTGCTGCTGATCGGCGTGATTCTGGTGGTCTTGCTCGCCAGTAGAATCCGTCGCTACCTCGTTCGCCGCAGGCAGCGCCGAGCCGCGAGGCACGCCGCGACGGCTTGAGCACAGGCAGCACCGCAACGAGAGTGGCGGCAGCGAACACAGATCCACAGCGGGCGTGCCGCGCCAGTCGACCACGCGGCACGCCGGGCGGGGCGCCCCGTTGCGCCCGCCGTCACTGCCGGCGACATAAACATCCGAATGGACGCACTGGTCGGATGAATCGACATCCGGGACATCGCCTTTATGTCAGTGACGCTGTTGGGGCAGTGTCACCAATTCGCTGTGTCGCAAGAACGCGACCGTTGGTCGCGCGGCTCACTGCTCGGGTAAACGGCGGCGGCCCCCGGCCACGTCGGTCACGAGATCAGTGTACCCGTCAACTAGTTCGGCTAGGTGGTACCAATGTTTATGGGTACTGTCGCTGCGCGCACCGTCGACATCGATCGCCTGGTTCGCATCCACCCAGCTGCGAGCCATCCTGTCGACCACCGCACCCAGACTCTCGGTATGCAGTGCTGCGCCGTTGCGATGCTGCGGGATCTCCTGCGCGATCCATTCATTGATGTCGTCGACGAGTTCGCTTCGACGACAATCGATTTCTGATATCAGATGCGCATCGCGCACTTGCCCGCGTCGCGCGTGCAACTCCGCGAGCGCATGCGCAGAGCGCAGCAATTCACGATCTTGGAAACGTCGGCCTTGGAAGGCACACAATATTTGCGGAGCAGTCGGCAGCACCCCTACCGTCGGCGCGCTCATCCCCGTACCCCGAATTCACCCGACACCAACGCGCTTTGTACCAACATAATTGGCTCTCGATTCGGTTATCCCGGTCATCGGATCGGTTGTTCACAACTAGGCTAGCTGGATCATGCTCTTACAGATGCAAGAACGCAAGAGTGCGTCTGCATTGCTGCGCCTAGCGTGTGCCTACACCTTTCGGATGCCCGTATCCACAGCAGCGCAACAACTTCAACACACCCCGAACGGGGTAGCGTCCATGGGCGCAAGCGACGTGAACCCGCTGGTCCCGCGGCAAATAACACCCCAGCGCACCCGCGCACGGAACCGTTCAACCCTGCCGATCCCGACGCTGGAACCACCTCCGGCGAAGGCTGATCCGAGGTTCGTCTACGGCGCGCACACCCTCGACACGCCGGGACGAATCGTCTGTCGGGCGATCCTCGATGTCCTCGGATGAGCCTCTGGGGACCGGTTGGGCCAGCACGCCGGTAACGCTCGGATCACGCTGCACCGAGCCGAGAACGGCGCGGGGCGCGTCGGGGCGGCCCGGCGGATCCGGCTTCCGCTACAAGCACGCACCCTCGCGGACTGACTGTTGGCGACCAAGTGCTCCTACACCGCCCACACCGTGTTGGACATCCTCGGGCCCACCACCCTCGACGAGATAGCCATTCAATTGCCATCTCTGCGCGCATGCGAAGACGAGGTGGTGTCGTGAACGTGTCCGTGACATCGACGCCCGCAGCGTCGGAAGCTGATATCGCGGCAGTGAAGGCGGTCCTGGATCGGTTCAACGTGACCGTCACCGACCTGGTCGCGACTCCGCAATCACGCTCACCGGCACCGACTTTCACCGAGTACACGATGAAGGTGTTCGAGGCGATGAAACCCACCGGTACCCGCGACACCTACAGCTCGTACTGGCGCAAGCTCGTCAAGCATTGGCCCGATGAACGCATCGATGAACCCGCCGTCACCGACTTGGAGTGGTTGGTCAACACCCCCGACGCCGAACGCGAAATCCGCCGCGGCGACCGCGGCGACCGCGGCGGCCACGGCGTGGCCTACGCGGTTGTCAGCTCCCTGCGCTGCCTCTACAAGCACGCGGTCCGTGACGACATCATTGACCGCTTCGCCGCGCTGACAAGGAGAATCGTTGTTCGGAACAATCCCGAACAACCCGCACGCGTAATGTCGCATGGATGGCCTGCAGGATCACCGAACTCGTCATCAACTGTGCCGACCCACAACGGCTGGCGGACTTCTGGTGCGAAGTCCTCGGCTACGTCGAACTCGGCTGGGAGGACGGCGCCCTGGAGATCGGCCCGCCCGGAACCGGCTTCGGCGGCCCGCAGCCCACACTGGTGTTCAGCCGCGGCACCGAGCCGAAGCGCGGGAAGCTGCCGCTGCACATCGACGTGAACCCCACCGACCGCGATCAGGACGCGGAATTGGAGCGGCTGCTCGCCGCGGGTGCGCGGAAGGTCGACATCGGCCAGACCGGTGCCGAAACGTGGCACGTGCTGGCCGACCCGGAGGGGAACGAATTCTGCCTGCTCCGACGCCGAGTCGAGGCGGCGGAGAGCTGAAGGGCGGTCAGCTCACGTCGTCCCGCTGATGGTCTTGGTGAACACCGCTCTTACCGAGAGACACTCGCACGCTACGGCCGGTCTCGATGTTTGGTGATGGTGAAGTTACCGTTCGGAAAGTCAGCCATCAGTCTATTGTGTTGCCGCACAGTCGATCTTGGACCGAGTGGCGGGTTTTGCCGCGATAAAGACTTGAACCGCTGATCCGGAAGCACGACGATATTGCGGTGGCCGACAACTAGGCTGACAGTTGGATGTTCGCGGGTTGTCGCCAGGGATCGGTGGGCAGGGCGGGTGAGCAGCCCCGACTGGGCCTGGCCGGATTGTTCAGACGCGTTGAAATCGAGTCGGACCGAGGCGCAGATTTTCGCCTACCCATTGTTCGAGCTCGCTGAGCAGGTGTCGATGCGGCTCGTTGTCGTGGTAAACCATGGCAATGAGATCGGCCCCGGCAGCCATGTGATGGGCAAGGTCACGGACCCCGGAGTCATGGGCAGGGTCGTTTCCGACGGCGGTCAGCAACCCGTAGATCCGCAGCGCGGTAGCGTGAGCGGCTCGTCGCAGCTCGGTGGCGGCGTGATCGTCGAGGTCGGTCGGGGTCAGGAATTCATACAGCGTCTCACCACGGTCGGTGATGACATTGACGGTCCGTTCACCGGCGGCGTCGGTCAGCCACATTTCGGCGTCAGCGGTAATTTCGTAGACCAGGTCGTGCTCACGAACGCAATCAGGTCCGCGCGTTGTGGTGAGCAAGGCCAGGCTGGCTCGCCCGACCGCAAGAAAACCACTCAGTGCGTGTGCGAGCAACTGCTCGGCAGGACCGGATGAGCGGCACGGAAGTCGTTGCCCCACCATCGAAACCCAGCAGGTCAGATGCTCGGCGCCAGTGTCTGTCGCCCGGAATGGCGTCATATTTGGCATGCTACCCCGGACCTACACCGCAATCTGGCAGCAAAACGCGCCGGTGTTCCAGGATCAGTGCTCCCCGAACTCGGCGAAGAAGCCCATCACCCTCAGCAGCAGGTTCGCCATCGGCAAATCATTGCGGTGAAAGCCAGTGCTTCCTCGACGAATTCGACCCGCACCCCGGGCGCCCACGGCCATCCGGACCCGGCTCGGGCCATCGCCGATACGGGTTAGCCCACGTGCCCAGCCGACACCGCCGACGCGCCGATGGCGACCGGACAGCGAGGCATTTCGTCGACGCCATGAGATTGCGACGTGGCAACTCGCGTACGCGACCGAATTCGTGGCGATCACGCAGATACAGCCGCTACGGGCCGCTGCTTGGTCGTGGTCAGCGCGCCAGAAGGGTGTTCAGTTCGTCAGCGAACAGGAGGGCCGGGTCGAACTCCATTCCGGAGAAGTGGCCGGCGAGTTCGAGCGAGAGTACGCCGTGCAGTCGGGTCGTCCTTGCCCGCGCGGCGCTGAACCCGGGTGCGGGCCCGCGCGTGATCGACTGCGCGACATCGTGGCCCCATCAGCGGCACGCCTCCCGCACCGTCAGGATGCGGGATCGAATCGTAGGTGCGGTTCTACGTACCGAGCTCATCGCGCGCCACCGGCACGAACGCGCACACTGGATCAGCACGCCGGCCAAATAGACCGGCGTGCGGGCATTTTCAGGATACGAAAGTCGCGGAGGTGACAGCGACATCGGCGGAGCTGAAATACCACCCGATCCAGTTGTCGACATCCACCTGGATCCCATGACCACTTGCCGGACCGTTCGTGATCAACCACAGCCCGTTTCCGTACCCGGTCGCCGTGCTTACGCTGCCATCCGACCATGCGAACTCGGCCGCGCTGGTCGCACCGGGCGCATTCCACGGAATGGTCACACTGAATTGTCCGGCGCCGATACCCGGGAGCAGCGAACTGACGCACTCTCGCAGGGTGGCCTCCCGCCAGATGTTCCGCCCCGCGCTACCAGTGCCAGGGATCAATCGGCCACTCATCAGGCTGCCCTGCTGACAGCCCCCACTGCCGCCGCCCGGCTGAGCCTGCACCTGCGGCGTACCCAGCACCGATACCGCACACAGAACCGCCGCCATCAGCACGGCTCGACGAACAGACACGGCAACACCTCCCTGCGACAGGGACAGCAACCCGACACGGGCAGGCAGGGCGTCGCCGATGAACTCGCGACGCGCAGCACTGCTTAGTTGATCAGCAGTTTAGCGGTCTCGACGCGTACTCGTGGTTATCGTCGGATGGCCCGCCTTGGCGAAGGCCTGAGCACATCGCCCCGATCGCGAGACACTCGGCATCGGCGCTCCTATGCGATACCGATGCCGGCGTGTAGCGCAGGAGCGGACGCGGATGCTCGCGGGAACTTCCAATGCTGAACTGAGATCGTCTGGACCGTTCGGCGTGGACTCGGTAGACGTTTTCTGCGACGGCAGCGCGTAATTGATGCATGTCAAGAACTGATGAGTTGCTGCTCGCTCGGTGGCTCGCGATGGATGGCCACCCATATTTCCGTCCGGCGACCAACGGGACTCGAGCCGGGCGCGGATACCGGATGTCTCCGCATCATGAGGAAGCGGATGTGCGCCTTGCGATGCACCCCGGTGATGCGCTCTTCGGTTAACGGTTTGTGGCACTGCGGCTTTGCTATAGAATTGCCAGATTCGAGAGTAGGCCGAATCGAAGGCGATTTCGCGCCCGTTGTGTCGAGGGTGCGGCCAGTCGTGCGCCCGGCACAGCGGCCGGGCGCAGAACTCCAACACGAGGACGGCTCTCCATGACAGACGTCGACTATTGCGTGGTTGGTGGGGGATTCGCGGGATTGACGGCCGCCCTGCGGCTGAAACAGGCGGGTCGATCGGTGGCGGTGCTGGAAGCTAGGGACCGACTCGGCGGGCGCACGTTCACCGAAGTGCGCGAGGACGGGTCCTGGATCGATCGCGGTGGCGCCTGGATAGGGCCGGGGCAGGACCGGATCTATGCATTGATGAATGAGTTCGGCGTACCGAGCTACAAGCAGTACACCGACGGTGAGGCCATGATGGTGGTCGATGGCAAGCAGTACCGCTATACGGGCACGATCCCGTGGACGATGAGCCCTTGGGCAGCGCTGAACCTCGGTGCGGTTTTTCTCGAGCTGGGACGTATGTGCAAGTCGATTCCCCTCGAAGCTCCATGGACAGCGAAGAATGCCGACAAGTGGGATCAGATCACGCTGGCGCATTGGCTGGATAGCAATATTCTGTCCAAGCCCGCCCATGAGCTGCTCGAGACCGCCATCGCCGGCTGCTACACCTCGGCCGCCTCGGAGGTGTCGTTGCTCTTCGTGCTGTACCAGATGGCGTCGGGGGGTGGGCCGAGCTTCGTCCTCGGAGTCAAGGACGCGGCCGAGGATGCTCGACCCGTCGGCGGCATGGGTGCCATCTACCGGCCGATGGCTGCCGAGATCGGTGACTCGATCCACCTGTCGCAGCCGGTCCGGGACATCCATCAGGATGCCGACGGGGTGACGGTGCGCTCCGAGAAGTTGACCGTGCGCGCACGCCGGGTGATCGTGGCAGTTCCCTTGGCGATCGCAAGCCAGATCCGGTACGAACCGATACTGCCGGTCGATCGATCGTTCCTGCATCAGCGGATGCCGAGCGGTGCGATCTACAAGATTGCCGCCGTCTACGACGAGCCGTTCTGGCGTCGCGACGGGTTGTCGGGGCAGTCGGCCGCACCAGGATCGCCCGCAACCCTCACCATCGATGCCTGCACGGACACCGGGCGACCCGGGGTCATGTGCGTCATCACCGAGGGGCCTATCGCGCGGCAGATCGGACAACTCGACGAGGCCGAGCGGAGGGCGGCGATCCTCGATGCCCTCGCCGAGCGGTTCGGCGACTCGGCCCGCTCCCCCGTCGACTACATCGAGCAGAACTGGAGTGCCGAGCGCTATTCCGGTGGCGGGATGCTCAGTCACGCACCAACAGGTGTACTCACACAGTTCGGTCATGCCCTGCGCGAACCTTGCGGCCGCGTCCACTGGGCCGGAACCGAGAGCTCTGCCGTCATGTGCGGTTGGGTCGACGGAGCTATTCGCTCGGGTGAACGGGTAGCGAGCGAAGTGCTGGAACACGAAACCGTGACCGCACTCGGAGGCAGGCCAACTCATCTTTGAAAGCTGTCGGGCAGGTTTGCTCGTAGGCAGCGAGGCGTTGCTCAGCGCCGCGACGTTCACAGCGGCGCTGGTGGACCGAATACAGGCGGGTCGATGTCGCCATGAACGGCCCGGTGGATCCCGCGGACCCACCGAGCCGTAAGGATTCCTTCAGGCGGGAGCCAATTCTTCCGAGAGCCGACTGGTGATGGTGGTCAGCACACGGGCCGCGGTGGCCAGATCCTCGGCCGAAACGACACCATAGGCACGGGAGACGATCGCACCGGATTCGGCGCGCACCTTGGCGACCAGTGCGCGCCCCGCCTCGGTGACCTCGACCCGCGCATCGGGCAATTCGGCGACAAGTCCCGTCTCGACCAGTGCGTTCAATGCCGCCGCGACCGCGGCAGGCATCCACTGCGTCATACCGGCGATGCGGACAATGTGCGCGGCCCGCTCGACGGGAGCACCCGCGGCCGCCGCCTGATTCAGAGTGATCCACCGCTCCTCGTCGAGCGTGGTGCCTGCCAGCACACGGTTCAGGATCGCTGTGTGGTGCTTCTCGACCTGGCCGATGATCGACGGGGTCAGTGTGGTTGTGGTCATGTCGAGCTCCTTGATCGGGTGGTTCCTCCTTGCGACGCCATTCTGACACTGAGTTCCATTCGTGCGCAAGCCCTATATGGAACTCAGTTTGTTTCGTGCAGGAGAACCAACTGCGGTAGCATTCGAGCATGACCACGACTGGCGACCGCGCACTGCCTCTTCGCGAGCGCAAGCGACTACGCACCCGCCGCGCGCTCGCCGACGCAGCGCTGCGGTTGTTCACCGACAAAGGTTTCGACGCAACCACATTGGAGGAATTGGTCGACGAGGCCGAAGTGTCGCGCAGCACGTTCTTCCGCGCTTTTCCTGCCAAAGAAGCGGTGGCGATCGAGGCGGAAACCGAGATCTGGTCGAATTACCTTGCGACACTGGCGGATCGCGAGTTGTCAGGCCTCCTCATCAGCGATCTGCGTGATGCGCTGACCGAGGCGGCCACCACGCTCGAGCCGGAATGGGACCGTCGCTATATCGCCACTCGGCGGCTGGTCCGGACCGCGCCCGGCCTGCTCGCCTATGTGGAGTACTACCGCACCGGCGTCCAGCAGGAGGTAATCGACTGCCTGGCAAGCAAACTCGAACTGGACTCCGATGACCTGCGACTCCACATCCTCGCCGAGCTGACCACCTCCGCATGGAGCGTCGCGGGCAGGGACTGGGTCCGCAACGACGGGGAAGGCGGGCGTAAGACCCTCATCGAGCGTCTGCACGGCGCGTTCGCGGCAATACCTGCCAGCCTGGAACTGTCGGCACACGACTAGCAGGATCGGTGGCGGTAAGCTCAGCCGAAATGACCACACTCTCGGTGTGGATCTGCTGGACTGGGTGGACTCTTACCAATGTGCGAACGCAGTAGTGCGTTCCGAGTAGGACGCCCGGCGAAAGGGTAGATGTCATGGCAGGCAAGCGGACGGTCCTGACCGCGGGACTGCGCCGACTCTCGGTGCTGCTGTTCGATATGCGCGAACAGTCCGGTCTCAGCAAAGAGGAAGTCAGCAGCAAGACCGGGATCAACATCACCACGCTGTACCGCATCGAGACCGCTCAAGCTCGCCCGCAGCGACGCACGCTGATGGCGATGCTCGACCTGTACGGCGTCACCGAACTCCAGCGCGAGGACGCGCTGGAGTTGCTGTCGGACGCGCTCAAGCCCGGCATGTCGCGGCCGTACGAGGCCAGCCTGACCGACGTGTACGCCGCCTACATCAACTTCGAATCCGAGGCGCTCTCGGCCAGGCACTACCAAACCTCGTTCATCCCAGGGCTTTTGCAGACCGAGCAATACGCCATCGCGGTCATCGATACCTCCATGCCGAAGCTGGAGGCATCGGCATTGGAACGCCGCGCCAGGGCCAGGCTGGACCGGGCCGCGGTACTGACCAAGACCGATCCGCTCGAACTATGGGTAGTCCTCGACGAAGCCGCGATCCGCCGGATGGTCGGTGGACCCGAGGTCATGAACGGCCAGCTCATGCGACTGCTCGAGGAGATCAAGAAGAAGAACGTGATCTTGCAGATTCTGCCGTTCGGAGCGGGCGCGCACCCCGGCATGGCCGGATCCTTCACGCTGCTGGACTTCCCCAACCCGGCCGACCCGGAGCTGGTGTACGTGGAAGGCATCGCGGGCGACGAGCTGATCGAGGGTCACACCGAAATCCGCCGCTTCGGCGTGATCTTCGACCAGTTGCGCGCCATGGCCCTGAGCCCGCGCGACTCTATCGCCCTCATCAACGAGGCCGCGGCGCGCATGCGCTGATACTGCAACGGCACCTGTGTGAGTCGGTGCTGGTAGAGCTGTTGTGTGGTGCTGGATCGTGTTGTGGCGAAGTCGGATTCGCCCCGGCCTGGCTCAAAACCTCGAAAACCGTTGCTACAAAAGGGGAACCAGCACACTCGATGACGGCACTATCGCGCTCACACTGCCGGAGATCCTCCGACTGCCGATCGGGTTCGTCCTGACCCGACACCACCTCGCCGACCACATCTGGTCCTGGCGAGGTGGCGACGCCGCGACGACACCCAGCCCGGCTATCGCACTACCGACGCCGCGGCCACTCACTCACCCGAGTGCCGTTGCAGTACTGGCGAGATCGAGTCGCTCTCGAGAGCAGCGCACATCCGCCTTCACATCCTTCGCCGGGTAATCCCGAGCCGAGTTGAGGTGCGGCGAGACAGACAGCACAGCTCAGGCGACCGAGACCGGTTCGGTTGCGGGCGTCGACGCGAACCGACGGGTGCGAAAAGTGCCGAGGGCGAGGACCGTTGACGCTGTGACTGCCCAGGCCAGCAGGATCGCTATCGGCCCTGCCGCACCGGCGCTGCCGAAGAACGCCGCCGAGCGCAACAAGGACGCACCGGCGCCCGGTGGAAGCAACTGGCCCAGCGCGCCCCACGGCCGCGGAAGCATCTCCGGGCCCGTCGACGCCGCCGAGAGAGGGTTGCCCAGCAACAGAAAGGTCAGGCCGGCGATGCCCAGGCCGACCCGCCCGGCCACGGCGCCGAACGCGACGATAGTGGCGGACACGGCGAACGAGATCAGCCCGATCACTGCTGCGAGAACGAAGTACGGGCCGGGCAGTAGCGACAGCCAACCTGCGACGATCGCCGTACTCGACAATCCCGCCGCTACCGCATAGGTCGCCAGCCCCACCAGGCGCGCTCGCATCCACGGAACGACAAGCGCGAGCAGATATCCGACCGCCAGGCTGGAAACAACCAGCGGCAGGGTCATGGCCGCGAAGCCGCCACCGTTCGGATCATCGGGATCGGTGCCCACCACGTCCTCGACCGATGCGGCCGATGCCCCCGATAGCTGCTGGGCGATACGAGTCAGTTGCTGTGCGACCGACGGACTCGCTGCCGACGCGATCAGCACATGCGGCCCACCGTCACCGCTCGGCGCGCCGGTGACGATCGCGCCGTACACTCCGCGGTCGGCAATCGCCTGGCGAGCCTCTGCCGCATCGGCGACGGTAACGATCTCGAACGCATCGGGATGGCGCCGGCTCAGGTGGGCGGCGACAGCGGCGGCCTGCGGGCCGGCGACGGCGACAGGTACGTCCCGTGGCTCGAGGTTGGAAGCGGGCCAGGCGAAGGCGATCAGCATCACTCCCTGAAGCACGGTGGCGGCCAGACCCACCGCGACCGCGCGCCGCATGACAGTCATTGGAACCCTCTCCATAAACCGAATCACTGTTCTTTTTGCTAAGTCAACAGTGGCAGCGTGATGACTCTCTGTCAAGAACGACGGTTCGTTTTATGTTGCCTACGTACCCCACGGTGTCGATGAGCGCCTGCCGTGCCGCCGGTTGGATCCCCGACGGGATCCAGGGGATGCCGGCACCCAAAGGCCGTCTCCCACATCACCAACACGGTGAACGCGGAGAGGCCATGGCCGCTGCCGATGCCGTAGCGAGTAGCGGTGCGTGCGGGGATTGTGCTCGTACGCACCGAACCTGGGCGCATGAGCGGTTGGCTGCCGATCTCGGCGTGACCGCGATGACGGTAGGCGTATGGCGCAAGCGGATCATCCGCCGCCATCAATCAGAATGATGATTCTGTTTGACAGCAGACACATCGAAGACAACGATGTAAACAGAATCACCAATCGTTTTGCTAGAAGGAGTGGTGGATATGACGCACGGGCGACGGGGAGCGGCGGCATTGCGAGGCATCGGGGCGACATCACTGGCAGTGGCCGCACTGCGGGCAATGGAGCACGAGCGCTCGGATCGGTTGTTCCAGGATCCGTACGCGCAGTGTTTTCTCGACGCGGCCGGTCACGGCTGGACCACGAGTCCGGCGGCGCCGGCCGGCGGGATGAGTCTTGTTGAGCTGATGGCGGGGCAGGTGGCGGTACGGACTCGTTTTTTCGACGAGGTACTGCTCGACGCTGCCGGCGATGTGTGTGTGCAGGTGGTGTTGCTCGCCTCAGGTATGGACACCCGCCCGTATCGGCTGGACTGGCCCAGTGATACGCGGTTGTTCGAGATCGACTTCGGCGCGGTGTTTGCCTTCAAACGCGACGCGCTTGTCGGCAGTGGTGCGGTGTCGCGATGCCCGCACATGGAGGTGGCGGCCGACCTTCGAGAGGACTGGCCGAAGGTATTGCGAGAGGCCGGTTTTCAGGTGGACGTGCCGACGATATGGCTGGCCGAAGGCATCCTGTACGCTCTGCCGGCCGATGCTGCCGACCTACTGCTGGCACGCATCACCGAACTGTCGGCTCCCGGCAGCGAACTGGCGGCCGACCACGCCGAGGACTCACCGCTGCTGCGCGAGGCGCGGGCAGCCATCTCGGACGAGCTGGTTCGACTGTGGCGCGGTGGACCCGCCGGCGATCTCGGCACCTGGTTCGGCGAACACGGTTGGGAACCTTTCATACGCGACATCCGGACGCTCTCCCGGTCCTACAAGCGGCCGGTGCCTCCCGCGTTCGAACCCGAACGTGATGGTACGGGTAGGGGCTGGCTGATCACGGCCCGACTTCGTGACGAATCGGCGTAAGCGGTCTCGGGGTCCTCGCCGCCCGGCCGAACACACCGACTGCCTACTCGTCTCCGCGCCGTGATCCCACGGTTTGCGGGGCGAGTAGCAGCGGGTGCACTCCCCTGCTGAATGCCTTCGCGCCGACGCCGTCCAGCAGTGCCTGCTGAAACAGGAAGGCGGGACCGAATGTGGTGAGCACGCGCGCGACGTCGCCAGGTTTCGCCGCCGGATCGAGCTGCCCCTCCTGCTGAAACCGCTTGACCAGTCGAACGAACTTCTCACGCATCGTGCGATAGCTTCCGGCGAGCGTCGCGCCGAGTATCGGATTGCGCACTGCCTCTGCCCACACCTGCACCACCAAGGCCGCGAACTCTCGCCGGGTGTCCTGTTTGTCCAACGCCGTGAACAGTCGTTCCAGAACCTCTGGAAGCGGCGGGAGGGCCTCGTTGTTCAGTATGTCGTCGAATCCGGCGGTGATCTCGGCGACGACCTCCTCGATGATCGCGGCAACCAAGGCTTCCTTGCTGGTGAAGTAGCCGTATACCGCGCCAGCGGACAACCCGGATTCAGTGAAGATGTCCTGCATCGACGTGGCCTGGAATCCCGAACGCGTGAAACAGCGTCTGGCAGCATCGATGATCTGACGCCGACGCGCATCGCGATAGCCTGGTGTGAGACGTGGCATGCGACCAGTATAGAGAACATATGTTCCGTTTGTTCGAATCGCACTACCGGCGCCGCGGCCCCCACTCACCCGAGTGTCGTTGCGGTGCTAAGCGCGGCTGGCGCGCCGGTACCCGAGCGCGGCCGGGATCGCGAACACCACGATCGCGCCGACCGACCAGGCAATGGTCGCCAGTAACGGCGTGCGCACGGGGCCGCCGAGCGACAGTCCGCGCATCGCATCGATGGCGTAGGTCATCGGTTGGTGCTCGACGATCGGTTGCGCCCACGCCGGATAGGCGGTCAGCGGCACGAACCCGGTGCAGAAGAACATCATGAGCGATGATCCCAGCGAAACCGCCTCCACCAGGGCGGCTTTCGCACTGAACACCGCTACGGCGGTAACCACCGTCGCGAACGCGAGCCCGAACAGCATCGGTACACCGAACAGCGCGAAACCGGCCGCCACCCCGCGCTCGAACCGGAACCCCAGCGCCACACCGACCGCGAACAACACCAGCGTGCACGACAGGATGCGCACGCCCTCGGCCACGATCCGTGCCGCAAGCCCCGAGGCGCGGTGCACCGGCAGCACCCAGAACCGGGCCAGCAGTCCTTGGTCTCGTTCCCTGCCGAGGGTGATGGCGCCGGCCACCGACCCCGACATCACACCGACCAGCGCGACCATCGGCACCGATCCGTACAGCGCACTGGAGCCGGCGAACGACGAAATCTGACGACCGAGAACAGTGTTGAGCATGATCAGCAACAGCGCGGGGAAGACAAGTGACTGGACGACGGTCAGCGGATCTCGCCGCCATCGCATCAGCAGCCGTTTGGTCTGAATCATCGTCTGCGGCAGAAACAGTCGCCAGGTCTCGGTGGCGCCTGCCACCTCCGTCAAGGCCACCACCTGCGTCGGCGCGGTGGTCATACCGACCTCCGCATCGCCACGATCGTGGCCGCACCACCGAACACCACGGCAAGACCGAGCGCCCACGCCAGCGGCGGCCCGAGCGTCGACCAGTCCACCGCGCCCGCATTGGGTGTCGAGTCACTCGCCAGCGCGCGCAACCCGTTGACGAACTGCGACACCGGCTGGTTACGCGCGAAACCCTGTATCCAGGCCGGGAATTGGTAGGCGGGCGCAAAGCCCGTCGACACCATGCCGAGGATCAGCTGCGGGAGGATCAGCGCCTGGGCGGTCGCCTCCGGGCTCCTGACGAGGCTGCCGAGCAGGTCGGCGCCGAGACACAGCGCCAAGGAGATCAACAACGCGTAGCCGAGGAAACCCAGTGTGTGCCACCAGCCTCCATAGAATCTGAACCCGATGACATGTCCGGAGACCAACGCCGCCGACAAAGCGATCAACGCCCGATACAGCGCCGCGGTGACCCGCGCCGCCAGCGGCGTCACCACGGGCATCGGCATCGACCCGAACCGCTCATCGAGGCCGTCCTCGGCGTCGGTGGCCGAGCGGAAGGCGGCCGAGATCGCACAGAAGGCGGCCGCCTGCATCACGATCATCGGCATCAGGAACTGTGCATAACTGCTCAGCCCGTGGCCGTAGACGGACATCACCAGATTCAGCGGCGTGTAGAAGCCGAGGGTGAACAGCGTCGGCGCCAGCACCGCGGTGAACAGTTCACCGTTGCGCCACAAGGGCCTGATCACCCGCCGAGTCAGCACCCACCACTGCGCTACCGGTGCGGTATGCGGTCGCGGCGCGCCGACCAGCCGATCGCTGCTCATCTGCACACTTCCATCGTGCGTGACACTCGCGCCTCGCGACGGCCAACACGACGCATAACCGCCGACTAATTTGCCGGCCCAACGGGTACATATCAGACATGGCCAGCACCGACGCCCAATCCGGTACGACACAGGAACCCAGTCTGAAGCGGGTGATGGGACCGGGATTGCTGCTGTTGTTCGTCGTCGGAGACATCCTCGGCACCGGGATCTACGCGCTCACCGGCAAAGTCGCGAACGAGGTCGGCGGCGTGGTGTGGGTGCCATTCCTCGTCGCCTTCCTGATCGCGCTCCTGACCGGCATGAGCTACTTGGAGCTGGTCACCAAGTATCCGCACGCCGCGGGCGCCGCGCTCTATACCCACAAGGCCTTCGGCATCCAGTTTCTCACCTTCATGGTCGCGTTCACCGTGATGAGTTCCGGAATCACCTCGGCCGCCACCGCCTCGCGCGCCTTCGCCGCAAACTTCGCCGAAGCCTTCGAACTCGACCTCGGCACCGGTATCGGCATCACCCTGATCGCGCTGGCTTTCATGGCCGTGGTCGCGGCCATCAATCTGCGTGGCGTGAGCGAGAGCGTGAAACTGAACGTCCTGCTCACCTGCGTCGAACTGACCGGACTGCTGATCGTCATCGGCATCGGACTGTGGGCCCTCGGGTTCGGCAACGGCGACTTCGGGCGCATCACCGAGTTCGAGACGGGCAACCGCACCGCACTGGGCGGCGTCATCGTGGCCACTACGCTGGCCTTCTACGCGATGGTCGGCTTCGAGGACTCGGTCAATATGGCCGAGGAGTGCAAGGAACCGAGCCGCATCTTTCCAAAGGTCCTGCTCAGCGGTCTGATCATCACCGGGACGATCTACGTGCTGGTCTCGATCACGGCGGTCGCGCTGGTCCCCACCGACCAACTCGGCGCGGGCGATACTCCGCTGCTGAAGGTCGTCGAGATGGGCGCGCCCGGCTTCCCCACCGATATCTTCGCGTTCATCACAATGTTCGCGGTTGCCAATTCGGCGCTGATCAATATGTTGATGGCCAGCCGACTGCTCTACGGGATGGCCCGCCAAGGTGTGCTACCGCCTCCGCTCGGCCGCGTGCACCAACGGCGGCGAACGCCCTACATCGCCATTGCTTTCACCACCGTGCTCGCCCTCGGGCTGATCGCGTTCGTCGGCGAGGTGCCCGAACTCGGGGGCACCACAGCGCTGTTGCTGCTCGCCGTCTTCACGGTTGTCAATGTGGCGGTGCTGGTGTTGCGCCGAGACACTGTGTCGCACAAGCATTTCCACACGCCCACCGTGCTGCCGGTCATCGGCGCGGTGGCCTGCGGATTCCTGGTCACCCCGTGGACCGACCGCAACCCGCAGCAGTACACGATCGCTGGCGTACTGCTCGCCATCGGCGTCGGACTGTGGGCGCTCAACCACTTTGCGATCCGGCGCCTGCACACCGAGCTCCCGGCCGAGGGCGCGCCGAGGCCCGACGACGATCGAATTGTGTGACGTTCGAGTCGATCACGACGGGTCTGTCCGAAATCGTAAGATGACGACCGACCAGGGTATCGGTAATGTGAGCCGCGATGACCAGCATGGAAGCCCGATTCCGTGACGCTGCCCGGACCGTGCCCCTCCCCAGCCCGTGGAACCTGTCCGCCTATCTGGCGAGTGTCGCCGCACACCGCGGCCGTTCGATCTCGCTACACCCCGTACCGGCCGGGATACTCGCGGAGACCGGCTGCCGTGGCAGCGGACTGTGGGTCGCACGCAAGCACGACGACATCATCGTTTACGACGCCGACACCTCGCAGCGCGATACCGATCACATCATCCTGCACGAGGTGGGGCACATGCTGTTCGGGCACGGCAAGGACGACTCCGATCCCACAACCCCGCTGCCACCGACCCTGGCCACGCTACTGCCCTCGCTGTCGCCGGTATCGATCCGGCATATCCTCGGCCACAGCGACTTCGGCACCGAACGCGAACGTGACGCAGAGGTGTTCGCGGATATGACAATGGTGTACGCCACGCTGCCACAGCGAAAGAATCGGTCTTTCCGGCTGTTCGGCCGCAACCGCTGAGCGGCGGCCTCGCCAACGTCACCCACAGATCGATCGACCGCACCAACTTCGGCCGCCGCCGCTCGAGCTTGTCCATCTCGGACACCGGCGTCCGCTCACGAATCTCGTGTAGCTGAACCAACTCTCCGGCCGCGTCCCAACATCGGATGGTCGTCATGCGGCAGCCCACGGCACGCTGCGATCAGCCGATCCCGACCGGGGAGCATCCGATCATTGTCCAGAAATCCCATCACGGCCTCCTGTCGTCACCGAACCACGCCAACGCCGGGAAACTCGGCCGCAACGCCTAACCCGCACCTCCCGACCACACGCCCCCCGATCATCCTCCCATCACCGGTACCCGTACCGAACTGAACACCCAGTGGCAAACATTGAGTAACTCCCGTCGCCGCGTCCAGTTCGCCGAAGCGTGGAGCGGGTGGCCCAGGTACGACAAAGGCGGCTCCCGTCGATGGTCGGGAGCCGCCTTGTAGTGGGCTACTTCAGGCGGAGTTTGCCGAAGAGGCCGTCTTTTTCGTCGTCGGGGCCTGCCGTGAAGTACAGGGAGTTGGCATCACCGAGGCTTTCGCCGTTGCCGAACATCAGGGCCCACAGACCCTCGATTTCGACGGGCTTGCCGGTGGCGTCGCGCAGGTAGTCGACGAACTTGCCGGTGGTGTCGTCGTAGGCGAGGACGTGGCCCGCGCCGCCGAAATTGCCGACGAGGAGCTTACCGCTGAGCGGGCCGAAGTCCGCGGGGGCCACGGTGACAGCCCACGGGGCGTTGAGGCGGCTGCCGTCGTCGAGGATGCGGACCAGCTTGCCGGTCTCGTCGAACTCGGCGACCTTACCCTTGCCCGGCTTGCCCTTGGCGGCCTTCTCCTGATCCTTGTCGAGCGAATCCTCTTCGCCCGCATCGAACTTGGTCGCGTCCTGCTCGTCGGGCTTGGTGGCGGCGTAGGAGACGAACACCCGCTTGCCGACGGTGGTTACATTGAACGGGGCCGGGTCGCCCGGCTTGGCCTTCTTGCCCTGGTCGGGGGCGGCCGAGTTGATCTGGTCGCCGGTGGCGAACGGGTTGGCGAAACCTGCGGTCGGGATCAGCTGCCAGTTCTGGTCGAACGTGCGCACCTGCGGGTCGGCGCCGAAGTCGGCGGCGAGCAGCTTGTCACCGGAGGGTGTGAGCGCGATGCCGAAGAACTGCATGCCCTGCGGCTGGCCGTCGAACATCAGGTTGGCCGGGCCATCGGCTCGGATGATCTGGCCCTCCGCGCCGAGTTCGGTCCAGGCCGCGATCTTGCCGGAGTCGGTGGCGAAGATGAACCGCGACGAACCGGTCAGCAACTGCGGTGCGCCGTCCACCTCGACCGGCTGGTCACGCACGACGAACAGGTCGGAGGTGATCGGTGCGCCGTTGAAGACGACACCGGTGGTCTTGCCGATGCTGTTGTCGGAAGTGTCGGAATCGGCGCCGGGAATGGTGACGATCTTCAGCGGATCCTGGAACAGCTTCTGCACTTTGGGGTCCGAGGATGCGGTCACATCGCCGACGAACTGGAACGATTTACCGCCGCCACCGACCCAGAAGTGACCGCCCGCGCCCTTCGGGCGGTCGGCAAGCCCCCACGCGTTCACCATGTCGGAGAAGGTGAACTCGGCCTTGTACTCGGCGTTGTTGGCGGCGAGGTTCGTCTGCGTGTAGTCATTGCCATCGAGGGCAGGCACTTCGTCGTTCGACTTCGAATCCGAGCATGCGGCCGCGACGACCAGCGCGGCGCCGAGTACGGATACGCGCAACAGACCTTCACGGGTCCGCGATCGCCACGCACCGTTTCGGCGCAATTCACTCCAGCGTCTGTTCAACTTGTTGTCCTTTCAGCCGCACGCCACCCTCTTGGCGATTAGGCGATGCTAACCTTAGCCTGACGGAATTTGGGGAGTATCGGAACACCCCGCCATTCGCAGGTTTAGGCTGTCCGCCGTGGTCGAACCCCAAACCCCCGTCGCCCCTCATCCCGATATCGCACCATTGGCCCCGCTGCTCGGCACATGGCGCGGACCGGGGCACGGTGAATATCCGACCATCGAGCCGTTCGACTATGTGGAGGAAATCAAATTCGGCCATCTCGGCCGGCCATTCCTCACCTATCGCCAACGCACCCGCTCCGCCGACGGCAGCAGGCCGATGCACGCCGAAACCGGTTATCTGCGCTGTCCGCAACCGGACCGGGTGGAGTTGATCCTCGCCCACCCGACCGGCATCACCGAAATCTGCGAGGGCGCGCTGTCGGTCACCGACGGCGAGGTACACATAGAACTGGACTCGACGAGCATCGGCCGTAGCAGCACCGCGAAACTCGTGACCGCGCTCGGCCGCTCGATCCGGCTGTCCGGTGACACCATCGACTACACGCTGCGGATGGCCGCCGTCGGCCAAGACTTCCAGCACCACCTGGCCGCAACGCTGCACCGGGCCTGAGGCGCGGTCCGGTTCCGGGTGGCATGCGGCCGCGGGTCGATCACGGAATGCTGCCCGCTTCAATACTTAACATGATTGGCACACAACAGATTTCGGATGCACAAGGACCGTTTCCGGGTCAATGCGTATGCTGGGACCGATCGCACGGCGCTCGATGCGTGCGAACAGCTCCGCGCACTGAGTGATTCGGAGGCGAGAACGTGGCGGCTGCGGGTATCGGACGAGTGACACTCGATCTACGGGTGCTCGGACCGGTGCGCCTGCTCGTCGACGGTCGCGCGATTGCGCTACGCGGCGCCAAACTCCGCGCCCTGCTCGCAATGCTGGTCATCAATCGGCGCAAGGCCGTGGCGAAAACAACTCTGGCCAAGGGAATTTGGGACGAAGGTCCACCGAGCCGGTCGGTCGATGGCCTCTATGCCTACGTGTCGAATCTGCGCACCATACTGCGCGGAGCCGGGGTGGACGACCGCACCGTCTTGCGCACGGTCGGCGACGGATACCTACTCGACATCAGCGAAGACCAGTGTGATGTCGGCCGATTCGAACGCGCGCGCAACCAAGGGACACTGGCCCTCAGCACCGGCGACCTGGAGACCGCGGCGCAGTGTTTCGCACGCGCGCTGTCGGAATGGAGCGGCGAAGCCGTCGCCGGACTGCGTGTGCTGCGCTTCGCCGACAATTTCGCCACCGATATGGACGAGCGCAGACTGAATGCGATGGCCGACCGCCTCGACGCCGACATCGGTTGCGGGCGTGAGGGCGCGATCCTGGGCGAGCTGGCCGCCCTGACCGCCGAACACGCCGTGAACGAACGACTATGGCGGCTATTGATCACCGCGCTGTACCGCAGCGGGCGCCAGGCCGACGCGCTGGCCGCTTGTCTGCGCATTCGCCGCAATCTCGCCGACCAGCAGGGTATCGACCCCGACCCGAAAACGGTCGCACTGGAGGATGCGGTCCGCAGCCAGCAGACGCCGCCGACGCTCCCCTCGTCGCCTGGCGCGACGACCCGGGACCTGCCCGATCTCCGCCGCCAGGCGTGGCTGCGGGTCGGGGACGACGAGCCGATCGCCGTCCCGGCAGCGGGGCTGCGCATCGGCCGCGATCCGGACAACGACATCGTGCTCGACGACTCGTGGGTCAGCCGCAAGCACGCACGCATCCTGGCCAGGCCGGACGGCATGTTCATCAGGGACCGGGATTCGGCCAACGGGGTTTACCTGAACGGTTCCCCGATCGGCGCCGACACCGCCCTCTCCGACGGCGATGTGATCAGGATCGGATCCACCATGATCCAGTACGAGATGCCCGACCGCAGGACCCCGAAACCACCTCGATAAATGTGAGCTCCGGCACATATCAAGCCCCTGATGTGGGGCCGGGCCACAGCTATCGGTGTCGGCCAACGAGTGTCAGTACCCCGCGGGCAGCACCGTGAACATATCGCGGGTGACCGCTACCGCATGGTCGGAGCTGCCGCCCCTGACCAGTAACGTGGCGAAGGCTATATCGCCTCGGTAGCCGACGAACCACGAGTGCGACCCACCGTCGACCTCGGCCTCTCCCGTCTTGCCGAACACCTCGCCCTGGTCGGCGATCCGTTCGGCGGTGCCGCCGGTGACCACCTTGCGCATCATCGTCCGCAACCCGTCGATCACCTCGGGTGCGATGGCCGGGCGTTCGCCCTCGATCGTGGTGGTGCGACCGGCGATCAAGTACGGCACCGGCGCCGACCCGTGCGCGATCGTCGCTGCCATCACCGCCATCCCGAACGGGCTCACCACCACCTTGCCCTGGCCGATTCCGTCCTCGCTGCGCTGGATCAGGTCGTCCGACAGCGGCACCGAACCCGAGGTGGTCGGCAGCCCGGCGATCGTATAGCCGGGTCCGACGCCCAGTTTCGCGGCCGTCGTGTGCAGTGCGTCACCCGGCAGCTCGCTGGCCACCTTCGCGAACGAGGTGTTGCAGGAACGCTCGTACGCGGTCGCCATCGGCACCTCACCGAGAGTGAACAGGTTGTAGTTGGGAATCGTGCGCTCCCCGACCACAATTCGGCTCGGACAGGGCAGCAGTGTGTCCGGCGTGGCCTTTCCACTCGACATTGCGGCGGCCGCGGTGACCGTCTTGAAAACCGAGCCGGGCGGATACTGCCCCATGGTCGCGACCGGGCCGTCCTGGTCAGCGGCCTTGTTCTGCGCGACCGCGAGAATCGCGCCGGTGGAGGGGCGCAGCACCACCATCATGGTCTGCTCGGTGCGCGCATCCACCGCGCGCTGCGCGGCATTCTGCACGAACCGGTCCACGCTCAGCGAGAACGACGGCGCCGGCTGCGAGGCCACCTCGGTGAGCACATCGGTGTCGGCACCGTTGGCGTTCATCGTGACGACGCTCCACCCCGCCTTGCCGTCCACCTCGGCGATCACCGTCTTGCGCACCTGCGCGAGCAGATCCGGCGCGAAATTCCGGTCGATGGCGACCATGTCCCATTGCTGGGTCACCGTCACACCGGGCAATCCGATGAGGTCCGCGCTCACCTCGTCGAATTCGTTCTCGCTCAACAGCGCAACGGTATAGGCGCCGTTGGTGGATCTCGCCGCACCCAGGATGGCCGCCGGGGTGAGCCGCTCGTCGAACCGATGCAGCGCCGTGGCCAGTGACGTCGCCACGAAGTCCTGGTCAGAGCTGGCAGTCGCGGTGAACAGGACACGGGAGACTTTGCCGGGCACCAGCACGTCGCTGCCGGACTGCTCGTTGACCCTGGCGCGGGGCGCGGGGTTGGCACGCAGGGCCATGGTCTGGGTGTTGCCGAGCTTCGGATGGATATCCGAGGAAGTCCAGCGCACCATCCAGCGCCCGTCGCTGCGCCCCATCTGCAGCTGGCCGGTGTAGCGCCAGGTCCGGTTCTTGGGCAGCAGCCACTCGTAGGTGTAGTCGACAGTCGCGGTGTCGCCGGTAACCCTGGCCGCGCCGGTGTGCGCGATCAACTGCGCGGCTTGGAGCTGATCCCATGCGGAACTCAGTGCGGCGGTTGCCTTCTCGGGTTGGCTGGTGAGCTGTGCCGCCGTGTCGAGGTCGCGGCTCGAGAAAGCCGAGACGAAAGCATCGGCCGCGGGGACCGGCCCCTGCGGGCGCGCCGAACAGCCGGTTCCCGCAGCGGCGAGCACCGCGACGGCCAGCGGGATGAGCATGCGAGTCGACATCGGCACCGATGGTAATAGCCAATTGCGAGCAAACGCCTGTGGCGCACCGACGTTCGGCCGAAGTTCAATCGAGCAGCACTGTGGCGAAGGTAGCGATCTGGCGGAAGCCGACCCGGCTGTAGGCCCGGCGGGCAATGTTGTTGTAGTCGTTCACGTACAGGCTTGCGGTCCGTCCGGAGGCGACCACCGCATTGGCGACCGTTGCCGTGCCGCCGGTGCCGAGCCCCGCGCCGCGGCGTTCTGGATGCACCCATACGCCCTGGATCTGGCCGGTGCGCCGAGACAGCGAGCCGACCTCGGCCTTGAAGACGACCTCGCCGTCCTCGAACCGCGCCCACGCCCGACCGGAGCTGATCAGACTCGCGATCCGGCGACGGTAGCCACGACCGCCATCGCCCGCACGCGGGTCGACGCCGACCTCCTCGATGAACATGGCGATGGCCGCGTTGAGATAGCGGTCCAATTCGTCGGGCCGGACCCGGCGGACCTCGAGGTCAGCGGTCGCGATCGCGGGCTGGCCGAGTGCGAGCAGCGGCTGCTCACCACGCACCTCCCGCTCCGGTCCCCAATGCGAGGCGAGCATCTCCCACAGCGGCAGCGCCAGCTCTCGACGCCCGACCACCGAGGAGCACACGCGTGGCCAGCGCACTGCCCGATCGGCGAAGGCGCGCAACGCGTCCTGATCGCCACGCAGCGGCACCATGTTCGCACCGGAGAAGCACAGCGACTCCGACGGGCCGCCACGACTCCATAGCTCGCCCAGCCCGCTACCGGTTTCCAGACCGAACTCCTGCAACCGCGCGGCGACCATGCACGAGGCGACCGGATCGGTATCGAGCACTCTCAGGACCTGTGCCAGATCCCGGTTCGCGAGCTGACGCGCGGGGGCAAATTTCGCCCGTCGCGTCGGCTCCAGCAGACTCCGCACGAATGACAGCCTGCCACGAATCGGGCAGATGTGGTATGCCGATGCCGAATAGCAACACCTAGCCGACCGTGACGACCGGTTCCCCCGCACCCGCGTCCTCGCCCATCTGCTCGGCCAAGCGCATGGCCTCCTCGATCAGCGTCTCCACGATCAATGCCTCCGGCACCGTCTTGATGACCTCACCCTTGACGAAGATCTGGCCCTTGCCGTTGCCGGATGCGACGCCGAGGTCGGCTTCACGGGCCTCACCGGGACCGTTCACCACACAGCCCATCACTGCGACGCGCAGCGGCACTTCCATGCCCTCCAGCCCGGCGGTCACCTCGTTGGCCAGGGTGTACACATCCACTTGGGCGCGGCCGCAGGACGGGCACGACACGATCTCCAGCTTGCGCGGGCGCAGGTTCAGCGACTGCAGGATCTGCCCGCCGACCTTGACCTCTTCCGCGGGCGGTGCGGACAGCGACACCCGGATCGTGTCACCGATGCCGTCGGCCAGCAGTGCACCGAACGCCACCGCCGACTTGATCGTGCCCTGGAATGCCGGGCCTGCTTCGGTCACACCGAGGTGCAACGGGTAGTCGGACTGCGCGGCGAGCTGCCGGTATGCCTCGACCATGATCACCGGGTCGTTGTGCTTGACCGAGATCTTGATATCGCCGAAGCCGTGCTCCTCGAACAGGCTCGCTTCCCACAGCGCCGACTCGACGAGCGCCTCCGGGGTCGCCTTGCCGTACTTCTCCAGCATCCGCTTGTCCAGCGAACCGGCGTTCACCCCGATGCGAATCGGAATGCCCGCGGCGCCTGCGGCTTTCGCGACCTCGCCGACGCGACCGTCGAACTCTTTGATGTTGCCGGGGTTGACACGCACCGCCGCACAGCCCGCGTCTATCGCAGCGAAGATGTAGCGCGGCTGGAAGTGGATGTCGGCGATGACCGGGATCTGGCTCTTGCGCGCGATGGTGGCGAGCGCGTCGGCATCCTCCTGGCGGGGACAAGCCACACGCACGATGTCGCACCCCGAGGCGGTCAGTTCCGCGATCTGCTGCAGGGTCGCGTTGATGTCGTGGGTCTTGGTGGTGGTCATCGACTGCACCGAGATCGGATGATCGCTGCCGACTCCGACGCCGCCAACCACCAACTGGCGGGTCTTGCGACGTGGCGCGAGGACGGCCGCAGGTGCGGTCGGCATCCCCAATCCGATTGTGCTGGTCACTTCCGGCTGCCTACTTTCGTGCGTTCTGGTGAGCCGTTCGCCTACCGAGCTTAGTCGCGCGGCAGCCGCTGACCCTGTGACGACCATGACATGTTGCTGTCCCCCGGTCCCCGCGACAGGGTACCGCGTCAGGGCGAACAGCTGAAGTGGGTCGGCGGTGTCGACGTCAGGGGAACAACTTGATGGGGTTGATGATGTCGGCGACCAGGGTGAGCACCATGTACGCACCGCCGATCACCACTGCGACGTAGGTCACCGGTAGCAGCTTCATGTAGTCGACAGGGGCACCGGGCGCGAGGCCCTTCAGGCCGCGGATGGAATTGCGAAGCTTCTCATACAGCACGACGGCGATATGCCCGCCGTCCAGCGGCAGCAGCGGCACGATGTTGAATGCGCCGAGGAAGAAATTCAGACTGGCCAAGACCAGAATGAACAGGTTCCAGAGCCCACGCTCGGCGGTCTCGCCGCCGATCTTGCTCGCACCGTAGACGCTGACCGGGGTTTCCGGGTCACGCTCGCCGCCGGTCACCGCGGTCCACAGCGCCGTCACCTTCTGCGGCATCTGAGCCAGCGACTGGAGCGTGCGCACGAACATGTCGCCGGTGAATGCACCTGCGGCCGGAATCGCAGCCAGCACATTGTATTTCACGGGTTCGTAGTACTCGGAGCCGACGCCGACCGCGCTCACCTCACGTCCGGGCCCGCCATCGGCCGGATAGCGCGTCACCCGCTCCGGGTTGACCGGAATGGTGAGAGTCTGCCCGTCACGTTCGACGGTGTAGGCGAACGGTCCGTTCTGCTTCTGGGTTTCGGCCTGGAACTCCGGCCAGGTCTTTACCTTCACCCCGTTGACCGCGGTCACCACATCTCCGGTCTGCAGGCCGGCCTGCTGTGCCGGGCCGGCGCCGCTGCACGCCTGCAGCGTGCCGTCCACATTCTGCTGCGCGACGCAGCTCATCTTGCCGATGGTGGTGGCGGGCGGCTGATCGAAGCGCGGCAGACCCCAGCCGATAGCGAGGATGACCACCAGGATGAAGCCGAGCAGGAAGTTCATCGCAATGCCGCCGGACATCACCACCAGGCGCTTCCAGGTGGCCTGCCGGTACATCGCCCGGTCGAGATCCTCCGGCGCCAGCTCATCCAGCGCGGTCATGCCCGCGATATCGCAGAAACCACCCAGCGGCAGCGCCTTGAGGCCGTACTCGGTCTCACCGCGCCGGAAGGAGAAGATCTTCGGGCCGAAGCCGACAAAGTAGCGACGCACCTTCATGCCGGTCGCTTGCGCGGCCCACATGTGCCCGCATTCGTGCAACGCGACCGATATCGTGATGCAGAGGGCGAACAGCACGAACCCCAACGCGAACACCATGTGGTTTACAGCCCTCCTGCATTGCGCAGCTCGCCTCGATGAAATGCGACCGCAGCCGCGAGTACCGCACGCACGCGTCCGGTGGTGGTCGCGAGCACTCCGACAACAGTAACCGGACCTCGACCGACCCTCACGGCTCAGTCTGCCAGGCCGCCGTAACGCGGCGCGCCCGATCCCGTCGAACCTGCGCCCATTGCGGATGCACCGACCTGCCTGCGCATCCCGAGTTGTCGGGCGTCGGCCCGCCTGCCGGACCGCTCGGCGCGGAGCGCGTCGGCGATTGCCTGGAAGTGTGTCGGTCAGGCGTGGACGAGCGCCCTGGCATAGTCCCGCGCCCAGGTGTCGGCAGCCAGCACCTCGTGCAGCGTTTCGGGTTCGGCGCGCCACTGTTGCGCCGCGTCGACCGCGCGCGCAACGGTGCGCACGATGTCGGGGAAGCGAATGGCGCCGTCCAGGAAGGCTTGCACCGCAACCTCATTGGCCGCGTTGTAGACCGCCGTGACGCTGCCGCCCGCCATGCCCGCCTGCCTGGCCAGTTCCACAGCAGGGAACACCGCGTTGTCGACCGGCTCGAATTCCCACGTCGATGCGGTGCTGAAATCGCAGGCCGCGGCGGCGCCGGGCACCCGATCCGGCCAGCCGAGCGCCAGTGCGATGGGCAGCTTCATGTCCGGCGGGCTGGCCTGCGCCAGGGTGGAGCCGTCGGTGAAGGTGACCATGGAGTGCACGATCGACTGCGGATGCACAGTGACGTCGATGCGGTCGTAGGCAATGCCGAACAGCAGATGGGTTTCGATCAGTTCCAGACCCTTGTTCACCAGCGACGCCGAATTCAACGTGTTCATCAAACCCATCGACCAGGTCGGATGCGCCTTCGCCTCGGCGGGGTTCACCGATTCGAGCATTTCGGCGGTCCAGCCGCGGAACGGACCGCCCGACGCGGTCAAGATCAGGCGGTCGACCTCGTCGGCCCGACCTCCGCGCAGGCACTGCGCGAGCGCCGAATGCTCCGAATCGACCGGAACGATCTGGCCGGGGGCCGCCGCACGCGTCACCAGCGAGCCACCAGCAACCAGCGACTCCTTGTTCGCCAACGCGAGCCTGGTGCCCGACTGCAACGTGGCGAGGGTCGGCTCCAGGCCGAGCGAGCCGACCAATGCGTTGAGCACCACATCGGCCTCGGTGCGACGCACCAGCTCGGTCACCGCACCCGGACCACCGAGGGCGAGGTCGAGCTGCTGTGCCGCGGTCGGGTCGGCGACAGCGACATTGCGAGTGCCGGTCGCAGCCATCTGCGCGGCAAGCAACTCGGTGTTGCCACCGCGGGCGGCCAAGCCGACCACCTCGAACTTATCGGGATTGGCCGCGATCACCTCGAGCGCTTGGGTCCCGATGGAACCGGTGCTGCCGAGCAGTAGGACTCTCACAATGTCGGACACGGCCCCATTGTGGCAGGGCCTGCTGGCTACGACGACCGGTCGTATGCCACGATATCGACAAGTACTCGACCCACCAAGGAGCGATCGTGGCCGCCACGGAACTCGAAACCACCCACAGTGACAGCGGCGTCCTCACCCGTGTGGATACCGCCGAGGTTCCGTCCGCCGCCTGGGGTTGGAGCGGCGAGTCCCGCCGGACCTTCCGTGCCGCAGGCTGGATCGTCGCGTTGATCCTGCTGGCCATGACCATCGGCAACCACAAAGGCCGGGTCGAAGACGTCTTCCTCGTCGGCTTCGCTGTTGCCATCGCGGGCATTCTGATCCGCGACTCGATTCTGCGTCGCAAGCCGCGCTAGTTCCGCGCCGAGGCTGTTGCCGTCGTCGCCAACTGCGACGACGCGCCATAGTGACATTGCATCGAGGTGCGGGCGGCCACGGTGCCCCCCATCGAAATGCTCTGCCCCGCAGAGCAATAGGAGCCGGAACCGGCAGCCGCTACCCCGACACGGACAACCCGCGTCGGGGTCCGGCTGGATCATTGCGATACAGGACCCTCGCCGCCCGCGCGGGAACCCGCGACCGTCAGTTCACAGCGGCCGTCGACGCAGGACCGTTCCAAACGGCCCATCGAGATGGTTTGAGCCAACCCGATCGCCCAGCAGGTCGGGCAACCACGCAACGCAACCAAGCCGACCGGTGCCAGTAGCAAGCTGATCGGTCCCGTCAGCGGTAGCAACGCCACCGAGCCGATCAGGGCGCCGAATCCCATAGCCCCGCGGGCCAAGTGACGGGGCACCGACCTGCTGGAATAGCTCGGCTCGGCGGTCATTCTCGGCCTCACATCGGATCCTGCAATGTGTGATGCACGGCGGACCTGGCGCGGTGCAGCCGCGATTTCATCGCCGCGGTGCTGAGGCCGAGTAGATCGGCGACCATGCGGCCGCTGTAGCCCTGTATGTCACGCATGATCAGCACGCGTCGTTGTTCGCCCGGCAGCGCCGCAATGGCCGCCGCGACCCGCTCGGCTTCCAGGCGATGCATCGCCACGTCCTCCGCAGACACCGTGCCTTCGTCGAAGACCGGTTCGGAGCGGCGCGACATCAGCCGCAACTGGCGCAGACATTCGTTGCGAACGATCCGAAACATCCACGACGCCAGGGCCCCCGACGCGCGCAACGTCCCGATCTTGCGATACAGGATGATCAGCGCCTCCTGCGCAGCATCCTCGGCGTCCTCCGGCGTAGCACACAGCGAGTAGGCGAACCGCCGGACATGCGGATGCGCCCCCGACACCAGGGCGGTGATCGATTCGGTATCCCCCGACTGCGCCGCAGCAACCAGATGCTCATCCGGCCAGCGCACGTCAGCCACGGGACCGCCCCCGCCTCCGCAGCACGGCAACACTGCACGCACAGACCGCAAGCACACCAACGACAATGGCGGCAATAATCACGACAACCTCCCGATCTCGTGCCGACGGTGTTGCCGACACAAGTATGAGAGACATAAGCGGTCGGAAAGGATTCTCATCCGATCACCGGCTCGGTGCTGATCAGTACCCGGGTATCGTTGGAACAACGCATGGGGGCGGCCATGACCGCGGCTGTTCGAGCACTCGGTCGATGGCTCAACGGGCGAGTTCGACTCTGTCGCAGGCCAACTGCTCGACCACCATAGGAAGCCCCGCCGGGCGACCTCGTACTCGGCAACCGACTGCACCGAGCGCGTCAGCGCCCCCGGCGCTTGGCGGGCTTCTTCTTGGAGGGGGTAGGGCGCCCACCGGTGGCTCGTTTCGGTGGTGTCTTCTTGGACTGCTGCGCCGGCTTGCTGCGCGCGGCAGGCGATCGCGAGCTTCGTTCCGAGCGGCCGCGGACGATCCCCACGAACTCTTCGACCAGTTCGGTGGTCCGATCGGTAGGCCAGGCCAGCACGATCTCGGTAACGGGGACGTCGGTGACTGTTCGGTATACGAGGTCGCGGCGGGTATGCAGGCGGGCAATCGAATGCGGGACGATAGCGAAGCCGCCCACTGCCGCAACGAGCTCGATGGTGCTTCCTGCCGCATCGATATCGGTGGCGTCGTGCTGCTGTTCGTCGGCCAGGTCCGGCGTGCTCACCTGCTCGAACACCGAGAGCGGATGGTCTTTGGACACCACGGCAACGGGTAGCTCGCGGTAGAGCGAAATCGCGCTCATGCCGTCCCGGTCGAAGGGCAGGCGAACGAAGCAGAGATCGACGCGCCCGTCATGCAGCGCCGCCGACTGCTCGGCCGCCGCGATCGCGACCACTTCGAGCGGAGTATCCGGGAATCGTTCACCCCAGATCCGGGTCCATTTGGACACCGTGACGCCGGGCACGAAACCGACACGCAGGCCAGGCGCATCCGTGGCGACCGGCGCTGCGGCGCGCTCATCGGCGCGAGCGATCAGCTCCCGCGCCTCCCGCAGCAGTTCATGTCCGTCGTCGGTCAGCTGCGTCGGCTGTGCCCCCGGCACGAACAGCTTGGTCCCGAGTTCGTGCTCCAGATCGATGACCGTCTGGCTCAACTTCTGGCGCGCGATGTTCAGCGACTTCGCCGCCCGCGCGAAGTGCAGTTCTTCGGCAACCGCAACAAACCAGCGCAGCCGCGCTACGTCGATGGACTCGAACCGGCTCATTCGGTCAAGGGTATTGCCCGACCTGGTCACGACCTGCGAGCGGGGGCAGACACACAGCTGTCCGGCGTACCCTCCCGCGCGCAACGGACTCCGGACGAACTGCTCCCAGTGGCGCGCATCGGGCGATTGCCGAGGACCGGCGCAGGTTCCAGACGAACCGCACCGCCTGCCGACCTTCGGACAGCCACCTCACCTTCGCTCCGGAGCAGACTCCGAACGAACTACCTCCGACGACGCCCATTAGGCTGTATCGGTGAGCCCGGACAAGAAACCGCAGACCATGAAGCCGCTGACCGCGGCGAACAAGCTCGGCATCTATCTTCCGGCGGCGCCCGAAGAATTCCGGAACTCGCCGATCTCACGTGCCGACCTCGAAGAGCTCCGCACCAATCCCCCGGAATGGCTGACCGAACTCCGCCGCACCGGCCCCTTCCCCCGCGACGTGGTCGCCCGCAAACTCGGCGTCTCCAACACCGGCCTCGCCCGCGCCGACGTCTCCGATGCCCTCACCACCGATGCAATCGCCGCCCTGCTCGCTGACCCGCCGGAGTGGCTGATCCGCGAGCGCGAAAGCTACGCCGCGGTGCTGAAGGAAAACGAGCGCATCAAGGCGCAGCAGGCCGAGCGGCGTGCGGCGACGAACCGGCCTGCGAAGAATTACCGCTAGAGAGTCGGTCGGACTCAGCGGACTCCTCTGCCTGCGGGCTGCGTCGGCAGGCGACTTGCAGCTCCCTTGGTGACCAGACTTGCGCCATCCAACGTTGCGCACGTGCCGGTCACAGGAAAGATGGGAAAATTCAAGCTGCGCAAACTCCACCCAGGCCGCGCTTATTTGAGATTGAATCAAGAAACTCAACTACGTTCGCCAGTAGTTGAGCTTCCCGCCGCAAAAGCAGGGGCTGGGCACCGACCCGGTGCCTAACCGAAGAACGCGTCCGTGACCTCTCGACCAGAGGTTCTCGCGCCTCGCGTACCCAGAACAGACGAACGTCATCGCTTGAACGTCCCGAGTCCGTCCTCGTCGAAATACTCGAGTGTGAGCGCGTCGGCCGTGAACGTCGCCTTGGAGACGGTCCCTGGCGGGGCGTTCTCGTCACTCAGCGTGAAGACGAACGTGTCTCCGTCCCAGTGTTTCAACGGATAAGTCCGTCCGGCAGGACCCAGTGCAAGCACCAGCGTCCCGCCGGCATCCGACACCACGGCGGGTCCCCAATAGTCGTTCGCATAGGTCCCGGCATAAGACACAAGTGGTTGCGGCGCAGCCGGATTCGCAGGCGACTGTTTGCCGACCAACTCCCCCTCCGGCTCAGCCATGCCCGCGAACACATGCTGGTAGAGCGCACGCCAGTCTTCGCGCACCTTGCCATATTGCACGAGATCGGCGAACTCGGCGGTCAGGGTTTCCGGAACTCCGATCGGCGCGGTGTTGGTCAGCGCGACAATGGCCACGTCGGCCGACGGTATCACCAGAAAGTTGGTAGCCGCCCCCAACGAGAAAGCGCCCGAGTGACTATAAGTGACGCGACCAGCCGAGGTACTGGACACGTTGAACCCATACCCGTAGAAACCCGCGCGCGCATCGGGCGCGGTCGGCGGACCCGAGATCACTTGCGGTGTGATCGCAGGCAATAGCGCCGACTCGGGCGCAATCACCTTCCCGCCGATCGCACCAGTGCCGAGCATCATGGCAAGCCACTGCGCCATATCGCGCACCGAAGAGCTGGCTCCGCCCGCAGGTGCCTGCGCATCCGGATTTCGCACCGCCTGCGCGACCCAATCCCCATCGACCGACATATGCCCGACCGCCCGATTAGATCTCGCCTTGTAATCATCGAATCGGGAACTGGTGGAGCTCATCCCGAGTGGGGTGTAGAGGACGTCGGCCGACAGCTGGGCCCACTCGGCGCCTGCGGCCGCTGCGACGGCTTCGGCTGCGGCAGTCAAGCCGAAGTTGGTGTAGTGGTATGTAATTCGAAACGGATCGAGCGGGTCCACTCGCAGTTTGTCGAGCACTTGCCTACGGTCGTAACCCAGGTCCTCCAAGCGATCACCCGCATGGTCGGGCAGCCCGCTGCGATGCGCGAAAAGGTCACCGATCGTGACATTCGCGGTGACATACGGTTCACGCAACGCAAACCAAGGCAGCTTCGACACGACCGGCGTATCCCACCCGACCGATCCCGCCCCCACCTGATGCGCCACCACGGTCGCCGCAAGCGACTTGGACACCGATGCAAGCTGAAACACCGTGTCGGAATCCACTTTATCGTCGTGCCCGACTTCACGGACGCCGAAACCCTTGCTGTACACCGTCTTCCCGCCATGTACGACAGCAACTGCCATACCCGGAATCTTGGTGTCCGCCATCAACGACTCGACCAGGCCGTCAAGTTTCTCCACAGCAACTTCTACGGCACGGTCTGGCAGCGCGAGGCCAACAACCTGGTCAGGCGCGAGATTCGCCGTCGTCAACGTGGCACTGCCTGCCCCGTCGATGGCCGGCGAGCTGCAGCTCACAAGGAGCGCGACCGCGGGAAGAGCGATCGCTCCGAACCACCGGCTACGACGCGTCATGGATCATGACGGTAGTCCGCGAAAGCCTCTCAAGTGAGTCGTTCGTGGCACACCACAGCACAGCTCCAGCAAACACACGATGTAGCCCAACCCCAGAGACCCCCGCGCACGTGGTCTAAGCGATGGCGGCTGGGTCTTCTCGAGGTAGATCGGCAGGGCCTCTTCGCCCACATGGAGATCTACGAACGCTCGAACTCGCCATGCTGAGCCCCACCAATGAAGGCGTCCCATTCGGCAGGCGTGAAGACCAGCGCAGGGCCGCTCGGGTTTTGGAGTTACGAACGCCAACCATGCCGCCCTCCAGATGCGCGACCTCCACGCAATCTTGGCCCCCGCCGCTGTGGCTGCTCTTGAACCACTCTGCCCCGGATAGGTCAACGCACACGCTCGAACTCCTTCGCTACTTCCCGCACCAGGTCTCGACTGAGTCGTACATCCAACGCGGCTTGCATCAACGTCGGTCAGCGAGACCGTGGCATATTCGCCCGGCAGTCGCATAGCGCCGAACAGATCCGCGATTGCGCCTTGCTGCTCGGCGTCCAGCGGTCCCACCCGCATGCGCTGCACCGACCGCCCCGCCGAGAATCTTTCATGGAGCGCCAGCCACAAAGGTGCCAACGCAGGTGAGAGCTGCCGAACCGGACTCCGGACAGTTACCCGCCGCCTGCCCATTTCCGTTGCCGGATGACGCAGCTCCTCGGCGCTCATCCGCCGATCCTAGTTCCTGGACGGCGACGATTTCCGTGCCGCTGAGTCCCTGGAGCAGGGACCGCCTACACATATATGCCACAATACTCATATGGCTCTAAAACGTACGATGGTCTACGCCGATGCCAACGACCTGGCCATCATCAAAGAGGCTGCCGCACAGAGCAACGTCAGTGAGGCGGAGATCATCCGCAATGCGATACACCTTGCCGCGCTGCGGATGCAACGGCGATCGGAACCGCTCCGCCTGAGGCGTTTCGCCAGCGGCGATCCCACCCTCGCCGAGCGTGTCGACGAGTACCTCGCCGATGATTTCGGCGACCACCCGGAACGCCTGTGACAGTCGATATCGAGGGGCCCGGAATCGTCATAGCCGACACATCCGGGCTGATTGCCGCATTCGACACCTCGTCACCGGACAGCGATGGGGCCTTTCATACCCTCGAACAGGCCGGTCTGGTCGTGCTGTCGCCACTCGCACTCGCCGAGGTCGACCATGTCGCCCGCCGGGTACTGGGACGACGGATCGCAACGGAGATGATCGAGGATCTCAGCGCTCAGGCTCGCACGGGGCGTTTCGAGATCGCCACAGTGACACCTGATGTGTTGGATCAGGCCAATGCCGTCCGCAGGCTCTACCCCGACTTGCGTCTTGACCTCGCGGACGCAGTCATTGTCGCCTTAGCCGCTGACTACGAAACCGATGCGGTACTCACCCTCGACCGACGAGACTTCCGAGCCCTGACGCCACTCACCGAACACAAGGCATTCCGCGTGCTGCCCGACGACCTTCGCTGATTGCAGACGAGCGCTCGGATCGGTATCAGGGGAAACCTGGCAGAGTTCACTGCTACCGCTCAGGGCGGACGGTGAATGCAGACGGCTCATAAACCTTTGCGCGCCGCGCTATCTCGTCCGCCTGCGCACCCTGGCCTGCCGCGGTCTGCTGGATCTCGAAGAAGTGGTCGCGCAGCTCCTCCATCGACGTCACGGAGCCACGAGCCTCGCCGCCAGGGAAGCGCACAGTGACCGCGCCGTCGACCACGACAAGTTCGCCGCTCGCCCCACAGGTCGCGCACTCGGCTTCCTGGCCGCGTAGTACGAAAACATCCAGGTGGCACGAGGGGCACAGGCCGGGCTTGTCACCAAGGTACTTCGCGTCCTCGAAACGCACGCCGACCTGCCCCGTCACATTGCGGCCGAGCTGGGTTGCGCGCGCTATTGCGCTGTCGTCGAGCACGATGGATCGCGGCATGCCTGCGCCCGCGAACTGCACCTGATCGACCACTGCGATCCGCATGGAGAAGGTCAGCGTGTGCAGGAGCGGCAGTGCCAACGTGGTCCAGCGCGGCGTCAAAGACCCTCCGACAGCGATGAATCCGGCTACTCGTGGCCTGAGGACACGTTCGTCCACTCGGAAGGACACTGCGGGAGTTACACCGGAGGCCTGCAGACGCAGCAGCTCGGTGGTGATGGCGGCGTCGGCGTTGGGGCCGAGGATGCGGTCGGCGAGCAGTTTGAGGCGGCCGGGGATGGTCCTGGTCAGCACCGGGACGGCGACGATCAGAGCATCACACTCGATGAGCTGCTCCCAGAACCACGCGGTGTCGTCGGCTGTTCCGGTGTCCGGACCGGGTGCGATCTCCAGGTCGTCGAGCCTGACGAGCCGCGCGTCCATCCCGCCTTCCCTGGCGGCGGACAGCGCGGCTGTCAGCAGGAGCTCCGCGCTGCCGCCGGGCTGTCCGCAAGACAGCCCGAGCACGATTCCACCATCCGACCGGGTCGAGAGCGTCATGCTGCGGAGCGTAACCGGAAATCGGAAACATCGCCTGTCCACAGCGGTGCAGGAAACCGGGTTGCCTGCCCGATCAACCAGCTCCCCGTACAGAACTGCTGTCGCACCGATCCCACAGGTCTGGCAGTAATCCGGCTCTGGCATGCCGGCTACACGCTTGCTGACCGCGGTTCCCACGCCGCGTTGGTTCCTGCGACGATTCTGCGACCGGGCGTCGTTCATGGAGAACTACCTCGTAGAGCGCCGCGGCGTCGTCTTGGCGCCCACCGGCGCACGTTCACTGACGCACGTCGCGGTTCACCGGCCCGGCCCAGGGCCCTGCGACCCCGCACTGCGAAACAACCGACTCCGGCTCGATCCGAAGCGCCGCGCAGACTATCCTTCGGCAGCCAATTGCCCACAGGCAGCGGCGATTTCCTGGCCACGGGTATCGCGCACGGTACACGGAACGCCCTGGGCGTTGACGCGCCGGACGAACTCGGCTTCGACGGGCTTGGGGCTCGCGTCCCACTTGCTACCCGGGGTCGGGTTCAGCGGGATGACATTGACGTGCACGCGCGAACCGAGTGCCTTGTGCAGCTTCTGACCCAACATGTCCGCACGCCACGGCTGATCATTGATATCGCGGATCAACGCGTACTCGATCGAGACGCGGCGGCCGCTCTTGTCGGCGTAGTACCGCGCGGCATCGAGGACCTCGGCCACCGGCCAGCGGTTGTTGACCGGAACCAGGGTGTCGCGCAGCTCGTCGTCGGGAGTGTGCAGCGAGACCGCCAGGGTCACCGAGAGGTCCTCGTCGGCGAGCTTGCGGATGGCGGGAGCCAGGCCGACGGTGGAGACGACGACGTTGCGCTGGGAGATGCCGAAGCCGTCCGGGGCCGGTGAGGTGATCCGGCGGACGGCGGCGACCACGCGCTTGTAGTTGGCCAAGGGTTCACCCATGCCCATGAACACGATGTTGGAGAGTCGACCGGGTCCGCCCGCAACCTCGCCGTCGCGCATGGCCGCGGCAGCTGCGCGGACCTGATCGACGATCTCGGCGGTGGACAGGTTGCGGTTCAGGCCGCCCTGGCCGGTGGCGCAGAACGGGCAGGCCATGCCGCAACCAGCTTGGCTGGAGATGCAGAGGGTGGCGCGGTCCGGGTAGCGCATGAGGACGCTCTCGAGGAGGGTGCCGTCGCCTGCTCGCCACAAGGTCTTTCGCGTCTGGCCCGCGTCACATGCCACGTGCTTCACGACCGACATGAGCGGCGGGAAGAGTGCCTCGCCGATTTTCTCGCGCACCGGTGCGGGCAGATCCGTCATCTGCTCGGGGTCGGCTTGCAGGCGGCCGTAGTACTGCCTGGCGATCTGGTCCGCTCGGAACTTCGGCAGTCCCAGTTCCTCGACCGCCGCACGACGGCCGTCGGGATCGAGGTCGGCGAGGTGCCGAGGGGGCATACCACGGCGCGGAGCATCGAAGACAAGCGGAAGGGAGACGGTCATAATTTCTCCAGTGTCCCATCCCTTGGGCTCGCTGCCGACCGGAGGTGACGATCGCGACGCCCGACGCGACGAAGGTCACTGCTCGAGGCTCCGATCACAGTGCCGAAAGGCAGGCAGGTTCCGATCCAGCGACATACGGATCCCCGCGCGCGCAAATACCTGCGCGGGTCATAGCGATCGACAATGATCGGACCATGACGAGCCACGCTGAGGAGTCGTCCGAACCGGAGCCCGGACGGCCGCCCGAACCCGTTGTCCCTCCCACGCCGCCGAAGCCCGTCGCCAAGACTTTGGAGAAGTCCAGGACCGGAGACACCTGGATCGCATTCATCGTCGCGGCATTGATCGGCATCCTGGTGCTGATCTTCATCATGCAGAACCTCGAGCAGCAACGGGTGGACCTGCTGTTCTGGGATTTCTCGCTGCCGGTCGGAATCCTGGTGCTCTTGTCGGTGATCGCGGGCGCCTTGGTGATGGCGCTCGTCGGCGGCGTCCGCATCGTGCAGCTCAGGCGGGTCGCCAAGCGCCCGTGAGTGGCTAGTGGCCGACCATGCGCTCCAGCACCTCGTGAAACTCTTCGTCGACGACGATGGCCAGACCTTCGCCGTCGATCCGGGTGAGCTGAGTCCACCGTCCCCGACACCACCAGAACACATAGGGGCTGATCGCGCCGGGCTGGTCCGCGTATTCGGCGGCCGCGAATCCAGCCATAGCGTTCAGTGACGGGATCAGCTGAGGACCCTCGATGACGTGGAAGGCGACCAGGTGACGGAAGGGTACCGCCACCAGCGCACCGTCGTCGCCGAGCGGCGCACCGACGAGCTTCGCTACCAGTTCGTCCAGTAGTAGCGCCCAGGACGCGGTCAGGTACGAGTCGCCTGCGGCCACATCGAATCGCGTGCCGTCCTCGTCTTCGATGACATCGTGCTGCTCGATGGGTAGCTCGCGCAGGTTGTCCATCGCCCGCGCCCGCAGCTGATCCAGATCGCCGAGGTCGGTCAGCGACTGCCACGGCAACGTCTGGACGCTGTCGGGCAGATCGAGTGCGAGCGCCGCGTGCAGACCGGGAGCCAGTTCGGCGGCATAGCCGTAGTCCCCGCCGGTGGCCAGTTGATGCTCGCCCGCCACTTTGGGATAGAGCAGCGACCACACCTCGGCGGTCGGCATCGCAGACGTATCGGTCGCCCCATCGATGCTGTGCAGTACGAGATCGACGTGGCGTTCGATCAGCGCGGACCAGATGTCGGGACCTTCGGCAGCGTTGTGGCATGCGGCCGCGATATTGTACAAACCGAACTCGTTCCCCGAGTCATCGGTGACGTGCGTGCCGAAAACCGTTACCTCGAAACCACGTTCGGCGAAGGCGCGGTACACCGTCTCGCGTAGCCTGCTGCCCTCGCCCTCCGACAGGAACTCGAACTCGGCGTCACGCGGCAAAACTGCCGAATCACGCTGGGGCACATGACGAAACAATCCCACTGCAGCCACTCCGTCCGAAGATCAACGCGCCGAGCGTATCCGGACGCTCCCGGCACGCACGCGTCGGGCGTCAGAGGAACGTGGAAAGCACCAGCCAGGACACGAAAGCCGAGGGCAGCATCGAATCGAGGCGGTCCATGATGCCGCCGTGACCGGGCAGCAGAGTGCCCATGTCCTTGATGCCGAGTTCCCGTTTGATCTGCGACTCGATGAGGTCGCCGACCGTCGCGACCAGGACGAGGCCGATGCCGAGCACCACACCGATCATCGAGTTTGCATCCAGCAGCAGGGTGACCGTCAGCAGACCGCCGATGACGCTGAAAACCAGTGAGCCGCCGAAGCCTTCCCACGACTTCTTCGGGCTGATCGACGGCACCATCGGATGGCGGCCGAACAGCACGCCCGCCACGTAGCCGCCGACGTCGGAGCACACCACCAGGATCATGAAGGTCAGCACCCGCAGGTTGCCGTCCGGTTCCAGCAGCAGCAGGGTGGCGAAGGAGGCGAGCAGCGGGATCCATGCCAGCGTGAAGATCGCGATCGCGGTGTCACGCAGGAAGTTTCGTGGCGCGGTCTGTAGTCCGTGATCGAACAGGCGCCACACCATGCAGACCAATGTGGTGGCGGCGAAAGCGCCCGCGACGCCGCTGGAGCCCCACGGCCAGCCGAGCCAGAACACCGCCTGGCCGCCGACGATCAGCGGGATCCTCGGCACCAGCACGTCGGCCTCGCGCAGCCGCTTGGCGACCTCCCAGGTGGCGACGCCGACGCCGGCGGCCGCAACGCCGATGAACACCTTCGGCACGAAGAGCAGGATCGCGATGAGCGATAACCCGAGGCCGAAGCCGACGGCCAGCGCGGCGGGCAAGTTCCGGCCCGCCCGTGACTTCGCCGCCGCCGGAACGGCCTCAGAAGTCGTCGCGTCGGCCGCGCCGGCACCCTGGTCGATGGTCGCACCACCGGAGGCATTGTCGGCGGTCGCGGCGTCACGCACGTCCCCGTGCCTTGCATCAGGTGTGCCGTTCGCCGGCGGCGGCGTTGCGGCCGCACCGGTCGCGGCGGCGTTCTCGGCCACGATTGTCCCGTCGCTCACTCGTCGTTCCGTTCGTTCCCCGCCCGGAGGCGGGCGCTCGGCTGTCTTCCATTGGCGGCATTCCCGGTGCCCTACGTGGTTACGCAAGCTGCCGCCTCCGGGCCCGTCGCTCATGCCGCCACGTCCGATGACATCGGCATACGCCGAGGGCGTCAGACCTCGAGCAGTTCAGATTCCTTGTGCTTGACCAGCTCGTCGATCTGGCCGACGTACTTCGCGGTGGTCTTGTCGAGCTCCTTTTCGGCGCGCCCGACCTCATCCTCACCTGCCTCGCCATCTTTCTGGATGCGCGACAGTTCGTCCATGGCCTTGCGGCGGACATTTCGGATCGACACCTTGGCGTCTTCACCCTTGCTCTTGGCCTGCTTGGCCAGTTCCCTGCGGCGCTCCTCGGTGAGCTGCGGGATCGAGATGCGGATGATGTCACCGTTGTTGGTCGGGTTCACCCCGAGGTCGGAATTGCGTATCGCGGTCTCGATCGGACCCATCTGCGCCTGCTCATAGGGCTTGATCACCACCATCCGCGGCTCCGGCACCGTGATGCTCGACATCTGGGTGATCGGGGTCAGCGACCCGTAGTAGTCGACGACAATCCGGGAGAACATGCCCGGGTTCGCGCGACCGGTCCGGATGGCACCTAGATCGTCCTTCGCAACCGAGACAGCCTTCTCCATTTTCTCCTCGGCATCGAAGAGCGCTTCATCAATCACGACCGTTTCCTCCACAGCGTCGTCAGCGTCATAATCCGCAGGTCGCGGGGTCAGGACCGAACCAATGTGCCGATCTTCTCACCGGCGACCGCCCGGGCAATATTGCCCTTCGTCAATAAATTGAACACCAGGATTGGCATCTGGTTATCCATACACAAGCTGAAAGCCGTCGCGTCGGCGACCTTCAGATCGCGCTCGATGACTTCCTTATGGGTGATCTCGGTATACATGGTGGCGCTCGTGTCCACCCGAGGGTCAGCGGTGAACACCCCGTCGACCGCCTTCGCCATCAGCACCACATCGGCGCCGATCTCCAAGGCGCGCTGGGCGGCGGTGGTGTCGGTGGAGAAATACGGCATGCCCATCCCCGCGCCGAAGATGACCACGCGCCCCTTCTCCAGATGCCGCTTGGCCCGCAACGGCAGGTACGGCTCGGCGACCTGGCCCATGGTGATCGCGGTCTGCACCCGGGTGTCAACCCCCTGCTGCTGCAGAAAGTCTTGCAGCGCAAGGCTGTTCATCACGGTGCCGAGCATGCCCATGTAGTCCGAACGGGCCCGCTCCATACCGCGTTCCTCGAGCTCGGCGCCACGGAAGAAGTTGCCGCCGCCGATCACCACGGCCACCTGGACACCGGAGGCGACGACCTCGGCGATCTGCTCGGCGACCGCCTGCACGACGTCGGGATCGAGCCCGACCGTTCCGCCGCCGAACATCTCCCCACCTAGTTTGAGCAGCACCCGGCGATATCCTGGGCGGTCGATCCCCGGGTCCGTCATGGGTGTACTTCTCCTTCGGCGATGGATTCGGTCTCACGGCAAGCAGGTCGGCCGGACAGCAACGTAGAGCGAACCTATCCTGCCTTATCCGGATTCCCCGGCGGCAAAAGGCCCCCTCCGAACCGCCGGGCTCGCCCTGTCAGACCAAGGAATCGGGGGCAAATGAGTCCGGACAGCCGAAACCCCTCGCACACCGATGCGGAGCGCGAGGGGTCTCGAAGGGAGATCAGGCCTGTCCGACCTCGAAGCGGGCGAAGCGGGTCACGGTGACACCGGCCTCTTCCAGCAGGGCCTTGACGGTCTTCTTGGAGTCGGTGACCGACGACTGCTCGAGCAGCACGACATCCTTGAAGAAGCCGTTGACGCGGCCCTCGGTGATCTTCGGCAGCGCGGCCTCGGGCTTGCCCTCCTCGCGGGCGGTCTCCTCGGCGATGCGACGCTCGTTGTCCACGACCTCGGCCGGAACCTCGTCGCGGGTCAGGTACTTGGCCTTGAGCGCGGCGACCTGCATGCCGACGGCACGCGCGGCCTCGGCGGCAGCGTCGCCCTCACCCTGGTACTCGACCAGCACGCCGACGGCCGGCGGCAGGTCGGTGGCCCGCTTGTGCAGGTAGGTGGCGACCGGGCCGTCGAAGGAAGCGACACGACGCAGCTCGAGCTTCTCGCCGATCTTGGCGGCCAGCGCCTGCAGGGCGTCGTCGGCGGTCTGGCCACCGAGGTCGAGGGCCTTGAGCGTGTCCAGGTCGGCCGGCTTCGCGGCCGCGGCAGCGGTCACGATCTTGTCGGCCAGACCCTGGAACTCATCGTTCTTGGCGACGAAGTCGGTCTCGGAGTTGATCTCGACCAGCACGCCGCCCTTGGCGGCGATCAGGCCTTCGGCGGTGGCGCGCTCGGCACGCTTGCCGACGTCCTTGGCGCCCTTGATACGCAGCACCTCGACGGCCTTGTCGAAATCACCCTCGGTCTCGACCAGCGCGTTCTTGCAGTCCATCATCCCGGAGCCGGTGAGCTCCCGCAGCCGCTTCACGTCAGCGGCGGTGTAGTTCGCCATCGGTGGCGATCCTCCTGTGTGTTGTCAATGGGTGGTAACACCACCTTGCCGACCTCTCCCGTACTGGAAGAGGCCGGCAAGGTGAACAAAAGCCGTCGAGAGGCTCAGAAGTCGGCCGGAGTGGTGGTCGGCGGGACCTCGGCGACCGCGGCGTCAGCGGCGGTCTCGACCTCGGCGGGGGCCTCGGCCTCGGCAGCGGCGGGGGCAGCCTGCGCGAGCAGCTCCTGCTCCCACTCGGCGAGCGGCTCGCCCGCGCCGGCTTCCGGCTTCTCGTCACCGGAGGAGATGCCGGCCCGCGCCTGCACGCCCTCGGCCACCGCGGAGGCGACGACCTTGGTGAGCAGAGCGGCGGAACGGATCGCGTCGTCGTTACCCGGGATCGGGTAGTCGACCAGGTCGGGATCGCAGTTGGTGTCCAGGATCGCGATGACCGGGATGTTCAGCTTGCGGGCCTCGCCGACGGCGATGTGCTCCTTGTTGGTGTCGACGACCCAGATGGCCGAAGGCACCTTGGCCATGTCGCGGATACCACCGAGGGTGCGCTCGAGCTTGTTCATCTCACGCGTGAGCATGAGGATTTCCTTCTTGGTGCGACCCTCGAAGCCACCGGTCTGCTCCATGGCCTCGAGCTCCTTGAGGCGCTGCAGGCGCTTGTGCACGGTGGAGAAGTTGGTGAGCATGCCACCCAGCCAGCGCTGGTTGACGTAGGGCATCCCGACGCGAGTCGCCTCGGCCGCGATCGACTCCTGGGCCTGCTTCTTGGTGCCGACGAAGAGAACGGTGCCACCATGGGCGACGGTCTCCTTGACGAACTCGTAGGCCTTGTCGATGTAGGTCAGCGTCTGCTGCAGGTCGATGATGTAGATGCCGTTGCGGTCGGTGAAGATGAACCGCTTCATCTTCGGGTTCCAGCGTCGAGTCTGGTGTCCGAAGTGCGCGCCGCTGTCGAGCAGCTGCTTCATTGTTACGACAGCCATAGCTCCCGTATCTCTCTTTCATTGCCGGTTGACGCAGCAGATCGGCGATCTACTGCCCTGGCGCCTCCGAATCGTCGGACCCGACCACGAAGATCAGGACCAGCCGACGATTCCCTGCTCCGCAAATACACTGCCGCGAACGAATTGAGCTCCGGTTCGAACAGCGCCGTTGCGAACAAGCACAGGGTGGCGCGCGAAGTCGGCCCATGCACGCACAGACCGCTCGATCAGTCTACGTCTTGGGCGGCCCACGGCTAAATCGGCCTTCGAAGAAGGTTCCCCGAACGGTTCCTGCGCAGGAGAAATGCGGGATGTCCACAGTTGCGGATGTTGTCCACAATCGGCGGATCGGGGGTACTGCCGGGGGTGTGGGCGGGTGAGGGTTGAGGAATGAATCGCATCAGCATTTTCCTGACAATGTTCATTCCCCTGTTGTTCGCAGGCTCACTGGTCATGGCTCCGAACGCTGCGGCTACGCCGCCGGAAATGTTCGGGCCGTTTGCACCTGTCCCCGCCGATATCCACGCGTCCTTGCCGCCACGCCCTGCGCCGAGCAGTTGGGAGGCCGTGCTCGCCGCGGGCACGGGCTCGGTGGGCGCCTTGGCTCAGCCGGTCCCGGGCCTGGGAACTTTGCCGGGCTTGCTGCGTCCTGATCCGTTGCGGTCGGGAGCTCCGCTCGGGGTGGGGACCGGTTCGGTGGGCGACTTGCCACGCATTGTCGGTGATCTGCTCCGGCTGTTGGATCTTGTCCGGCAGGTACCCCTTCCGCTGCCTCCGCACTGAATCTCGAATGTATCGCTTCAGCAGGGCGGGCACGGGTGGCACGGGACAGTGCGCGCCGGCCGGTCGACGCAGCGGACGGCGGGCGGTGTTGGTCGTCATCGGTGTAGCCGCTCTGCTGGGTGCGGCGGAGCGGCCGGTTGCGGCGGCTCCGGCCGGGCAGTTCGGGTGGCCGTTGCAGCCGCGGCCATCGATCGAGCGGCGGTTCGACAAGCTCGAGCACGATTGGTTACCCGGGCACCGCGGAGTCGATCTAGCAGGTATGGCCGGTCAGGTGGTGTTGGCGGCCGGGGACGGGATCGTCGTGTTCGCCGGGAAGGTCGCGGATAAGCCGGTGGTGTCGATCGACCATCCCGGTGGGTTGCGAACCACCTACGAGCCGGTCGAGGCAGCGGTCTCGGCGGGAAGCCGGGTCGGGCGTGGGACGCCGATCGGGAAGTTGGAGGCTGGTCATGAGGGCTGCGCCGCGGCGGCGTGCCTGCATTGGGGTGCCCGGCGGGAGGCGGGCGGACGTAACCGGCGTGAGTATGTGGATCCGCTCGGGTTGTTGCATGCGGTTCCGCTTCGACTCAAGCCTGTGCTCAACTATGGCTGAGGCGTTTATCGACGATCACTTCCGAACCTCGGTTCCGACGGCGAAGATCGACGTATGGACAACGCGCTCGGCGACCCTTCGTTCACCTACTCCGAGGTCGGCGCCACCAAGGGGCCGCTGCCCGACGGCTACCACCGGTTCCAGCTGCGGCGACGAATCGGGCACGGACGAGCACTGTTCGTGCACGCGGGCGCGGAGATCCTGGCGTATCGAATGCAGAAGGGCACCGGCATCTTTCGAGAGGCGAGCACACCGACCGCCGAGCCCGGAACTCGGCTGACAGTGCGACTGGGCTTCGGCCCCTTGGCAATATCGGCGCCCTGCCGCGTGGTGTACGTGCTCGACGAGTCCGATCGGTGCGGCTTCGCCTATGGCACGCTGCCCGGCCACCCGGAAATCGGCGAGGAACTCTTCGCTGTGGAGTACGACCCCGCCGATGACACCGTGTACGGGTTGGTTACCGCGTTCTCCCGCAATGCAGCCTGGTACGCGCGCATCGGCGGGCCGGTCGTCCGGCTTGTCCAGCGCTTCATCGCTGGCAAGTACATCGACGCGCTACCGACTGAGGCGCAGACCTAGCGGCAGTTGTACTGCTCGTTTGCAACAGGGCGTCCAGCGCGACGGCCGGGTACGCGCCTCGGGGGCCCATCCATAGAGCGCCCGGTCGTGGTTGCGTCTCGAATCGCTGTGGTCACAGCAGCGCGTCCAAGGTCGCGGCCTCGGCGCGCAGAGGATCGCCACGGTCCGGACGACCCAGGCTGTCGTATTCGTCTGGGGCGGTGCGTCGGTCGGCGATTTCCAGCCGGACGATCTGTTCGATATCGGCTTCGGTGAGGTCGCGGCGACGGGCCTCGGCCGCACCGAGGCCGACGGCGCTGTTCTCGATAGCGCCTGCGCGAACGTCGACGGTGTCGATGGCCTCGGCATTGTCGATCGCGCCGAGGGCGGACCGCAGCGCGGCAATAGCGTTGCGGTCACGGACTTTCATCGCGACGGGCAGGGCAGCACACAGGCGCTCACGCAGCGGCACAGACTTGTCGGCCGTTCCGATGGATATGGTCGCCGACCGTATGCGTCGCGACCGCGCCCGTCGAGGCAATTACTGGCGCGACACACGAGACCTGAGCGTTGGGTGATGGTTGCTGCCGCACAGTCACCAACAAACGACGCGCACGGTCACCGCACAACAGCTGCGCGCACCACGAACGAACCGCTGCACACCACCAAGCAGCTCGCACAGACCGGCACCGAGAGGCCCTCACGCACCACCGCTGAGCCAGCCCTTACACACCACACCAACCACGATCACCCACCGCCACCGCACAATCGCTGCGCACCACCATTGCGCGACGGCTGCGCACCGCCCACGAACGACGATTGCGCGGTTGAGGTGTGGCGTCGCTCGCAATCACGGGGTGACGATGGCGAAGTTCGGGTCGGGGTTGTCGAAGACGCCGACGATCTCGGTGAGCTTGGTCGGGTCGCCGCTCAGGCTGATGTCGCCTGCGGCGGCGGCGGCGCCGAAATCCCCGCCCGCCACCAGCACCCGGATGAGGGTTGCGCGGGACAGGGTGAACGCGGCCGATGGGTCGGGCATGGTTACGCCGATGGGCAGGTCGTAGTGGGTGAGCAAGCCGTTGCGCAACTCCAGGCGGTGGATCCGGTTCTCGTCGCTGATGTGCCAGTCGACGACCGCGCGCCGGTCCCATGCCTTCGGCCCGTCCACGCGTAAAGCCCATACGTCGAAGATCTGCTCGACAGTCAATGCGGCGAGCACGCTGGGTGAGTCGGGTTTGCTCGGGGTGCCGAAAGTTCCGTTGCGCAGTTCGTAGGCACCGCTGAGGTAGAAGTTTCGCCAAGTGGCATTTTCCGAGCCATAGCCGAGTTGCTCGAAGGTATTGGCCTGCAATGCTTTAGCCGCCGTGTTGGTGGGATCGGCGAAGATGACGTAGTTGACCACCTGCGCAACCCAGCGGTAGTCGCCCGCATCATAGGAGACCCGCGCCTTGCGCAGCACTTCGTCGGCACCGCCCATGAATTCCACATGGCGCTGAGCGGATTCGACCGGCGGGTGTTCCCAGAGATGGGCCGGATTGCCATCGAACCAGCCCATGTACCGCTGATAGATGGCCTTGACATTGTGGCTGACCGAACCGTAGTACCCGTGTGTGTGCCAGGCATTCTCGATGGCCGGTGGCAGCGCAATCATCTCGGCGATCTCGTTGCCGACATAACCCTGGTTCAGCAGTCGCAGCGTCTGATCGTGCAGGTATCCGTACAGATCCCGTTGCAGCGCAATGAATTCCACGAGGCGATCGGTGCCCCAGGTCGGCCAGTGGTGCGAGGCGAACACCACATCGGAATCGCGGGCGAACAGGTTGATCGCCTCGGTGAGGTATTTCGCCCAGACGTGCGGATCACGCACCAGCGCACCGCGCAGGGTGAGCAGATTGTGCATTGTGTGCGTGGCATTTTCGGCCATACACAGCGCCCGATGATCGGGAAAGTGGAAGTTCATTTCGGCGGGCGCCTCGGTGCCCGGAGTCATCTGGAAGACGATCCGAACTCCGTCGAGGATCTCCTCCTGACCGGTGGCGATGATGTCGACGGTTGGCGGGATCAGGGTCACGGTGCCCAGGGAGGTGGTCTGGCCGAGTCCGGCGCCGACCTGTCCGAGCGGACCACGCGGCAGCGCAGCACCGTACATGTAGGCAGCCCGGCGCGCCATGGCGGTGCCGGCGTAGACATTCTCGGCCACCGCGTGCTCCAGGAATCCGGTGGGAGCCATCACCGGGCAGCGCCCTGCCGCAACATCTTCAGTGGTCGTCACGCCGAGCGAGCCGCCGAAATGGTCGGCGTGGGAGTGGGTGTAGATGAGCCCGGTCACCGACCGGTCGCCACGATGCGCGCGATACAGCGCCAGCCCGGCGGCGGCGGTTTCCGCGGAGATCAGCGGATCAATGACGATCACACCGGTATCGCCTTCGACCAGTGTCATATTCGACAGATCGAGGCCGCGGATCTGGTAGATCCCCTCGGTGACTTCGTACAGACCCTGCCGACCGGCCAACCCGGACTGCCGCCACAGGCTCGGATGGACCGAGGCAGGGCAGGGCTCACGCAGGAAGCCATAGGAGTCGTTGTCCCACACCACAGTTCCATCCGAGGCGGTGACCACACCCGGCTCCAGCGCGGCGATGAACCCGCGATCGACATCCGCGAGATCGGCGGAGTCCGCGAACGGCAGCGCCGCGGCGGCGCGCTGCTGTCCGGCGATGACGAAGTCGCTCGGCTCGGTCGCTGTGCTCATGTCCATCCTCCTGGTTGGTAGCCGAATTGCCTGGGCCGGAACGCATTAGAGTCCTGGATATGTGAACCCGACTACGGCGGCTACGCATGCGACGGCGACAACGGCCACCACTGTCGCGGCGATGACGCGGGCTCCGTAACCGAATCGGCCCTCGTGCAGACTGCGATTGCGCGAATAGCAGATTCCCGCCAAAGCGGTCAGCGTGACCGCCGCACCGATCGGTCCGATCGCCGACGCCCGCCAGCCACTGGTCGCCGCGTGGTTGAGGAACAACACGGCAATGACCATCGCGGCGATCGCGGTGCGTCGCCACGCCAATGCGGTGCGCTCTGCGGCAAGACTTGCCGGGCTCATCGCAGCAACACCGCCACGCACGCCAGCACCGACACCAGCGCGATGCCTACCGACAGGATCGGCACCATGACGGTGACGGGCAGCGGGTCGCCGCGGCGCATCGCGGTGCCGACGCGTCGCCAGTGCGTATAGGCGCCGATCGCGATGATCACCGCGAGCACGATGCAGCTCAGCGCGAGCGCCCGTCGCAACCCGGACATCCGGAACGGCTGGACCAGGGTGTGCACGGCGACACCGCCTGCGAGCAAACCGAGCGAGGTGCGTATCCAGGCCAGAAAGGTGCGCTCGTTCGCGAGAGTGAAGCGGTAGTCGATTTCCTCTTCATCATCGCCGGACTCTTCGGCCGGGCTCGGGAGTGTCACATCGCCTCGGCTCGGCTCGTCGGCTGACCCGATTTGTTGCGGACCCACAGCCAGGTCACGGCAAGCATGATGACCAGCGCTGGTTTGCCGAGAACGAGAGCAATGGTGCCGGGAATGGCGGCTTTGTCGGCCAGGTAGAGCGGCAACACCACCAGCACAGGCGCCGCCCAGAATACGAACCAGGCCAACGTGATTCGCTGATGTAGTCGCAGCCGCGTGGCCGGATCGGCGGGCTCGGCCGGTTCGAGCCGGATCCGGCGGCGGACGGTGTAACTCAGCGGCTTGCCGGTGAGCAGGGTCGCACCGAACAGCGCAATCATCACCACGCACAGCGCGACTTCGGGGAGGTAGAAGTCGCGTCCCTGGTCCGTGATGTCGACGAACAGCGAGAACACCAGGACGACCAGCACCGACACTGCGACGACACGCACCGAATCGCCTTGGACGAGCCGGACGGCAGCCAAGGCGACGGCGATCAGAATAGCAACGAAAACGCCGGCCTCGGCACCGGCGACGGAATAACCGAGAAGAAACCCGATGGCGGGCGCCGCACCGTCGAGGATGTGCCGGTGGCCACGCATCGCGCGGAAACTATCCCATATATCGGCGTCGACGCCGCGATGTTTCTCCAGATCACGAGATTCTTCTGCGGTGCGATGCCGATCGTCGGTGTTCACGGGCGCCACTCCATCTCTGGTCGGGTTTCGTGCCGTAAGCAAACAATCCGCAACGTCAGCGTAACCGCCACCAGGATGACCGTCCACGAACCTCGCTGCGCGCCAGCGAACCCGGGACGGCTCGATTGCCTCAGACGGGCACGGCGTCCTGGAAGGTCATGGCGAGGTGATCGACGACAGAGGTCATGAGCGCACGCTTGGGCAATCCCAACGAGCTCAGCTCGGCCGCCCAGGCATGGTCGCCGAGGGCGAGGTCGGCCCCGCCGGCGCGGGCGCGCATGCCGGAAGGCTCCATATGCCACGGCGTGCAGCGCGTGACGCCGTCGATGTGCGAGTAGGCGTCGAACGACGATGCGGTGTTGCGCCACGAAGGCAGCGCGATGCCAGGACGGACCGCAAGGTCGACGATGAGCTTGCCGCCCTGGTGCAACACACCGCGGCGCGAACCGCCGTCGCGATGCACGGTGAAGTCGGCGAGTTCCTTGGGGAATCCCCAGATGCCGCGACCCGCCGCGAGGGCGAATTCGCCGTCGACGGGGAGCCGGTGGATGAAGACACCGGCGCCACCGGTCAGCATGGCACGCAGGTCACCGAAGCGCGCGGCGGTGGTGGGGCGGTGGTGGCGGACCATGAAAGAGACGCCGAATTCGTTGTAGGGGCCGAGATCACCGTCGAGATAGTCGACGAAGACGAGCGTGCAGACGGCACGGCCACCGGGCAGGCGCAGGATGTCCATACCCGAGTAGTCGATGAGCCGCTGCGCGGCGTCGGCGGGCACCGTATAGGTGGCCATGAAGGTGCGCGCGAGCCGGATCCGCACCGGCATGTGGATGTCCTTGCCAAGAATGGTGTGGGTGGTCATCGCCGCGCCCGCCTGCGCGCGACGATACGGCCTCCCTGACATGGGGCGACCGGCTGCTGATCACCCGATGGTGCGGCGTCCACGAACCCTCCACGACTAGAACTCGTGTCAGAATAGCGGCATTGAAACGCGACAACATGGCTTCCGCATATAAGAACACGTTTCAGAAATGATCACCGCTCATGGGGTGCGGCCGCCTATGCCCGCGGATGAGCTTGGTCGTGCACCTTCTTCAGCCGCTCGATGGAAACGTGCGTGTACAGCTGGGTCGTGGCCATGCTGGCGTGGCCGAGCAGTTCCTGCACCACCCGCAGGTCGGCGCCGCCCTCCAGCAGATGCGTGGCAGCCGAATGACGCAACCCGTGCGGACCCATGTCGGGCGCGCCGGGTATCGCCGAAACCACCTCGTGCACAACAGTTCTGGCCTGGCGCTGATCGAGGCGCTTGCCGCGACGGCCCAGCAGCAGCGCACGCCCCGAGTCCGTGGTGACCAATGCAGGCCGGCCATACCGCAGCCAATTCCCGATGGCGTCGTCGGCAGGCACACCGAATGGCACCGACCGTTCCTTGTTTCCCTTGCCCAGCACTCGAACCAGATGTCGCTCCCGATCGACGTCGTCGATGTCGAGCCCGCACAGCTCGCTCACTCGAATCCCGGTCGAGTACAACAGCTCCACGATCAGCCGATCGCGCAGCGCCATGGGATCACGTTGCACCGCACCGGATTCCGCCGCATCCATCGCCGCGACGGCCTGCTGGGCGCCGAGCACCGCAGGCAGCACCCGATGCGCCTTCGGCGACCCCAGCCGCAACCCCGGATCGGTTTCCAACCGGCCGGTGCCGGTCAGCCAGGCGGTGAAGGTCCGAGCCGACGATGCACGCCGCGCCATCGTCGTGCGCGCGACGCCCGCACTCGCCTGTTGCGCGAGCCAGGATCGCAGCAACGCCAGATCCAGTTCGCGAACCGCGGAATCGGCCGACCGTTCGTACAGATGCGCCAACAGCGACCGCGCATCACCCAGATAAGCACGCTCGGTATGCGCCGACCGGTTCCGCCCGAGCCGCAGGTGCCGCCCGAACTCCCCCAGCAACGCCTCGAGATCCTCCGGCAACTCCATCCACCCACCGTCGCCCGCATCAGCCCACTTGGCAAGCCAGCGCGCCGACCCGCACCCGATCGCCATCTCCTCGAGTGACCGAACCCACGCCCGTCCAACTACATCCACCCACCGAGCGGGTCCCCACGGACCCCGCACAGCTCACTGCTCGACGAGTCGCACGTGGTGGCGACGCCTACTCGGCATTTGCCTGAGCCATATGCCGCGCGCCAACTTTTGGCTCAGCGTTGGCTACTTGCCGACAAGTGAGTGCACCGCCGGGCCGGTTGTGGGGCAAGACTTGGAGGGAGCTGCCGGCTGTGCGGGCGCAGACACGGGCCGCCGAGCGATTCTGCTCCCAAGCCAGTCAGCGGTACGCGACATGGCAGGCACGAACACGAGCCGCTGAGCCATTCCTTCGATTCCCTCCCACACCGGTCAGCGGGTGTGCGACATCGCTCGCGCCGACGCCATGTCCGGTCGATCGAACCGCTGATCGAGCACCTCGACCAGCGGCTCACGAAGTGAGCGAGCTCTCAAGATTTCGGTGTCCTTTCTATTCGGTACCAACCGTTTTCATCCATGCCGACCAGCCCCGACAGCTCGAGTGCTGGTAGGACGGCGCGGACGATGGCCAGTGTCAGACCGGATCGGTCGGCAAGATCTCGGGGTAGTCGGGAACCGATCTTCGGTAGGGCGGCGAAGACCGCGGATTCGTCGCCGGACAGGCGATCTCCCGGATCGGGTCTCTGATCGGTCGACAGCGATAGTCGCAGCGGGCCTGCCTCATCGATCACCTCCTCCGAGCAGGTGACGAGCACCGCCTCTCCTTCTCGGATCATCCGGTGGCAGCCGATCGAGGACGCGGAGGTGATCGGGCCGGGGACCGCCAACGCCGGGCGGCCGAGGCGGCGCGCCCATTTCGCGGTATTGCGAGAGCCGCTGCGCAGACCCGCTTCCACCACGAGAACGCCGTCGGCCAATGCCGCGATCAGACGATTGCGAGCCAGGAACTGGTGCTTGTGCGCGACCGTGCCGGGTGGATATTCGCTGACGACCAGTCCGCACTCGGCGATCTCCGCGAGCAGTCGGGCGTGCTGAGCCGGGTACGGCCGGTCGACGCCACAGGCGAGAACCGCGATAGTCGGACCGCCGACGGCCAGCGCTGCCCGGTGCGCCATACCGTCGATCCCGAACGCCGCACCCGACACGATCGTCCACCCCTGTGCCGCAAGATCGCCGACGATCTCCCCGGTGACACGATCACCGTAGCCACTGCTGCATCGAGCACCGACCAGTGCCAGCGCCCGCTCACTCGACTCCAACAGCGAGCGCGGCCCCCGCACCCACAACGCCAGCGGCACCGCACCATCCCGGTCGCGCCCCGGGTCGAGCTGACTCAGCCCCAACATCCGCCAGGCGGGCCACTCCGGATCATCAGGTGTCACCAACCGCCCACCGATCCGACACATCAGATCCAAATCCTTTGCGGCACTGTCAATTCCACGCCGCTGCTCGGTCGGCGCCCGTAACGACTCCGGTAGCGCGCACCCCCGCACAGCATGCGCCGCCTCGACCACCCCTACGGACTCGATCAACGCCGACAGTGCCGCACAAGGCCCCTGGACAACCCGAGACAAATAGGCCCACGCCAACCTTCGCTCCTCGACCTCATCTGCCCCGCCGCCGGCGCCCCCGACTACAGCCACCGACGCGCTCCCACCCACACCCATGTCCGCAGGCCCCGAATACTGCCGCCCAGGCCCGGTTTCCATGTCCTGCATCGACGTACGCCCACCCACCCTCAGCTTTGCAGCGAACGCATCACCTCGTCCACCAACCAGTACAGACGGCACCGCCGCCGCGCTCTGCTCCCCCACCACACCACCGCTTGAATCCACAGGCACAGAGGCGGACCCCGCACCCTCCACTACCGTCTCATCGCCACCCACAGCCAACGGGCCGGATGTAGGAGTCTCGCCTCTGCCACCGCGCACACCTGGCGGCTCGCCGGCCATCACCGCGCTCATTGTGCGCCGCGCTGGCGAAAGTTCAATGCGGCCATGACGTCTCGAGCGGTGGGCTGGTCGGCGCCGCGTAGGTCGCTGATGGTCCACGCGACTCGGATGGCGCGATCCGCACCGCGGGCGGACAGTCGGCCGAGACGGAGGGCGGCTTCTACCGGGGCCACCGCCTCGCGTGGGAGGCGGAATTGTTGGCGCAGTACATGTCCGGGGACTTCGGCATTGGTGCCCCAGCCGTATTCGCGCCATCGTTGCACAGCCACTCCGCGGGCTGCGGCCACGCGGTCACGGACGGTTGCACTGCTTTCGGCGGCCTCGGTGCTGAAGCCTGCCCCGACGTGGCCGTGCATCTGCACCCAGATGTCGATGCGGTCCATCAGCGGACCGGAGAGTTTGCCGAGGTATCTGCGGCGTGCGAGGGGAGCACAGATGCAGTCGATATCGCGGGCCGGCGCGCATGGGCACGGGTTCGCCGCCAGGATGAGCTGGAAGCGGGCCGGATAACGGGCGACGCCGTCGCGGCGGGCGATGCGCACTTCGCCTTCCTCCAGCGGAGTTCGCATCGCTTCGAGCACTTTCGTGCCGATCTCGGCGCATTCGTCGAGGAACAACACGCCGCGATGGGCGCGACTCACCGCTCCGGGCCGGGCCGAGCCCGAGCCGCCACCGATCATCGCGGCCGCCGAGGTGGAGTGGTGTGGTGCGACGAAGGGTGGCATCGTGATCAGCGGCTGGTCGCAGGACAGCGCGCCCGCCACCGAGTGGATGGCCGTCACCTCGAGTGCCTCGGATTCCGACAGCGGCGGCAGCAGGCTCGGAAGGCGTTGCGCCAGCATTGTTTTACCGATGCCAGGTGGACCGGTCAGCAGGAGGTGGTGGCCACCGGCCGCGGCCACCTCCAATGCCCACCTGGCTTCCTCCTGGCCGACGACCTCGCTCAGGTCGCCACCGGAACGAACGACGTCGGGCAGCGCACCATCGGGCTCGGCCAGCACCCCTTCACCGCGCAGCCACGCGACCAGGATGCGCAGGCTGGCTGCTCCGTACACCGTGATCCCATCCACCAAACCTGCCTCGGCCATGGCAGATTCGGGCACGATTACCGTCTGCCGGCCCGCGTTGCGTGCGGCGATCACCGCAGGCAGGATGCCGCGCACCCGTCGAACCCGACCGTCGAGCGCGAGTTCGCCGAGCAGTACGGTCTTCGCGAGCCGGCCCGACGGGATCACACCTGCCGCATCCAAAACGGCTGTGGCCAAAGCCATGTCGTACACACTGCCGACCTTCGGCAGGGTCGCGGGTGACAACGCCAGGATGACTCGGCCGTCGGGCCACTTCTCCCCCGAGTTGGCCACCGCGGAGCGCACCCGGTCGCGGGATTCCTGCAGTGCGGTGTCCGGCAGCCCGACCAGATGCACCGAGGGCAGCCCCTGCCCGATATCCGCCTCGATCTCGACCAGCAGGCCGTCCACTCCGGTAACGGCAACAGAATGCGCTCTCCCCAGGGCCATCAGAAGGCCGCCTTCAGATGGTCGATGACGGGGCCGTGCTCGCGAGTGACCAGGACCGACACGACATCGAACCGAATGTGCCGCCACGGGCCGTCTTGTTCGGCGAGCCACATCAGGGCCAGCCGCCGGATCCGCTGTCGTTTGGTGAAGGTGACCGCTTCCGCGGGTGCGCCGAACTGCAGTCCGGATCGGGTCTTCACTTCGATGAAGGCGGTGATGCGAGCGTCCTGGGCGATCAGATCGAGTTCGCCGTACCTGCATCGCCAGTTCCTGCCGACGATATCCATTCCGGCGGCTTGCAGGAACCGTGCCGCCAGTTCTTCCCCGTGCGCGCCGAGCGCCTGTTTGTCAGTCACCGAGCCAGCGTGCACCGAGCCGTCCCCGGCTCCGCTGCGCCGACCTGCGCGCACTGCGTCCCTGTTGATAGCCGCTCGGCTGTGGACAACCCTGCGCGATATCGGCTGGTCCGCCCCGGACGGTCAGTGCACCGTGCTACTCGGGCAGGCGCAGGTCCGGCTTCTCCAACTCTTCGATATTGACGTCCTTGAAGGTGATCACTCGAACGTGCTTCACGAAGCGGGCGGGGCGGTACATGTCCCAGACCCACGCGTCGCTCATACGCACCTCGAAATACACCTCGCCGTCGGCGTTCTGCGGCCGCAGCTCGACGGAATTGGCCAGGTAGAAGCGGCGCTCGGTCTCCACCACGTACGAGAACTGACCGACGATGTCCTTGTACTCGCGATATAGCGAGAGCTCCATCTCGGTTTCGTACTTCTCGAGGTCCTCGGCACTCATCGGGTGGGACGTCCTCCTTCTCGCCGCACTGCGTGTGCTGACATCATCGCGCATGGGCAGCGTCGGTAGCCACTCGGCTATCCCCACCCAAGACCTGAAGACCTTCGGAAGCCATGTCGTCGCTGCCCGCAGCGAGCACCGCATCGGCGTAGGTAGACGCGCTGACGGCGGGGCGAAGGCCGGCGGCCTCGCGCACATTGCGCCACGACCGCCGGTGCTCGTTGCTCGGTCCGAGCCGCTCGAGCGCGGCCGTGTGCTCGGGCGTGTTGTAACCCTTGTGCGCAGCAAAACCGTACCCGGGCAGCCGCGCGTCCAGTTCGATCATCATTCGGTCCCTGGTGACTTTGGCCAGGATGCTGGCCGCCGCGATGCAGGCCGCGGCGGCATCGCCGCCGATCACCGGAAGTGACGGCACCGGAATGCCCGGCACCCGGAATCCATCGGTGAGCACGTATCCGGGCGCCTGCCCGAGCCCCGCGACGGCCCGGCGCATGCCCTCGATATTGGCGACGTGGATGCCGATCGAATCGATCTCCCAGGCCGGGATCACGACGACCTTCCACGCCAGCGCCAGCCGGGTGATCACCGGATAGAGCTCCTCGCGCACCGACTCGGTGAGCTTCTTGGAATCGTCGAGCCCGGCCAGCTTGTCGTACGCCTTGGGCGCGAGCAGGCACGCGGCGACCACCAGCGGTCCCGCGCACGGCCCACGGCCCGCCTCGTCGACGCCGGCGACCGGACCTAGTCCGCTGCGGATCAGCGCCGCCTCGAGCGTGCGCAATCCGCCTGACCTACGCATCACCACACGCGGTGGCCACCCACTGCTCTGCATCGTCACCTGGCTGCCAGTCACTCGACCTTGCCCCACCGTCCGATTATCCCGCAGCCGCGCCGATCACTTCGTTCGAGGATCCTCGGCCCGCACCGGCCCGATCCGGCCAGGCGGCCAGATCTTGAACACCGCTTTGCCGCGGACGTTGTCCACCGGGACGGTGCCGTGGAGCTCGTCAGCGAGGTGGTACCGCGAATCCGCAGAGTGGTCACGATTGTCCCCCATCACCCAAAAATTGCCGTCGGGCACCTGCACCGGATTGAACTCTCGCGCCCCTTTGCCGGTACCGAACCGCAGACCAGGAACATACGGAAAGTCATACTTGGCGTAAGGCTCATCGAGCGGCTTGCCGTCCACCAGGATGCGCCCCTGCGCATCACAGCACTGCACGGTCTGACCGCCGACCGCAATCACCCGCTTCACCAGATCGTTCTCATCCGGCGGCACCAACCCGAAGAACGAGAAGAAGTTCTGCACGCCACGCACGACGGCATTGCCCGAGCGTATCGACTGGTACCGGTCGTTCCACGACGGCGGACCGACGAACACCACGACTTCGCCTGGCGTCGGATCGCCCCAGTAGTAACTCAGCTTCTCCACGTAGATGCGGTCGCCGGTGCAACCGCTACAACCGTGCAGCGTGGGCTCCATCGACTCCGACGGGATCACATACGGGCGTCCGACGAAACTGACCGTCAGAGCAGCGATCACCGCGGCGATCGTGATGAGGATCGGCAGTTCCTGCCAGAACGGCCGCTGTTTGCGTTTTTCACCCCTCGATTTCCTACGCCCTCGCGAGGTCTCGTCATCGCCAGGCTCGGACTCCGCCACCGACCCACCTTCGTCTGCCACGCCGAACAGATTAACCCCAAGGCTGGAAGTGTCGCTCGGGAGTGCATCTCGACACCTGCCATCTTTGTATTCGTTATCGCCATGTGAGCCGCATGAGGACCCGAAAGAACTCCGTGTGAAGCGTGCGCTCACACTTCACACGGAGGTCCACTGTCTCTGGGCGACGTCCGCTACCTCATGCAATTAACGGCTGAAGCGCACGATCAGTGCCACATCGCAATGAAATAGTATTTACCGGAAATGGTTCCATTCGTTCCATCTCCGACAGAGCAGGGATATACAACTCCATTGATCTCTGAATCAGCCTGCTGCCTGACCGAGTCACATGCCACGAAATCTTCGTACGGCCAATCGGGTTTATTCCCGCCGGAATAGGCGGATGCCAATCCCGGCAACCCCAGGCATTAGCACCAAAGCTCCCGCAATCGCTGCGCAGCCGATGAATTTCGACAGCATAGTCACCCCCTTCTCGATTCAGGTTCGGCAAATGATGCAGCCGATTCCCAACCCGCTACTTGAACTGTCAATTTATGGGAGACAGCCGAATTGCGCGTACGACGCACTGGAATCGCAACCTAGACGTCGTGAATTCTTGCGACATGATCCCGCCCCCATGACTGGCTCAGTCCGACTGTGCCAGAAGACATTTCATCATAGGTCATGACAACTGGTCAACCGATCCGATGAGCAGCGGAGTCGAAGCCCGGCGGCTGAACTAACCCGAGAAGACAACCGACTCGTCCTGGCATGCCGAACTCCGGACCTGCCAGGACGATTCATCACATCAGCGTGCAGTTTGCGGATCCCGAGATCACACGGGTCCGATCCGGCTCGGCGGCCAGATCTTGAAAACCGCTTGGCCACGGATGTTGTCGACCGGAACCGTGCCCTGCAGTTCGTCACCGACATGCGCCCGAGAGTCCCGGGAGTGGTTGCGGTTGTCGCCCATCACCCATACGTTGCCGTCCGGCACCTTGATCGGGCCGAATACCCGGCCGGAAGGGTAGGTCGCGTTCTGCTGGCCGGGCACCCAGGCGAAGTCGCTCTTGACGTACGGCTCGTCCAACGGCTTGCCGTCCACCAGGATGCGCCCCTGCGCATCACAGCACTGCACGGTCTGACCGCCGACCGCAATCACCCGCTTCACCAGATCGTTCTCATCCGGCGGCACCAACCCGAAGAACGAGAAGAAGTTCTGCACGCCACGCACGACGGCATTGCCCGAGCGTATCGACTGGTACCGGTCGTTCCACGACGGCGGACCGACGAACACCACGACTTCGCCTGGCGTCGGATCGCCCCAGTAGTAACTCAGCTTCTCCACGTAGATGCGGTCGCCGGTGCAACCGCTACAACCGTGCAGCGTGGGCTCCATCGACTCCGACGGGATCACATACGGGCGTCCGACGAAACTGACCGTCAGGGCCGCGATGACCGCCGCGATCACGATCAGGATCGGCAGCTCCTGCCAGAAGGGACGCTGCTTTTTCTTGGCGCGCCGCTTACCGCGGCGGCTACCCGATCCTTCTTCGCCCGACTCGGAAACCGTCATCGCCCCACTTTCGTCTGTCACGCGGAACAGATTAGCCCGGCACCGCAACGAACCGCGTAGTGCCGGGCTAACCGAGTATTCAATTCGATTCGCGGCTATCTGCGACCGCGAACCCGCCGTGCCGAAGGCTCGGCGGAAAGATTCAGCGCTTTTCCTTGATCTTGGCAGCCTTGCCACGCAGATCGCGCAGGTAGTACAGCTTGGCGCGGCGAACGTCACCGCGGGTCACGACCTCGATGTGGTCGATGTTCGGGGTGTGCACCGGGAAGGTGCGCTCCACGCCGACACCGAACGACACCTTGCGGACGGTGAAGGTCTCGCGGATGCCGCCGCCCTGGCGCCGAATGACGACGCCCTTGAAGACCTGGATGCGCTCCTTCGAGCCTTCGATGACCTTCACGTGCACATTGAGGGTGTCACCCGGCCGGAAGTCGGGGACGTCGCTGCGCAGCGACTTTTCGTCGACGAAGTCAAGGGTGTTCATGTCCATCCTTCTGATGTTTGCGCGAACAGAGGACCCTGGCGGCACTGGACGTGCTCGACCGGTTCATGCTCCGAATAAGGGGGTGCGCTGGGTCGACAACCACCCAGGGCAACCTGAGCATTGTGCCAGATCAGCGGGTCGCGACGAAAATCGGCCCCTGTTGGCGGCTGATCCGCGCCCTGTCCACAACGGAATCGGTCCGCGGTATCCGGGGCACCGCCGTCGAGTTTACCCGCGGGCGCAGCGGAGCAATATCGCCGTCAACCTCTCGTTCTCGGGCGCGGTGAAGCCGAACGCGGCGCGGCGCCTCGTGTAGCCGTAGGCCAGGCCACTGTGTGGATCGGCGAACCCGTCGGCGCCCGCCGCGCCCGCATGACCGAAGGCGCTCGCGCCGAGGAGTGGATGGATCAGTCCCTTGGCCTCGAACCCGACCAGATACGGCGCGCGGTCACCGCGCACCAGGTCGTGACCGGTCGTCTGCAGGGTGGTGAACGCGGCGAGGGTATCGGGCTCGAGCAAGGGGGCCCGTCCACCGATCTCCGGTTGTAGGCGATGCCGGGAATGCTGTGCGAACCGGGCGAATTCGCCTCGAACGCCGCCTGTATCTGCGGTGTCGCGAGCCAGGGCAGGAGCGGCAGGTACCGATCCTCCAGCGCGGCAGGCAGTCCCAGATACAAGTCCAATCCGTACGGCGCTCTGATGCGTTCCTCGAACAACTCCTGGATCGAACTGCCCATGACGCTGCGCACCACCTCACCCAGGATCGCGAAGGTGACGAAGCCGCCGTAGCCTGGTGCCGCGCCCGGCCGGAAAAACGGCCGCTGCCCGGCGACGCGCTGTGCGATCAGCTGGTCGTCGGCGAGTTCGGCAACAGTGAATCCGCCGTCCACCCCGATGACACCGGATTGGTTGGTCAGCACCTGACGCAGGGTGATCGCGACCTTGTCCGCCTCGGCGAATTCGGGCCAGTACCCGGCGACGGTGCGGTCGAGATCGAGCATCCCGTCCTGGACGAGCAGGGCGACGACCAGCGTCGCCGCACCCTTGGTCACCGAGAGCAGACCGGTCAGCGTGTCGGCGGCGACCCGCGGCCCGGACCACAGGTCGACCACCTGCCTGCCGTGCATGTAAGCGGCGAGCTGAGCACCGGATTCGCCGTGCTCCTCGACCACCACCGCCGTGAATTCCTCTCGCACCCTGTCGAATCCCGCTGCGACCGTGCCGTGTACGTCGACATTGCTTTTCATGCTGATTTCCTTCGAATCGGGACGACGTCACGCGAAAGCCGGACGGCGAAGCAATGCACGCCGCTGCGCTGCCGCCGGCCGCAGCGCCCAGGAAACGAGGCTCAGGCCGGCGAAACCGAGCGGTCCCAGCCACGCCTTCGGCTCATCGCCCACCGCGATGTGCGAGGCAGCAGCGCCGCCATAGACGAAGGTCAGGCCCGCGTAGGCCCATTCCTCGGCGCGCGCGAAGCCAGGCGTCACGATCGCCGCGACCGCGGCGGCCTTGGCGACGCCCAGGATGGTCGCGAAATACATCGGGTATTCCAGACGATCGAAAACCTCACGAACATAAGAGATTCGGGCGAGATCCCAGTACGCGCCGACGACTGATTCGGTCAGCAGAATCCCGCTTGCGCCCAGATACGCAATACGCGCCATACGACTCTTGTTCAGGGTGTTCATGATTCACTCCTTCACTCCGCCAGTGGCCCAGCGCCACCGCCGTACTGCCTGTCTTACGGACGGCAGCGGGGGAAGGTAACGACCACGCGGTGATTCCCGTCACATCGACGGTCCGACTGTCACAACGGTGGTGTTCGATCCGTCATCTCTACAGGCGATGTCGAGGAGATCCCGGTGGACGAACACGTACTTCTGGCCAACCGCTTCGAGGCGCACCGCGCACATCTGACGGCGGTGGCCTACCGGATGCTCGGTTCGCTGACCGAGGCCGACGATGCGGTGCAGGAAGCCTGGCTGCGACTGGACCGTGTCGATCCCGATGCGATCGACAATCTCGGCGGCTGGCTGACCACAGCGGTCAGCCGGGTGTGCCTGGACATGTTGCGCGCCCGCAAGTCCCGCCGCGAGGACGCCTTCGAGACCCACCTGCCCGACCCCATCATCGCTCTGGACGACCGGACCCAGCCCGAACAGCAAGCGGTGCTTGCGGATTCGGTGGGTATGGCGCTGCTGATCGTGCTGGACTCGCTGAATCCAGCCGAGCGCGTGACATTCGTGCTGCACGACATGTTCACCGTGCCGTTCGACCAGATCGCGCCGGTCGTCGGCAAATCCGCGGCCGCTGCGAAGATGATCGCCAGCCGCGCGCGGCGACGCGTCCAGGGCCGGACGCCACAACCCGATCGCGACCTACCCCGCCAGCGCCGACTGGTCGACGCGTTCCTGACCGCAGCGCGCAGCGGCGAATTCGAGTCACTGCTGGCCATCCTCGACCCCGAGGTGGTTCTGCGTGCCGACGCCGGGGCTCTGCTGCCCGGTGGGATCCGGGTGCTCCGCGGTGCGGCCGCAGTGGCCGGTCAGCTGGAGGTCTTCCGGCGTGCCGCCAATGCGTTCGCCTCCCACCCGGTTCTGATCAACGGATTCGCGGGCCTGCTCAACACCGACGGGGACAACACGATCTCCCTGATCGCCTTCACCACACGCGACGGCAAGATCACCGCAATCGACTTGCTGTCGGACCCGGCCCGCCTCCCCCGCCTCGACACCATCGCCCACGGCAACCAGTAGATCCGAACCCGGCCCCGGGAGGCGGCACCCGAGTGCGACAGAGCGCCGCCGGTCGCCGTGGGATGCCGCTCAGTGCGGGGTCTCGTGCTCCGATGACCACGGGAGGTGGTGGCGGTGGGGATGGTGCGGTGCCGGTGGGGCGGGGACAACCGTCCTGGTCAACTCCGCCTCGGCGGCAGTACGGACGTGCTCTACGTCGGGTTTACCCGCTATCAGGTCTTGCACGAAGATCTTGGCTCGGATCATCGGGCGTCGATAACGCCGTTCTCGCACTATCGATCGGTACATCATCCGGCGTCGGTCGCCGTAGCGCCAGCGTGCCCACGGCGCACCCGGCCTGCTCAGCCGGAACGCACCGACGAAGAGCAACGGCAGGAAGAACATGCCGAACAGGCCGGTCCAGATCTTGCCCTTGGCGATGACGATGGCCGCGAGCGCCAGGTTCACCACCGAGAACGCGACGACGAAGATGCGCATCTCGATGCTGGGATCGCGGCGAAAGTCGTTGATGTCCAACAACCACAGCGGGTGGAACCCGAGCAGGAGCAGCCCGGTCACGGCCAGCGCGACGAACACCGCGTCCACCGAGGTGCGGCCCTGCTCCTCCCAGTACACGTCGCGCAGGTAGAAGATCAGCGCGAATTCGTCGAGGGTCAAGGCCGCACCGACACCGAAAGCGGCTGCGAGCAGGCTCGCGGTCAGGGTGTCTACGTTCTGGTACATGGTGACCATCCCGATGCCCGACAGCAGCACCAGGATGACCCCGAACACCATGTGGTGGATGTGCACCCCACCGGAGCGCAGGTTGCCCGGCCACCAGCGCACCTGCTTGCGGATCAGCCGGACACTGAGCCTGATCAACAGGAACCCGACGATGAACCCGAGCAAAAAGCACAGCAGCGGAAGCCTGCCCTGCGCGATCACATCGTCTTCGAGCCACCGTCGCATGGCCGCCTACATACCTCCGTCTGTGGTCCTACTGTCCGAAACCGGCCCGGCGCAGGGCGTCGGCCATCGAGCCGGTCGGCGCGGGCGCATTTCGGCGCTGATTGCCACCCTGCCCCTGGCTGCGGCCCTGTCCCTGCGACCGACCCTGACCATTCTGCCGCTGTCCGCCACCGGCGGACCCGCCACGGCCGGGATTACCAGGACCACGATCGCCCTGACCGCGGCTGCGACCGTCACCGCGCTCGCCCTTGGCCGGGGTGCCCGGCTCGTCGTCCAGGCGCAATGACAGCCCGATGCGCTGGCGTGCGACATCGACTTCGAGCACCTTCACCTTGACCACGTCACCGGACTTGACCACCTCGCGCGGGTCCTTGACGAAGTTGTGCGACATCGCCGACACGTGCACGAGACCGTCCTGGTGCACGCCGACATCGACGAATGCGCCGAAGGCGGCCACATTGGTGACCACGCCCTCCAGCACCATGCCCGGCTTCAGATCCGCGACCTTCTCCACACCCGCCGCGAATTCGGCCGTCTTGAACTCGGGGCGCGGGTCACGGCCGGGCTTCTCGAGCTCGGTGATGATGTCGGTGACGGTGGGCACGCCGAACTTCTCGTCGGTGAACTCGGCGGGCCGCAGCGCGCGCAGCGTCCCGGTGTTGCCGATCAGTTCGGTCATGCCCTTACCGGTCGATTCCAGGATGCGCCGCACCACCGGGTACGCCTCGGGGTGCACCGCGGAGGTGTCGAGCGGGTCGTCGCCGCCGCGGATGCGCAGGAAGCCCGCGCACTGTTCGAACGCCTTCGGCCCCAGCCGCGGCACGTCGAGCAGCGCGGTGCGGCTGCGGAACGGGCCGTTCTGATCCCGATGCGCCACAATGCTTTCCGCGACCGAACCGGCAATGCCGGAAACCCGCGACAACAGCGGCACCGAAGCGGTGTTGACGTCGACGCCGACCGCGTTCACCGCGTCTTCGACCACCGCGCCCAGCGAGCGGGCCAGCAGCGTCTCGGACACGTCATGCTGGTACTGACCGACGCCGATGGATTTCGGGTCGATTTTCACCAGTTCCGCGAGCGGGTCCTGCAGGCGACGCGCGATCGACACCGCGCCGCGCAGCGACACATCCATATCGGGTAGTTCCTGCGTGGCGTATGCCGACGCGGAGTACACCGAGGCACCCGCCTCGGACACCACGATCTTGGTCGGCTTGTTCTCCGGAATACGCGAAATCAGTTCGACGGCAAGCGCATCCGTCTCGCGGGAGGCGGTGCCGTTACCGATGGCGATCAGCTCGACGCCGAACCGGGCGACCAGCGCACCCAGCACAGCGAGCGATTTCTCGGTCTGGCCGTGCGGCTTGTGCGGGTAGATGACCTCGGTGGCGACAGCCTTTCCGGTGGCGTCGACGACGGCGACCTTCACCCCGGTGCGGTAGCCCGGATCGAGGCCCATGGTGGTCCTGGTGCCCGCAGGCGCGGCGAGTAGCAGGTCGCGCAGGTTGGCGGCGAACACGTCGACGGCATCCTTCTCGGCGGCCTGCCGCAACCGCATCCTGGTGTCGATGCCAAGGCTCACTTGAAGTTTGGTGCGCCATGCCCAGCGCACGGTGTCCAGCAGCCAGCTGTCGGCCGCGCGACCGCGATCGGCGATATCGAACTGCACGGCGATCCGGCCCTCGAAGATGCTGCGCTCACCCGGCGCGAGTTCCTCGGTGTCCGGCTCCAGCTGCAGTGAAAGCACATCTTCCTTCTCGCCGCGCAGCAACGCGAGAATCCGGTGCGAGGGCAGCTTGGTGAACGGCTCGCTGAACTCGAAATAGTCGGCGAACTTGGCGCCCGCCTCCTCCTTGCCCGGGCGCACCGCCGAGGTGATCCGACCGCGGTTCCACATCAGCTCACGCAGCTCACCGACCAGGTCGGCGTCCTCGGCGAATCGTTCGACCAGGATGGCGCGGGCGCCGTCGAGCTGCTCGGCGGTGTACTGCGCGGGGTCGGTGCCTGGATCGGTGATCAACGCGTCGGCGACCGGTTCGTGGCCTGCCTCGCGCGCGATTTGCGCCTTGGTGCGGCGCTTCGGCTTGAACGGCAGGTAGATGTCCTCGAGCCTGGCCTTGGTCTCGGCAAGCATGATCTGCTGGTGCAATGCGGGCTCGAGCTTGCCCTGACTCCGGATCGACTCGACGATCGCGGCCCGGCGCTCGTCGAGTTCGCGCAGGTAGTGCAGGCGTTCGTCGAGCTGGCGCAGCTGCGCGTCGTCGAGACCGCCGGTCACCTCCTTGCGGTAACGCGCGATGAAGGGCACGGTCGAGCCTGCGTCGATCAGCTCGACGGCCGCGCGGACCTGGCTCTCGCGCACCTCCAGCTCGTCGGCGATGCGACGGTTGACGCTGGCATGGTTCGCACTGTCGGAACTGGGGCTGGACTCTGCACTGGCGGTCTCGGGCGCTGTCGTCACGTCCGCAGACACTACCGTCGTCTGCTGACAACGAGGCCGCACCCAGGTGAACCGACGTGTATGTGGCGTCGACCCGGTCGGTTCGGCATGGCTGTGATCACCCCAGCAAGTCCTTCGCCAGCTCCCGCATCTCGGCCTTGCGCACCTTCCCGGTGACGGTCATCGGGAACTCGTCGACGATGTGTACATACCGCGGAATCTTGAAGTGCGCCAACCTGCCTGTGCAGAACGCGCGTACCGCCTCGGCGTCCAGCGGCGCCGCGCCCGCACGCATCCTGATCCAGACCATCAGCTCCTCACCGTATTTCGGGTCGGGGACACCGATCACCTGGGCGTCCAGAATGTCGGGATGGGCGTAGAGAAACTCCTCGATTTCCCTGGGATAGATGTTCTCGCCACCGCGGATCACCATGTCCTTGATCCGGCCGGTGATCGCCAGATAGCCGTCGGAGTCCATTACGCCGATATCGCCGGTGTGCATCCAGCGGGCGGCATCGATCACCTCGGCGGTCTTCTCGGCCTGCTCCCAATAGCCGAGCATCACCGAGTAGCCGCGGGTGCACAGTTCGCCGGGTTCGCCGCGCGGCACCGTCGAACCCGTTGCCGGATCGACGATCTTGACCTCCAGATGCGGCCCGACCCGGCCGACGGTCGCGGTCCGACGCTCGATGCTGTCGTCGCGGCGGGTCTGGGTGGACACCGGCGATGTTTCCGTCATGCCGTAACAGATGCAGACCTCACGCATGCCCATGCGGTCGATCACCCGCTTCATCACCTCGACCGGGCACGGCGAGCCGGCCATGATGCCGGTGCGCAGGCTCGAGAGGTCCGGCACGGCGTCAGCGGGCGCACTGTCCAGTGCGGTGAGCAGGTCGATGAACATGGTCGGCACCCCGTACAGGGAGGTGCACCGCTCCTCGGCCACCGCCTGCAGGGTCGCGATCGGGTCGAACGACGGCGCCGGAATCACCACCGCCGCACCGTGGCTCGTGCTCGCGAGATTGCCCATGACCATGCCGAAGCAGTGGTAGAACGGGACCGGAACGCAGATCCGGTCCTGCTCGGTGTAGCCGCAGAGCTCGCCGACGGAGTAGCCGTTGTTCAGGATGTTGTGATGACTGAGCGTCGCGCCCTTCGGGAATCCTGTTGTGCCAGAGGTGTATTGAATGTTGATCGGGTCATCGGTGGACAGTGTCGCCGCAATCCGGGCAAGACCATCGACGTCGATATCCCCCTGCACCAACGCATCCCATTCCGGCATGCCGAACACGAGTACCTGCTCCAGCCCTTCGCATTTCGGCCGGACCTGCTCGATCATCGCGACGTAGTCCGACGATTTGAAGGCGCGTGCGGCAATCAGCATTCGCACCCCGGCTTGGTGCAGCACATACTCCAATTCGCTGGTGCGGTAGGCCGGATTGATATTCACCAGGATCGCGCCGAGCTTCGCCGTCGCGTACTGCACCATGAACCACTCCGGGCAGTTGGGCGCCCAGATACCGACTCGGTCACCCTTGCCGATGCCGCGCGCCGCCAGGCCGGTGGCCAGCGTGTCGATCGCGTCGGCGAGCAGACGATAGGTCCAGCGGCGACCGGACAAGTAGTCCACCAACGCCTCCCGGTCGGGATGAGCGGCCACCGTCCGATCGAAATCGGCGCCGATGGTGTCACCGAGCAGGGGCGTGTCCGAGATGCCCGACGCATAGCTGGGCAGCGGTATCGACAACATCACTTGCTCCCCTGCTGCCGCAGCACGAACCGCTGCACCTTGCCGCTCGGCGTCTTGGGCAACTCTGCCACGAAATGCACTCGGCGCGGATACGCGTGCGCGGCGAACTTCTCCTTGACCAACCGCTGCAGTTCCTCGGCGAGGTCCTCATCGCCCGCGGAGCCGTTGCGCAGCACCACGAATGCCTCGAGCACCTCACCGCGCAGCTCGTCCGGCATGCCGACCACCGCTGCCTCCGCGACCTGCTCGTGCAGCACGAGCACGCTCTCCACCTCGAACGGGCCGATTCGGTAGCCCGCCATGATGATCACGTCATCGTCGCGGGAGGAGAAGCGGAAAAAGCCGTCGGCATCCCGCGAGCCCGCATCGCCGGTGAGATACCAGCGCCCGTCCGCGGTGTAGCGCTGTGCGGTGCGCTCGGGGGCGTCGAGGTAGCCGAGGAACCACAGCAGCGGGCTGCGTTCGGTGTCGATGGCGACACGGCCGAGCTGTCCCGGCGCCGCTTCGAGGTCGGCGTCGTCCACGAGCACCGCGCAGGTCCAGCCGGGCAGCTGCCTGCCCATCGAGCCGATCGGCACCGTGGTGTCCAGTTCGTCGTGCCAGGCGTTGCAGATGACCATGCCGTGCTCGGTCTGCCCGTAGTGGTCGCGCACGGCCACCCCGAGATGCTGCGCGGACCATGCGACGACCTCGGGGGTGAGGGGCTCACCAGCCGAGGAGGCCCGACGGAGCGACACTCCCGCGGGCACCACGGTGTCGGCGGCCCGCAGTGCTCGATACACCGTCGGTGCGGCGGCGAAGTTGGTGACGCCGAAGCGCGCGAGCACCTGCCAGGTGAGCGCGGGCGAGAAGCCCGCGTGCAGCAGCAAACTGCGCGTGCCCGCGGCCAGCGGGCCGAGGATCGCGTAATAGAGCCCGTAGGCCCAGCCCGGATCAGCGGCATTCCAGAACACGTCCTCTGGACGAACATCCAGCGCGAACTCTTGATACGCGTGGAAGGAGGCCAGCGCGCGGACCGGGATCGGGACGCCCTTCGGCGTACCGGTGGTGCCGCTGGTGAACAGCTGCACGAGCAGACCCTCGCCGCCGACGGCGACCGCCATGGCCCGTGGATCATCGGCGGAGTGCGTGGCGAGCAGATCGGCGAACCGCAGCTGCGCGGTCACCTCGTCGCCGGCGACCACGACCGTCCACGGCGCATCGGCCGGAATGTCCGCACCCGGGGCCAGCTTTCCCGCTTGATCGGCATCGACGATGACGAGCACCGCGCCGCTGGCAGCCAATCGGAATGCAATGGCGGGCGGCGCGAACGCGGTGAACAGCGGTACGTGCACCGCACCGCGCCGCCAGATACCGAGCAGGGCAACCACCAGATCCACCGACTTGGCCATCAGCGTCGCGACCCGATCCCCCGGCCCGACACCCTGCTCGGCCAGCGCCGCGGCGAACCGTGCCGAGCGCTCGCGGAGCTCACCGTAGGTGAGGTCGATCGAGCCGAGGTCGGCATCGACAACGGTGAACGCGACCTTGGCCTCCGAATGCCGGTCGCACAACAGCTCCGCCGCACACGCGTCGGGCCCGTCGTAACGCTCCAGCAGCTCGCGCACCCGCGCATTCAGGTCCGTGCTCATGTCGCCTCTCCTCATCCGTGATCCACCTCACCCCTCGTCTAATAGGATGTGGGTCACATCATGTTCGCCACTACCCCCGAAAAGGGGTGAGTCGTTTGACCCACACCACCCCCCTGCTGCGCCCACGCGACGGCGACGCATTGCGCGCCGAAATCCGCTGGGTGGCGAACAAGGCCGGGGTCCCGGTGGTGTTCGGCGGCGAGGTGCACAACGACGCGCTGTTGTTGACGGAGTTCGTCGGCACCATGACCAACGCGCTGCGCGGACTGTCGGTGCTACGTACCTCCGGCCTCGGCGGTCGGGTCATGGACATGCGACGACCAGCGTCGGTCGCCGATTACCGCAACGCGTCCTCGATCACCCATCACTACGACGCGCCGGTCTCCGGCGAGCACATCCGCTCCGTTGTCGCGGTCCCAGTGGTCGTGGACGATCACTCCCGCGCAGTCATCTACGCCGCCAATCGCGGTGGCTCACCGCTCGGTGACCGCACCGCCGATCTCGTGGTCGAGGCCGGTCGGCGGCTCGCCGCCGAGATCGCCATCCGCGACGAGGTGGATCGGCGCATCCGACTGCTCGAGCTGGCCGCGCCGACCCCGGACACCGCACCCGCGGTCACCGAGGAATTGCGCGATATCCATGCCGAACTGCGCGGCATGGCGCGCACGGCCGAGGACGAGAAGCTGCGCACGCGTCTGCACGATGTGTGCGAACGGCTGACCCGCGTCATGACCGGGGCACCGACGTCGGATGCGCCGCGACTATCGCGCCGTGAACTGGACGTGCTGTCTCAGATCGCGCTCGGTTGCACCAATCAGGAAGCCGCACAACGCCTTTCCCTCGGCCCCGAAACGGTGAAGAGCTACCTGCGCAATGCGATGAGCAAGCTCGATACCCATTCACGGCACGAGGCCGTCGTAATCGCCCGCCGCCATGGTCTGCTGCCGTAGATCGACCGGGCGCACCGATCGCCGGTGACCGACCCGGATCACCTGCACCGGCGCGGTAGTCGACCTGTTGCCGGGTCGACGCACCGACATCGCGGCAGCAAGGGGCGCGAAATCAGTCCGGCGGCAACAGATCCGGGCGCCGCGCGCGAGTACGTTCGAGTGACTGCTCATGGCGCCACGCCGCAACCTTGGCGTGGTCGCCGGACAGCAGGATCGGCGGAACTTCCAGTCCGCGCCAGCTCACCGGGCGGGTGTAGCTCGGGCCTTCCAGGAGGCCGTCGGAGAACGAATCCTCTTGGTGTGATTGCTGATTGCCCAGAACGCCGGGCAGCAGACGCACGACCGCCTCGGTCATGACGAGGACGGCGGCCTCGCCGCCGATCAGGACGTAGTCGCCGATGCTGACCTCCTCGACGCGCACCCGGCGGGCCGCGTCATCTAAGACGCGTTGGTCGATGCCTTCATAACGGCCACAGGCGAAGACGAGGTGCTGCTCGGTGGCCCAGCGCTGCGCGGTCGCCTGAGTGAACGGGACACCGGCGGGAGTAGGCACGACCAGCAGCGCGTCGTCGGGGCAGACCTCGTCCAGGGCGTCGCCCCAGATGGTCGGCTTCATGACCATGCCGGGCCCACCGCCGTAGGGGGAATCGTCGACGGACTTGTGCACGTCGTGCGTCCAGCGGCGCAGATCGTGCACACCGAGGGAGATCAGGCCCTTGTCGATCGCCTTGCCGAGCAACGCGGTGCGCAACGGCTCCAGATACTCCGGAAAGATCGTGACGACATCGAGTTTCATGCTGACCCCACGGCACGGGAGTTCCCACACCGCGGCGGCACGAGCACTGGGTGACTGTGTCTCATCCCGCCTTCATTCCGGATCGAGGAGACCTTCGGGTGGATCGATGACGACGAGACCGTCGGCCAGCGACACCGTGGGCACGATGGCATTGACGAACGGGATCAGGATCTCCCTGTCGTCTTCGGCGGCGCGCACCGAAAGCAGTTCACCCGCAGCGGAATGCAGCACCTCGGTGACCTTGCCGACGACGGTGCCGTCGGTGAGCTGGACGGTCAGCCCCTCCAGCTCGTGGTCGTAGTACTCGTCCGAATCCTCCGACGGCGGCAGGTCGGCGCTGTCGACGAAGAACAGCGTGCCGCGCAGCGCGTCGGCGGCGGTGCGGTCGGCGACGCCGGCGACATGCACGAGAAGCCGGCCCGAATGCTCTCGGGCCGACTCCACGGTGAAGTCACGGACTTCTTTGGATCGCGCCAGACGGCCACGCAGTGTGGTGCCCGGAGCGAAACGTGCCTCGGGTTCGTCGGTGCGGACCTCGACGACGAGTTCGCCACGCACACCGTGCGACTTGGCGACCCGCCCTACGACGAGTTCCATCTAGGCGTCGGTGTCGACCACGTCGACCCGGATACCCCGGCCGCCGATACCGGCGACAAGGGTGCGCAGCGCGGTTGCGGTGCGACCGCCGCGCCCGATCACCTTGCCGAGATCCTCGGGATGGACATGGACCTCGACGGTGCGTCCGCGACGGCCGGTGATCAGCTCGACACGGACGTCATCGGGATTGGCGACAATGCCGCGAACCAGATGTTCGACGGCATCGGCGACGACTGCACTCATTACTCGGCGGCCTCGGTGGCGGGCACCTCAGCGGCCTCGTCCTTCTTGGCGGCCTTCTTCTTGGGGGTGACGGCGTCGGCGACCGGCTCGTTGTCGGCAGCGGCCAGCGCGGCGTTGAACAGGTCCAGCTTGGAGGTCTTCGGAGCCTTGACCTTCAGCGTGCCCTCGGCGCCGGGCAGGCCCTTGAACTTCTGCCAGTCACCGGTGATCTCCAGCAGACGCTGCACGGCCTCGGTCGGCTGCGCGCCGACACCGAGCCAGTACTGCACGCGCTCGGAGTCGATCTCGATCAGCGACGGCTCTTCCTTCGGGTGGTACTTGCCGACGTTCTCGATGGCGCGACCGTCACGACGGGTGCGGGCGTCCGCGATGACCACGCGGTACTGCGGGTTGCGGATCTTGCCGAGGCGGGTGAGCTTGATGCGGACAGCCATGTGCTGATTGCCTTTCATAGTGTGGTCACGGCGCAATTCAGCGACCCGCATGGTCTGCGAGCCCGGTTTTGCGCATGGAGTGTGTGACCGCCGCGCGGCACGTAACCGGAGACGGGCTGACACTGTCCAGGAAGGACGGTGGTCCATTGTGCCAGACACCCCCGCCTCCCCCGAAATCGCCTCCCGAGCCTCGACACCGCGGTACGCGGCACGTGGTGGGCAGCCGGTCGCGGCGTTTGCCGCGGT